>DASZCA010000054.1:0-2393 GCA_035943555.1 Verrucomicrobiia bacterium
GCTTGCGGGTTGGAAGCTGAATCATCCCCATCATGCCGGGCGGACATCTCCACGGCGGCGTGGGCGTGCAGTTGAAAACGGCGCGCCTCGCTCTGCTTCCAGTTGAGGCACGTGTTCATGGCGATGCGGTAGAGCCACGTCGAAAATTTTGCCGAGCCGCGGAAGCTGGCGAGCTGTTCATACGCCCGCAGAAAGACCTCTTGCGCGAGGTCCTCCGCGTCGGCGGCGGACCCGGTCATCCGGAATGTGAGCGAATGAATCATGCGTTGATGCTGGCGGACCAGCTCTTCAAAAGCCGCCGGGTCACCTGTCTGACTGCGTACCACCAGTTCTGCGTCGGCATCGGCCATGCGGCTTGGTTTTACAGGGTCTGACAAACTTCGCCGGACAATCCTTTGAATTATTTTTAATTTTTCGCCGCCCGGGGAAATATTTGCGTCCGCACCACCGCCTTCGAGGTTGGGGAAGGCGTAAGAAGTCATGGCAATGGGCTGTTAACCGCGAAATATGTAGAACGTATGAAAGACCGAAGATCGGTTAGGGCGCGCCCTACCTTGGCTTATTTGCAGAGACGCCATGATTTTTTTGTTCTGATCAAAAATAGTCTGGTTCGTTGCCGGGTTTCCATTTGATGTTGCAGCCCATGCTGGCGACTTGGAATTCAGAGGTCGGTTTGCCTACTAGCACGGCATCAATCGCCGCGCGCAAATCCTTGCCGGTCACGGAAATGCCGTTGCCGGGACGGGCGGCATCGAACTGCCCGCGATAGACCAGCCGACGGCTGCGGTCGAACAGAAAAATATCTGGTGTACAGGCGGCGCGGTAGGCCTTGGCGACCGCCTGTGTTTCGTCGTAGAGGTAGGGAAAAATATAGCCGGCGGTTTTCACCTCGTCCTTCATCTTGGCCGGACCGTCCGCGGGATATTTGGCCGCGTCATTGGAACTGATGCCCATAATGCCGACGTTTTTGTCCGCGTAATCGTGGCCAAGCTGAGCCAGCCCGGCGCGGATGTGGACGACATACGGACAATGGTTGCACATGAAAATCACCACGAGCGCTGCCTTGTCCTTGAAATCGGCCAAGGTGACAGTGCTTCCAGCGGTGTCGGGCAGGCGGAAATCAGGTGCGGTGGTGCCAAGCGGCAGCATGGTGGAAGGGGTAAGCGCCATGTGGGCAATGTGGCGCGGCGTGGAATATTTCGCAAGCAAGGATTAGGCAGCGGGCAGATTGAAAAAAGCTCGTAAATCGTGAATCGTAAATCGTAAATTTAGGGCGTGTCCAAGAACATCGTCTATTTCGACCTCGAAACACAAAAGTCCGCCGATGAAGTCGGTGGTTGGGGCAACATCTCCAAGATGGGCATGAGCGTGGGCGTGACGTACAGCACGGCCTCCGGCGAATACAAGATCTACGGCGAGAAGCAGGTCAACGCGCTCATCACCGAACTGCAACGCGCCGACCTGGTGGTGGGGTTCAATAATTTGCGGTTCGATTACGAGGTGTTGCACGGCTACACGGCCTTTGACCTGACGCAGGTGCCGACGCTGGACATGCTCGTGGTGTTGAGCGAAACGCTCGGCCATCGCCTCTCGCTGGACTCGATCGCGACGGCGACGTTCGCCGTGGAAAAAACGGCGGAAGGGCTGCAGGCCATCCAATGGTTCAAGGAAGGTAAAATCGCGGAGATCGCGGAGTATTGCTGCTACGACGTGAAGATCACCAAGCTCGTCCACGAATATGGCGCGCAACAGAAACAATTGCACTATTTCAACCGGTTCAACAAGAAGCTGACGGTGCCGGTGAAGTGGTAATTTCATGAGCGGTTCTTCCCAGTTTCAATCCGGCAAATGGACGGGGTACTATGTTCATACCGGTTTAACACGCCAGTTCGGGATGGATCTGATCTTGGAATTTCGGCGGGGCATCGTGTCGGGGGAAGGTACTGATGGCGTCGGGCCGTTTGTCATCGCCGGAAAGTATTCCGAAAGCACGTTGGAATGTTCGTGGATCAAAACATATGTGGGCCGCCATTCAGTGGACTACAAAGGTTTTCGCGAGGGCAAGGGCATCTGGGGGACTTGGAAACTGCCCGGCTTAAAAGGTGGTTTTGAGATCTGGCCGGTGGGTGGCCAGGAACTGACCCAGGCTGACTCAGAGAAAGAATCTGGAGCTCTGCCGTTGGAAAAGAAATCAGGCAAATGCAAACTGGCCGGGGCGCGGTGAGCGGGCGGCTTTTTAGCCCTTCAATTTGAGGACGGCCGCGTGGAGATCTTTCGCGAGTTCCTTTCGGTCATTGGTCGTGCGTTGGAAGGTGCCGAATTTCATCGTGGCGTGGACGCGCGTTTTTTTGCTGAGCAGATTCACGGCGTGGGTAAAAAAATTATGATCACCC
>DASZCA010000055.1:0-3819 GCA_035943555.1 Verrucomicrobiia bacterium
CGTCTTGCAGGAAGATGGTGAGCGGTTTGATGGGGGTGCGGCGGATGAAGGTCGGATACATTTCACCGCCGGCGATCACGGGCTGGCCGTCCTTGGCCGGGCGGTAACCGAGGGCGGTGTAGCTGCCGATGCAACTGATGACTTTGCGAAATTCATCGGGCCGCTGCCAGGCGACGGTGAAGGCGCAGATGGCGCCGCTGCTGGTGCCGCCGATGGCACGGCCTTCCGGGTCTTTCGTGAGATTATATTTTTTGCCGACCTCGGGGAGCATTTCTTCGCAGAGGAAGCGCGCGTAGCTGTCGCTCAACGCATCGTATTCGGCGGAGCGGTTGCTGGGGTTGCCGCCTTTGCCCTCGGAATATTCCGCACCCTTTTCGCCGGGGGTGATGAAGATGCCGATGGTGACGGGAATTTCTTTTTTGGCGATGAGGTTTTCAAGGACTTGGGGAACGCGCAGGGAGCCGTTGGTTTTGACGGCGCGCTGGCCGTCTTGAAACACGAGCACGCACGCGGGTTTTTCAGGTTGGTACTGGGCGGGGATGAAAATCCAGTATTGGCGGACGGTGTTGGTGAAGATCTGGCTTTTGAAAATAAACGGGCCTTCCAACCGGCCTTTGGGCACGCCGGGTTGCGGCAGCGAATCGGGTCCGAGCGGGTATTCTCCGGGTTTGCGGGCGTGGTTTGCCGTTGCGGCAGAATCCGTATCGGCCGCCAACAGGGTGGCGGCGCACAGCACCAGCAAGGAGGTCACGAATGATTTCATACGTTGAAGAAATATCTTTAAAGGTCAGATCAAATGTTCGCGAGCCGGTCGGTGGAATCGCCGAAACGTTTCAGATCACGCACGCCCATGCGGTCGGCGAGGCTGAGGAAAAGATTCGTTGCAGGCTTGGCGCCTTGCTGGATGAAGCGGCCCGGCGTCAGGCTGCCGCCGCCGCCACCGGCGAGGATGATGGGCAGGTTGACGTGGGTGTGGCGGTTGCCATCGGCATTGCCGCTGCCGTACACGATCATCGAGTTGTGCAAGAGCGAATTGCCATCGATATCCTGCGTATCGCGCAATTTTTCGAGGAACCGGGCGACTTGCCGGACATACCACACGTCGATATCGCGGATTTTTTTGATCTTCTCCTCGTTGCCGGAGTGATGGGACAGGTCGTGGTGGCCTTCCGGAATGCCGATCTCGGCGAAGGAGCGGTTGCTGCCATCGTGCGCGAGCAGCAACGTGGCGACGCGGGTGGAATCGGTCTGGAAGGCGAGCAGCAAAATATCGGACATCAATTCGATGTGTTCACCGTAGGTGGCAGGAATGCCGGCGGGCGTTTCTTGCGCGGGATCTTTGGGGTCGCCAAATTTTTCGGCACGCTGGATGCGCGCTTCGAGTTCGCGGACGCCGGTGAGGTATTGATCGAGCTTGTCGCGGTCGCGGTGGTCGAGGAGACGCTGCATTTCGCGGGCGTCATCCATGGCGAAATCGAGGATGGAGCGTTCCTCGGCGCGGCGGCGTTTCAATTCCAAGCTGCGTTCACCGGGTGCGCCGGCGCCAAACAGGCGTTCAAAGACTTGTCGGGGATTTCCCTCAGGCGTCATCGGCGTGGTGGGCGAACTCCAAGACATGTTGTATTGGTAAGCGCAGGCGTAGCCGGAATCGCAGGCGCCGGTGTTGCGGCCGGCGTCGCAGGTCAGTTCCAGCGACGGCAGGCGCGTGAGATGGCCGACTTCGCGGGCGATGGCCTGATCGATGGAGATGCCGGCGTGGACATCGGTCGCGCTTTTCTTGAGGCGGACGCCGGTGAGGAACGTGCCGTTGGCACGGGCATGGTCGCCGGCACCATCGGAGCCGGGCATGGCGGTCAGGTGCTGCAAGCCGCCGATGATCTGGATATTTTCACGCAACGGTTCCAGCGGCTGCATGGTGCGGTTCAACTGGAAATTCGCTTCATCGCCGGTGGGCCACCAGGCCGCAGGAATGGCACCGTTCGGGAAATACAAAAAGGCCGTGCGCAAGGGCGCGCCGGTGGAAGTGGCGGCCATTTTGCCGGACGCGGCGGCGGCCGACGACGCGAAGGAACTTACCGGCATGAGCGATTGAAGCGCGGGCACGGCGATGCAGGCGCCCAGACCGCGCAGAAAGTGGCGGCGGGAGAAAGCGAGGCGGGCTTCAGCGGCCTGGCGTTGCTGCCGGGCTCCAGACACGTTGGAAGGTTTTGCATTCATAGCATTTATTTTTCGGCCCGCAGGCGGGATTTTCCGGGGTGTGCCGGTCCATCTTCCGCCGTCAGCCGTGTTCTTTGAAAAGGAGCCGATTCGATCACGCCCGTGATCAAGGCCTGCGCGCGTCCATCGGCAGCCTGGATCCGGGCGACAATCTGGTCGACGGTCTCCACATCATCATAGTCCAGACCGCGCCCCAAGGCGTAGGTTAACAGTTTTTCCGTGATGGTCGTGTAAAAATCGGCAGCATGATTTTTCACGAGAATGGATTTCAGCCCGCGGATGTCCTTGAAACTTTCGCCGGTGATAAGGCTGCCGGTGGCATCGATGGGCTGGTCGAATTCACGGTCGCGCCACATGCCCATGGCGTTAAAGTTTTCAAGCGCCAGGCCGAGGGGATCCATCCGGCTGTGGCACGAACTGCACAAGGCGCTTTCGCGATGGACCGCGAGGGTTTCACGCAGGGACGGGACGTGACCGGTCGCGTTTTTCGCCGCATCTTCCAGCGGCGGAATATCCGGCGGCGGCGGGGGTGGCGGCGTGCCCAGAATGTTGTCGAGAATGAACAGGCCGCGCTTCACCGGCGAACTGCGGGTGGGATTGGAGGTGACACCAAGCAACGTTCCCTGCGTGAGGATGCCGCCGCGCGGGCTATCGGGCGGCAAGCGGACCAGCCGCATCTCCTTGCCGGAAACATCGGGGATGCCGTAATGCCGGGCGAGGCGGCCGTTCAGAAAGGTATAATCCGCATCCAGCAATTCGAGCAGACTGCGGTCGTTGCGCAGGACGTAATCGAAGCAATGCTCCGTCTCCTCGCGCATGGCGAGGCGGAGCGCGGGTTCCATGGTGTTCAATTCCGGCTTGGGAGGAACCAGTCCTTCGCGTTGCAGAATGGATTTCGGTTCGAGCGGAATGGTTTCGATATCGCGGGCGCGCAGCCATTGGCCGGTAAAATCTTTGACGAACTCCTCCGAGCGCGGGCTTTTCAACATGCGCGTCACCTGCGGTTTCAGGTTTTGACGTAACTGGCCGGCGGCAGCGAGGCGCATCAGTTCTTCATCCGGCATGGACGACCACAACAGATAGGAAAGGCGCGAGGCGAGGGAAAATTCATCGACGTACGGATATTTATCGCCGGGGCTGCCTTTCTCCACATGCTCTTGCAGAAACAGAAAGCGCGGGGAGGAAAGGATGGCCACCATGCCTTGGGCCACGCCGGCTTCGAACGTTTTGCCGGGCTGTTGATAGATGCTTTCCGCCAGTTTCACCAACCGGTCCACGGTGGATGCTTCCGGCGGACGGCGAAAGGCGCGGCGGGCAAACCCGGACAGGATTTGGCGCGCACAGTCGCGGCGGGCAACGGCGTCGGCAGGGATTTCCCGGGGAAAATAAACGTCATAGTTCCTGGGTTTCAACCAATGTTCCGGCGCCATCGGGCCGCTGAGCTTGACAGAAATGATCTGCATCGCGAGGGCATTGGTCTGCGGCTGGTCCGGCGTCAGCGGTTGCAGGGCAAAGGATAGCAAATGACCGCCCGCCGCCAGATCCGTTTCAAAGTGATAATGATAGGGCCTGCCGTTTTCGGCGGCGTATTCGTTGGTCAGC
>DASZCA010000056.1:0-27728 GCA_035943555.1 Verrucomicrobiia bacterium
CCGCAGCCAGCGGTCGGCGGCAGTTGCGACGTGGCGGCATCGGTGATGTCCGTGCCAATCACGGCGAAATCGCCGTCTTCAAGCTCCCAGATGTCGGGGCAGCCGGAGGTGCCGGAACACTTTTGCCCGCTGGCGTGCAGGTCTTGGCCAATTCTGCGGCGGAATTCGATGGGCGCATTCATGTCAGGACGACAATCCGGCAAACGGGATATAAAGGCAAGGATAAAACACAGTGTATATACTGTGGTTGGCTCCCGTGGTTAACGGCTTTGATATGTCGTGGCTACAATTCCAAAATACCGGAAAGTCCTGGGCGAGAATATCCGGACATGCCGCCGTGCCATGAAATGGAGTCAGGAGAAGCTGGCGGAGAAATCCGATCTCCACCACAACTACATCGGCGACATCGAGCGCGGCGAGGAGAACGTCTCCGTGGACGCCCTGCGGCGGATTGCGGTCGCCTTGAACGTCCAGCTGTCCGATTTGGTGCGCAATGTCTGATGGTGCCCGCAATGCGGGAGGCTTTCGTCGCATAGATCATTTGTGCAAAACCCAACACGAAGTCACCTGTGAGGTTTTGGCAAGTCCACCCCTGCATCGAAGGACAAAAGACGGCCAAGCATATCCCATTGCGCCTCGTCGGGCTGGCTTTCGCCACGTTCCCATGCCAATATCAATGACCCGGCAATCCCCATTTTCTTCCCGATTTCATAGGGATGCAGGCCCTTTTCATACCGTTTGGCGAGGATGTAATCGCCGGGGGTATTGATGCCGGTCGGAATGTGCTTGCGAGGCTTGCGATTGAGAGGAATATGGGCGCGGGATACGTGCACCGTCCGCTGTGCAATAGCCAGCAGGGCTATTCTCCCCCGGGAGAAGGAGAAACGTTCGCCGCGTCTTTGCTAACACATCGCGTGGTTTCAAGAATAATCCGGTTAGCGACCGGCGGCGCGCGCGGAGCGACGCGCCCCACCAGCGTTCGTGAAAATACTGGGCGCAATTAAGCAACTCCGTATCCCGATCCCGGGTTTAAAAAAAATCCCTCGCTGTTCACACAGACGAGGGCCGGTGAAAGCGGGATCAATTATTATTCTTTGGCGACTTTGCCGGTGAGGCCGATTTTTTGGAGGGCGTCGACGGCGTCTTTGTCGTTGAAATCACCGTTGATGGTCAGTGTCTTGTTGCCTTTGGCGGCGTCGTTGCCGGTGACGCCGGGGACGGCGCTGAGGGCTTCGTTGATGTCTTTGACGCAGTGGCCGCAGCAGATGTGGACGTCGTCGAGCTTGAGGGATTTCACTTTTTCGCCTTTGACGCCGGTGTCGGAGGCGATCTTGATATCGGGATTGCTGCTCTTGCCGTAGAAGCCGGCGGTGACGAGGGCATCGGCGCCCTTTTGGACGGTGGCGGTGTCGGGGCCGCTCAGGCTGATGGTACTGGAGTCTTCATCCGCAGAACCGGTCAGGCCCTCGACATGGGCGACGATGTTTGACACGGCTTTTTGGCAACTGCCGCAGCAGACGTGGGTATCAGTGATCTTGGTAGTGACATCGGCGGCCTGGACAGAAAGGCCCACGGCGAGCGCGATCATGAGGGAGGCAAAGTATTTCATATTTTTAAAGTAAATGGACCGGCGCTCCATTTGGTCAAAGTTTGCCCAGCCAGTCAATGAAGAACAGACACCTATGAGGCGAATGAAGAATTAAGAATGCAGAATGAAGAATCACCGGGCGCGAAGCACGGTGGCCGTATGCCAATACTTTATGAACGACATGCTGAACAAGAACATCGTGCTGGTGCTGAACCGGAACTGGCAGGCGATCAATATCCGCACGCCGGCGGATGCGTTCTGCCAGATGGCGACGAACGCGGCGACGGCGCTGGATATCGAGGGCGAGAGCCACATCCGGCCGGTGGAGTGGAGCGAGTGGATCACGTTGCCGGTGCGGGCGGATGATTTGGCCGTGCGCACGGCGCGCGGAATGATCCGCGTGCCGACGGTGATCGTGGCGGTGAATTATGCCAAGGTGCCCAAGAAGCGCCCGAAGCTGAACGCCAAGACGATCCGCGAACGTGATGGGAATCGTTGCCAATACACGGGCAAGTTGCTCGCACCGGACGAGGGCAACCTAGATCACGTGGTGCCGCGTTCGCGCGGCGGCCAAGACACGTGGGAGAACCTTGTGTGGTCGGACAAGGCCGTGAATTCGCGCAAAGGCAACCGGCTGCCGCATGAGGCGGGGTTGAAGCTGCTCAGCGTGCCGCGGGCGCCGAAGGAGTTGCCGGTATCGGCGATGATCCGGAATGCGCACGGGGTGGCGGCGTGGAAGTTGTTCCTAGCGGATTAAGAACCGAAACATTTAACATTTAACGCTCAACTCTCAACGTCCAAGGGCGGGTATCACGAATAATTCGACGTTGAAAGTTGAATGTTCGGCGTTGAATGTTTTTTCGGATTTGAAGTTTTGGAAAATAGAAACATAGACTGAGAAAGGGAAAATAATATGAACGAGACGAAAGGTATTCAGATCCGCAAGGCCGCCGACCGTGCGCTGGACCAGAAGACGGTGGATGCGGAGTTCGTGGCGCACGACATCCTCTCGAACTGCCGCCAGTATCCGAAGGACGAAGCGCCGGCCGCGTACAAGAACTTCGACGCGGTGCTGGACTCGGTGAAGGCGGCGGGCCTGGCGAGCGAGGTGGCGCGATTGAAGGCGCGGTTTGTCATCAAGGATGGGGATATGAGCTTGAGGGGGGCGGCGTAGGGAAGACATGGGGAGGGCGGGCTGAAAGGCTCGCTCTCCCACATCAGCTATATAAAAAATTCAAATAAAAATTGATATGAAAGATGACGACCAAAGATTTAATGCGCGTTTGAAATTAAGTAAACTTGATGTGGCAAAACGCCAATTAGAGTCTGCTATCACACTGTATTTCAATGGTGGAGACCCAGTCTCAACTCACACGCTTGCAGCAGCCTCGCTTCAAATTCTTCAAGATTTAAGCAAGCAACGCGGCGATGACACCGCCTTCCATAATTATGAATTAATCAAACCTGAACATCGCGCAGAAGTACGCGCCGCCTTTCGCAAGGCCCAAAACTTTTTTAAGCACGCAGATGATGATGCCGAGGAAACCCTAGATTTCAACCCCGAGGCGACAGCATTTTATCTTCTTGAAGCCGCAGAGACTTACATGCGCCTGACCGCAGAGAAAACTGCGATACTTCGGCTTTTTTCGTTGTGGTTTAGAGCAATTTGGCCAGAGGTCTTCATTTTTACTGAAGAAGAAGAACAACGCATTTCAATGGTATCTTCAAAATTTGGCATCACCGATAAATCAAAATTCTTTATGATGTTATTGCCGGCTTACACCAAAATTTCCACCCTCGGCATAAAATCATGAGCGCTAAATATACTGTTTTTATTGATGAATCGTTTCATAAGTGGTTTGGATTGCCTAGAAAGGAGTCCAATTTCTGCTACGCCGCACTTTCTATACCTAGCGACCGGTTAGCTGATCTAGATCGCTTTGAAAAAGCCATCAGGCAGTTCGCTTTTTCAAAGCTGCCCATAACAAATCAGGTTTCCCCTCCGCCCGCAGAATTTAAATCCACAGACTTCAAATTTTTGTCTCACGCTGATATTGATCAGATTGCTAAAAAATAGCCTGTTTTTTTAACGAAAACCGGGTAACTATTTTCGGTTTTTTTGTCCCGGCTGAAGGATACTTCAATTTCCAACTTAGGAGCGACTTTGTCGATGATGCTGAAGAACTACGTAGCTTACCCGAAGCGGAATATGTTCACCGCATAGAGATAATTCGCCAGAAGATGCTGACTCAATGGGAAAATGAAAAAATGAACGGCATGCGCGATCTTGGTTTGTTAAAGGATATTTACACTCCATTTTTTAATTTCCTTGTTCAACATCATGGCAACTACCTAAAAAAGAGCTATTCCGTGATTTATGATGCCCGCAACGAGATAGAAGATGCGGCACTCCATCAACATGTAGAGGATTGGGCGCGCAAATTCGACCGGGTCACACCGGGAGGTTTTGCGCATTACCAAGGATACAAAACCATGACCTCCCAGAACTCCGCTGGCTTGCGGCTCGTTGATTGGTTAGTTGGTGAAATCCGAAATTTTTTTTACAAGAATCCCCCATTGGTGGAGGAAAATAGCGAACTTGACGTACTCTCGCCTTATTTGAATCCAAGAATGCTGCTGATTGACGGACGGGCGCCGTTTTATAAACGAGAATTGTCTGAAGATGCCAAGGCGTGTTTTTTGAACACCGGCAAAGGGTTCATGCTGCCACGGATTAAAAAATACTTTGGCTCCGGACTTTTGACTTACTACGCCAAGCACGGTGAGGCTCGGCATATCTTCATTCCTAAATTAGTTGCACTGGATATGGCTGATTAAACTATTGAGTTTCATTGCTATAACAAAATTAGTTGACGAAACTCGTAATTATGTTAATTTCTGAAAAGACAGAAATTTAAGAAATTGATATGAATCAACTCAGCCCAGTGCAACAGAAGTTTATCCTCCATTGGGGGGAGATGGGCACGCGCTGGGGTATCAATCGCACGGTGGCGCAGGTGCATGCGCTGTTGTTCATCTCGCCGAAGCCGTTGAACGCGGATGAGATCGTGGAGACGCTGGGGGTGGCGCGGTCAAATGTCAGCACGAGTCTCAAGGAATTGCAGAGCTGGGGCATCATCAAGCTGGTCCATCAGATGGGCGACAAGCGGGATCATTTCGAGTCGATGAAGGATGTGTGGGAGCTGTTCCGCGTGGTGCTGAATGAGCGGAAGCGTCGCGAGATGGACCCGACGACGCAGTTGCTGAACGAATGCATCGCCGAGGCGGAGCAGGACAAGGCGACGGATGCCTACACCCAGGCCCGGCTGCGGGATCTGCGGGATTTCATGGAGACGACCTCGGCGTGGTACATGCAGATCCGGCAATGGCCGACGAGCTCGATTGTGAAGTTTGTGAAATTGGGAGACAAAGTGATGAAGTTGCTGGGTTTTGGCGGGGGTGGGGCGTGAAGTTCGTGCGAACAGTGTGTGACGGCTTGGTTGTAAATCAGCCGAGGCATCTGGTGAAATCCGAGTGCGCTCGTGCTGGTAATATGCTGCGGCTGATCCCGCTCGGAGCGGGACACAGCCGCGCTCCGGCCGAATTGGTGATTGCCGGTATATTTTTTTGATTTTACATTTCTGTGAATACTGAAATTACAGACATAAAGGAATTTAAGGGCTGGGTGCTTTATGATGCGGAGTGCCGTTTTTGCACGGGAATGGTGGGACGGTGGCGCAGGTGGCTGGCGGCGCGGCACCTGGAGGTACTGCCGCTGCAAACACCTTGGGTGCGTGAGCGGCTGGCATTGCCAGAGGCGAAATTGCTGGCAGAGGTGAAGCTGTTGCAGGCGGATGGAGCAGTTTTTGGCGGGGCGGAGGCGGTGATGGAAATTTGCCGTCAGCATTGGCTGACGCGACCGGTGTATTGGCTCGGAAAGATTCCGGTGTTGGCGAAAATTTTGCATGCGGGGTATCGGTGGGTGGCGAGGAACCGGCATTGTGTTGGCGGGGCGTGTGCGGTGGGGAGCTCTTTGCCAGGTGCGGTTGCCGATGAACTTGCTTTGGTTTGCCACGACGGCGCGCACGGAGTGACGCGCCCTACCTTGGCCTTGGTTGGCAAGATACGGAATGACGCTGATAGAACCGTCGTAAAAAAACACACGTTTCGGTTGATTGATTTTTTGCCGTTGTTGATTTTGCCGGTAATGGCTTTTTGTATCAGGGCGCAAATGGCGGCTTGGGTTTTTATGTGGGCGATGGCGGTAGCGCTTTATGCGGGGTGCAAGTGGTTGACCTATCGCGTGGCCAAGGGGCGCGGGATCGCAGGTGGCGGCCAGCGCATTGCCGGCTATTTGCTAGCGTGGCCGGGGATGGATGCGAATGAATTTCTGGAGGTTAAAAATATTCCGGAGAGGCCACACGTGGGCGAATGGGTTTTGGGTTTGGCGAAATTGGGTTTTGGGTTGGTGATTTTATACGTTATCGCGCGGCGAGCGCTTCCGATACATCCCCTGCTCGCGGGTTGGGTGGGAATGGTGGGCATCGTATTTGTGCTGCATTTTGGGTTGTTTCACATCGTCTCCCTCTTATGGCGGCGGGCGGGTGTCAAAGCGATGCCGATGATGCGGAATCCGTTGGTAGCTACGGCGGTCACGGAATTTTGGGGTGTTCGCTGGAACACGGCATTCAATCAACTGGCTTTTGATCTGGCGTATCGTCCGCTGCGACGGCTGGGCACGGCCGTCACGGCCACGTTGCTGGTGTTTGTGATTTCGGGCCTGATCCATGAGCTGGTGATCTCGGTGCCGGCGCGGGCGGGATATGGGTTGCCGACGGCTTACTTTCTTATCCAAGGCCTTGGTGTTGTTTTCGAACGCACGATCATCGGGCGAAAGCTCGGGCTGGGTCGTGGCGTATGCGGGTGGCTCTTCACCGTGCTGATCACCGCCGCGCCGGCGTTCTGGCTTTTTCATCCGCCGTTCATCCATAACGTAATCCTGCCGATGCTGACGGCCATCGGCGCAACCTGAAAGACAACACATATGAACCATCACCAACTCACACTGATCCTGCAATTCGCGGCGCTGTTACATCTCGGTTTGGTCTGCGCCGGGGCGCTGATGCCGCGCGCGGTGAACCTGAAAGCGCATCTCGCCCCGCTGCCGGTGTTCATCCGGCGATTGTTTTGGGTGTATTATGCATTCATCGGGCTGTGTCTGGTCAGCTTTGGCGTGATCACGCTGACGTTCGCCGACACGTTGGCGGCGGGCACCGGACTGGCGCGGGCGATGTGCGTTTTCATGGCGGCGTTTTGGACGGTGCGGTTGATCGCGGCGACGTTCGTCTTTGATGTGCGTCCCTATCTGACGAACAATTTCTGGCGGTTGGGATATCACGCGACGAATGTGGTGTTTGCGTATCTGCCATTCGCATACGCGTTGGCGGCCTGGAAGGGAGGGACGGTATGAAAATCGCCATCACGGGAGGCACGGGGTTTGTCGGGCGCAACATCGCGCGAACTTTAGTTCGTGACGGGCATGAAGCGGTGTTATTGGCGCGCGGGCAGGACACAACAGATACGATAATCCGACAACTGGCGAACGCGCATTTTGTGGCGGCGGGCGTGGAGAATACGGCGCAACTCACCGCCGCTTTTTCCGGCTGCGACGCGGTGGTGCATTGCGCGGGCATCAACCGGGAGACGGGTGCGCAGACTTATGAACGGGTGCATGTGACCGGCACGCGCAACGTGGTGTTGGCAGCGCGGGCGGCGGGTGTGCGCAAGGTGGCGCTGATCAGTTTTCTGCGGGCGCGTCCGGACTGCGGTTCAGCGTATCACGAATCCAAATGGGCGGCGGAAGAGATCGTGCGCAACAGCGGCCTGGACTACACGGTGTTGAAGTGCGGAGTCATCTACGGCAAGGGCGATCACATGCTCAATCATTTGAGCCATGCCTTTTATACGTTTCCCGTGTTCGCGTTTGTGGGTTTCAACGACAAGAACATCCGGCCGAATGCGGTTGAGGATGTGGCGGAGGTGGTGGCCCGTTCCGTGACGGGCGGCATCTTGTCGCGGCGAACGGTCGCCGTGCTCGGGCCGGAGGAATTGACGCTGCGTAGCGCGGTCCGGCGGGTGGCAAAGGTTGTGGGCAAACGTCCGCTGATGTTTCCCCTGCCCGTCTGGTTTCACTACATGCTCGGCTGGTTTGTGGAGCGGATCATGAAGACACCGCTCGTATCGGTGGCGCAGGTGAAGATGTTATCCGAAGGATTGTCGGAACCTTGTCCGCCGTGTGAACTGTTGCCGTCGAAACTAGCGCCGAAAATCCGCTTCACTGAAACGCAGATCCGGCAGGGTTTGCCGACGGGCGGAGGTTTTGGTCTGCGGGATATCAGATGTCGCGGTTGCCGGAATCGCGGCCGCTGCACCGGTATGCATACGCAACGTGTTTTTCTAGAAATGCCATGAATACTACCAAACATCGGCTTGTGATCGCGGGGGGCAGCGGCTTTCTTGGCCGCATCCTCGCGGAGCATTTTCAAAGGGACGGCTACGATATCACCATCCTTACCCGCGCATCCAAAGCGGCGCGGCCGGGCATCCGCGAAGTACGGTGGGATGCCCGCAATTTGGGCGACTGGGCGTGCGAACTGGATGGCGCGACGGTGGTGATCAACCTCACAGGACGCTCGGTGAATTGCCGTTATGATGCGCGAAACCGACAGGAGATCATGGCTTCGCGCATTGACTCGACGCGAGTCATCGGGGAGGTCATCGCCCAATGCAAGACACCGCCGCCGGTTTGGCTGAACGCCAGTACGGCGACGATCTACAAACATAATTTTGGCCCGCCATGGGGTGAGGATGGAGAGATCGATAGCACACCGGCGGCGAAGGATGAATTTTCGATCGAAGTGGCGACGGCGTGGGAACAGGTGTTTAATGAGGCACGGACACCACGGACGCGCAAGATCACTTTGCGCGCGGCGATGGTTCTGGGCATGGATCGGAACAGCGTTTTTCCCGTGCTGCATCGTCTGACGCGTTTTGGCTTGGGCGGCAAGATGGGTGCTGGCAAACAGTTCGTTTCGTGGATCCATCAGACGGATTTTTGCCGGGCGATCGAATGGCTGGTGAAACGCCATGATCTCAGCGGGCCGGTGAATATTTGCGCCCCAAATCCGCTCACGAATGCGGAGATGATGCGGGTGTTCCGCGAGGTTTGCGGGATGCCGGTCGGGTTGCCGGCGGCGGGATGGATGTTGGAGATCGGGGCGCTGGTGCTGCGGACGGAGACGGAGTTGTTGATCAAGAGCCTGCGGGTTGCGCCGAAACGGCTGGTGGAATCGGGGTTTATGTTTCGGTATCCGTTTATTAGAGATGCGGTGGAGGATTTGCAGAAAAAGATGGCGTGAACAAAACAGGCGGGGAGTTAGTGAGTGAGACAACCGCTCTAATCCCGGCCTTCTCCCCCAGGAGAAGGAGAAACGTTCGGCCCGTTCTTGAAAATACATCTCGTGGATTCAAGGATGATGTGGTTGGCAATACCGGCGCGCACGGAGTGACGCGCCCTACCACTTTTAAGGCAATATATGCGTCCGGGTTGACGAATGATTCTTTCCGCAGGGCTGGAATCCCGGCTCTACGGCAGGCAGGATGCCTGCCGCTACAGGTGTCGCTTGCGCTATAGGCATTAAGGCAAGACGTGCGATGGGGGTGAAGTACGTTGCGAACGTGAAAAGAGGAAGTTGGAGGACTTGAAGCGCTCGTAGGTTGCTTGCTGTTCGGGGGTGAGCATGGCGGTGATCTGGGTGTTGGCGTTGCTGAAAATCAGGGCGGTTTGGGGCTGGATCTGTTGGCGGATTTCGCGCAGTTGCATACGGGAATCGGAAAGGATTTCGTGGAGTTTGATGCGTTGGGCGCGATCCAGGCTGAGTTTCCAGGAGAGATCGCGTTCGACGAAGAGCTGAACGCGCTCGGGTTGCATGATGGCGCGTTGGACGTAATGGCGCACGGCGGTGCGGGTGCCGACGACGCCGACGACGAGGCCGGCCAAGAAGACCAGCAGCAGAACCACGATGGATTTCCAGTTTTTCATAAGCCGTCCTCGTTGAGGTCGAATTGGGAGGAGATTTGTGCGGCACCATCGCCGAGTTCGGGCAGGCCGGTGGAGGTGAGGCCGTAATCGGCCGCGATGCAAAGAATGATGACGGCGGCGGCGGCGAGCGCGAGGCGCGGGAACCAGCGGTTCAACTGGTCGAAGACGGTGACAGGCCCGGGCGTGCTGATCGTCAATTCGCGACGGGCGGCGCGGAGCACGTCGGCGGCGAAATCTGACGGCGGCACGGGCGCGGTGTCTTTTCGCGCGGCGTCAAAGAGCTGCTTCAGTTTGTTCTCGTTCATAAAATTATTCAGGTCGGTTCATTTCCCGCTGGCGGCCAGTTTTTCGAGTGCGCGTTTCAACTTTGCCCGCGCGCGGACGGCACGCACGCGGACGGCGATGGCGGAGGAGCCGAGCGTGGCGGCGATCTCTTTGACGCTGTGCCCTTCCAGTTCTTGCATGGTGATGACCAAGCGGTCGGCGGGCGACAGTTCGGCCATGGCCAGATTCAGGATTTCCGCCGCGCTGCGGGAATCCAGCTCGCTTTTCTCATCGCTTGACTGAAACCAGTCGAGCGCGTCTTCGCCGAGGTCATCAAAGCCGACATCGCCACGGCGCTTTTTTTCGCGGCGCAAATGGTCCAGCGCGGTGCGGACGGCGATGCGGGAAATCCAATGTTCCAACGGCGCGCGCGCATCGTATTGCCCGAGCGCGCGCCAGGCTTTCAAAAATGTTTCCTGCGCGAGGTCTTCCATGCGCTGGGAGTCGCGCTCGTAGCGATACAGGATGGCAAACACCCGCGACTGGTGGCGCCGGACGAGTTCCGCAAACTCATCGGTGGCCCCGGCGCGGATGCGTTGCAGCAGTTCGGCATCGTCGCTCACGGATCAATTATCCAGACCGGAACCAAGACGCGCAATGGCACCATCAAAAAATTCATCGGCACGGGCCTGGAGTTCGGCGGCCTTTTGGCGCTGTTCCTCGGTCAGGATGGGCGAAATTTTGCCGAAAAGTTTCAGGCGTTCCACGGCCATATCGGCTTCGACGCCGGCGACCTTGGCGGAGGCGGTGCGGACGGAGGTTTCGCTGGCGTCTTTGGCGCGGATGGCATCGCGCAGATTTTTCCGGGAGTCGTGCAGGGAGGTGAGCAATGGTTTGAGGGTGTCTTTTTCGCCAGCGAGAATGGTTTTGATGCTGGCACGCTGATCGGCGGTCAGGTCCAGTTTGTCGGCGATGCGTTGGAAGATACGGCCGCGCGCGGCTGGCGTGGCGGAATCATCCGTGGCGGCATGGGTTTTGGTGGCGATGAACCCGCCGGCGAGGAGCGCGGCGGCCAGGGGCAGGAGGAGAATTTTATTTTTCATACTGCCGTATTAAACGTGCGCGAGTGGGGAAATGTTTCAGGAGGGTTGATATGGCTTATTTAAAAAACATTCAACGCCCAACATTTAACGTCCAACTTCGAAGAAAGACGTGCATTGAGCACCCTTTAAAATTGAATATTTATTGGGCGTTAGATGGCTTGGATGGGTTCGCCCGCTGGGTGGTTGGTGGTCGCGAAGGGAGTTAGCGCCGACTTACGTCGGCTGCTACAAATTTAGGGGCGCTGGCGTGACTTGTGAGGGAAATGAAAAAGGGACGGCTTTTGGCCGTCCCTCTGTGCAAATCAAAGGATATTAATCAGTTTTTGGGGGCGTCCGGCGTGGTGGCCGGGGCGGCGGCAGGTGCGCCACCTGCGGGGCGACGGCCTTGGGCCATCTTTTCCCACTTGGCATACTGTTCCGGCGTCAGGATTTCCTTGAGCTTGGCACCGGCGGCATCACGGATTTCCTTCATCTTGGCACGGCGATCTTCTGGGGCGAGGCTGGTATCCTTGCGGATATCGGCACCTTGTTTCTGCATGTCTTCCAAGATCGGTTTGACCTTGGTCTTCTGGTCATCCGTGAGGTCGAGGGCTTTGGTCAAGCCCTCGGCGTTCATGATCTGCGGGCGACGCATCGGCGGCGGGGTGGCGGCCGGGGCGTTGGAGTCTTGGGCCTGGGCAGGGATGCCGGAGGACAGACCGGCGGCCACGATCGAGGCCAGCATCAATATCTTGTTCAATTTCATGTTTATTTCGTTTTTCGGGTGCTTACCACCGTTGTTTGGTACAGTGGATTACGGTGTTAGACGGCAACAATTACCGAAAGTTACAGGGCTCGCAAGACTTTTGCCGCCACGCGGACGGTCGTTTCGATATCCGCCGCCGTGTGGGCAGTGGAAATGAACCCGGCTTCGAACTGCGAGGGGGCCAGATAAACGCCGGCATCCAGCAGGCCGTGAAAGAACTTTTTGAAGCGTTCGCGGTCGCTTTTCAGGGCATCGGCAAGATTATGGACGGGTTCGCTGGTGAAATAGCCGCAGAACATGGAGCCGCACCGGTTGAATTGGACGGGGATATTGGCCGAACGGGCGGCGTCTTTCAGGCCGACTTCGAGCTGGGCGCCGGTGGTTTCCAGTGTTTCGTAGGCGTTGGTGGCATGGAGTTCCCCGAGGTTGGCCAAGCCGGCGGCCATGGCCAAGGGATTGCCGCTCAGGGTACCCGCTTGATAGACCGGGCCGAGAGGCGCCAAGCAATCCATGATCTCGGCACGGCCACCGAAGGCGCCGACGGGGAGACCGCCGCCGATGACTTTGCCGAAGCAACTGAGGTCGGGCGTAATCTTAAAGCGTCCTTGCGCGCCGCCGAGGCCGAGGCGGAAGCCGGTCATGACTTCATCAAAGATCAGGAGAGCGCCGTTGGTTTTGGTGATCTCACTGAGAAATTCAAGGTAACCGGGTTTGGGCAGGTAGAGGCCGGCGTTGCCGGGGACGGGTTCAATAATGATGCCGGCGATCTCGTTTTTATTGGCAGCAAAGGCGGCTTTGACGGCATCCACATCATTATATGGCAGCACGATGGTGTGCTGGGTGAAGGCGGCCGGGACGCCAGCGCTATCCGGATGGCCAAAGGTCAGGGCGCCGCTGCCGGCCTTGACGAGCAAAGAATCGGCGTGGCCGTGGTAGCAGCCATCGAATTTGATGATTTTATCGCGTTTGGTGAAGCCCCGGGCGACGCGAATAGCGCTCATGCAGGCTTCAGTGCCGGAATTGGTGAGGCGAACCTTTTGCACGCTGAGGACGACTGAACAAATCAGCTTGGCCATGGTGACTTCAGCCGGATTGGGGATGCCGAAGCTGGTGCCGAATTCAGCGGCGGATTGGATGGCGGAAATGATTTTAGGATGGGCATGGCCGAGGATGGCGGGGCCCCAAGTACCGACGTAATCGATGAGTTCATTGCCATCGACGTCCCAAATCTTGCAGCCCTTGGCGCGATTGACGAAAAACGGCTGGCCACCAACGGCGCGGAAGGCGCGGACGGGTGAATTGACGCCGCCAGGGATGTATTTCAGGGCTTCGGCGAAGAGTTTTTCGGAACGCTCACGGTTCATGAGGGTTAAATTAGCAGCGGGATGGCGGGGAGACAAAGAGAACAATTGGTAGGTACGTTCTTGGGAACTACATTTTAACCACGGATGGACACGGTCTGTATATCTCTTTCAGATTTCAATAAACTAGCGAAAATGCCTGCCTTAACAAGCCAGATTCGCCCTAACTGGTCACTATTTTGGCTAACTTTTTATCACTTTCACTGACAGTTTTACTGACACTCGGTTAAGCGTAAAAATATCCGAGCTCCCGAAGGGACGACCTATTCCCATTGCCAACAACTACGTGGTCAACGAGTTCAATTTTCAAAAGCTGCCCTGCGCGGATAAGGTCGCGAGTTACTTTTACGTCCCCTTCCGAAGGTGTGCTTTCCCCGCTCGGGTGGTTGTGCATCACAACTATAGCGGCGGCGGCTGAAATAACAGCCAAACGGAAGATTTCGCGGGGGTGAACCAAAATGGTGTCCATCGTCCCAATCGAGGCAATTTGGTGCCCTTTGACCTTTTTGCGGGTGTTTAACAGCAGGACGGCCAAACATTCACACTCGGGGTTAAAATGCGGATGGCTGGCAATGTGCATTTTCCAATATTCAGCGGCTTTGTCGGGAGTGTCGCAAATCTGTAATTTTTCGGGCGTTGGGCACTCCCTTAGGGCCGTTACGCGATATTCATAGGGCGAGGGCGCAAAGGTAAATGGTTGCACTAGGCTTTCCATATTCGGAAAAAGTGGGGTGGTGTTCATGTCTAGTTTTCCTCTCAAGCCTGCTGGGCCGCAAAGTAGCTGCCGTAGCGTTTGCGCGGGTCGTAGGTGGCTCGTTCGTCGGTGATTGTTCCGCATGGGTGCTGCCATGCCTGACGGGTGTTATTCCAATGAAAGCCAAGCTCGGACAAAACGCTGGTTACAGTCACGGGCTGTTTGTTCTCAAATTGAATCCAAACCCACTTGCCAACAACTTCGGCCATTTGAAAGAAATTCGGTGTTTCCCTGCGTAGCAAATCAAGAAGCGTTTCAGTGCTCAAAGCCCGGTTCGCATAGCGGCGGGCAGTATTGATTTTTGCCCGGTTGTCCGTTTTCTTTGATGATTGCTGGACGGCGTTTGCTGGAGTCGCTGCTTCAATCTGAATTTTTTTATTTTTGTTTTTCATAAGCTTTTTTTTGATGTTCGCTGTCCGTGTCTCGCCGTATGTCGCTTGCTTCACCTCCAGCGCAGCCTTGTTTTGATCAAAATGAGTTTTATTTGCGGTGTGCATGGGGCATGACAGAGATAGTTTCGGCGTTACCTGATATCCGGATCGCTGGCGTGGCCCATGCCCTTCGTCGCCGGAAATAAAACGCCCCGCGATAGCGGGATTTAAAAAACCTGAAAAAGATGGCGTAGCAGCAAGCGCGCTGCGGAGAGATATAGGCAGCGATTTTGCTTAAAAAAACGCGCCATGATCCAAAACACTAACCAACATCCCTAAGGCTTGGTATGATTGTGAAACAAGAGCTTGTTTAATTTTATCAGATAGAGTTAGCTTTTCCCCACATCTCGTATCCGCAAAAAACACAGAAAATCATCACCATGACTAATGAATACCTCAGTTATGTGGCGTTCGGCGTGACGCCGCAATTCGTACAAGACTTCATCAAATCGTTCTCCGAGCTCGAAACCCTGAGCACCACCACCACATCGATTACCTATGATGAGTCCTCTCCGCGCAATTGCGGCATCGTGATTCACATTGAGTCCGAAAGGTCCTTTGGGCTCGAAAAAGCTTTCTGGACCGGGCAATTGCAAGGCTACAACAAAACTTTCAAAAAAAAGGACAGCTTTACCAGCGGAAATGATTTTTCCTCGGACATGTTCCGCCAACTTTCGGTAACCCAATCAGGCATCCAGTTTCCAGTAAAATCCTTTGATGGGCCGCCTCCATGGCTCGCATCTTGATCTCACTGAAAATTGCCTTCTAAAAATGGCGATTCGATGCATGTAGCGCTTAATGGCCCGGAGGGATCGGAAATTTCGGACATGTGTTTCAGTAAGCGTAGCTAATTCCTTCAATTTTGTTGGATTTTGACACAGCCAGGAGCGATTCCTAAAATGTCAAAGGCTGCTCGCTTCCGCGCTTTGTCTGTGCAGCCGCGTTCCGACCATCGGTGTAAATCTGCCTTTCCCAATTTCGCGGGTAATCTGTTCGTCTTTCCTCAGTCGCGCCAATTAGGGCGCACAAAAACGGGGAATTATGTCTGCTCAGGAATTGATTTTGCTCTTCAACGCAACCGCACAGTTAATTTTGGCAATTTCTCGACTGATCCGCTCGGCGAAAGGAGAAGGCTGAACGTCCATCTTTCAAAGCCCCATCGGCTTACAAAAACTTGCTGCGTGAAGACATTACCGCGAAAATGACAGAAATGAAGAACCAAAAACTTTCCAAGCCGGCAAAAGAAATGAAACAGAATTGCGTATTCTGGTTCACGTCTGGAAATTACTTTTGATTCTTGGCATTGCAAGTCAATTCGCAGTAGAATTTCACTACTTTGGGAATATGTCTGATTCAGAAGAAAAAGTGCCATTAGGCACCGAGCCGGAGCATCACGCTCCCCAAACTGCGATTTCATTTTTGTATTTTCACCCTGAACCTGAGAAACCTCAAAAACCTTGGGAACGTGTTCTCTGGCTTATTGGTTTGATAGGCGGCATCAGCGCATTTTTCTCTACTTGGCTCAATACATGGACTTTTCTCAATGCAAGGCGTGATTTGATTTTTGGGATTGGTCAATCAAAGTCACTTTCCCCAGAAAACGCGGAGTTAATTTTCAAACATGATTGGATCCCTACCGTTTTAAGCTTTTGTGTCTACGTTTTAATTGTTTTTTTAGCGCTGTGGTATTTTCTCGTTAAATGTCCGCCAATGCAGAACGCCATACTTGATTCATTCGAAAGTTCGGAATCGCCAAAAATTGATGCGATAAACTCGGAAATTAGGCTCACAACGAAAAGAGCTTTGCTTATGGTGAGTTTTCAATTCACCTCCGGTCTAATTGACGTTTTTTCTCCCGGCCGTAAGAAAAAGCATAAAACAAGGATCGCAAAAAAACATTGGATGCGCAGGGAGGCTTGGCGCATTGTAATGGCGCAAGGAGCGACCGTCCTGATTTTTGGGGGCTTCGTCGCAACAATAGTTACATGCTGGTTTGACTATGCCAGCACGTGTGATCAAATGGCTTTGAATTCCTTACAGGCGGCTAAGCCAGCCCAACAGGCAATGTCCTTGGCTGTTCCAACGAACGACGTTTTTCATATCATGCCTACCACAAACGCTCTGCCAAGTTCCGTTCCTCTTCACCCGTAACGTCCAAATATATTGCAGTCGTTTCGAGCCGTGCATGACCCATCCATTTTTTGACACTTGTTAAAGGTATCGTTTTTCCAATGCAGGCGACGGCAAATCCGTGCCGGAGGCCTTTTGGCGAGTTCATGCCGCCTTCAATTCCTGCTTCGACCATATGACGTTTAACGAGCCGATACGCTGTTGAACGGGAAAAATTCCATACAAGTGCCGAGGACGTTTTTGCGGATGAAATGTGGTTTAACAGAATTACTAGCGAGTCAGGAATTGGGACAGCCCTGAAACATCCGCGACGACGCTGTTTCAATGTCTCAAAAACTATAACTTTTTGACCAAAATCTAGCCGCTCAACTGTTGTATTCAACCCTTCCGAGATCCGGCATCCCGTGTGAAATAGCGTGAGACAAAATGCTCGTCGCGTTTCGTTCTCTTCTTGCATGATGGATTGCAAGTACAGACATCGCTCGTTCGTATTCAAGTATTTGCGATTTCCCTGCCGATCAAACACAAATTCCTCCCAGGTTGAGCGTGAACCAGAATACGCAATTCTGGTTCACCAAAAACAATAAAAAAATCATCAACACCCTCGAACAATGAAAATCCAAAAGATCATCGGTGAAAATGGAACGATGCCTCAACTCTGCGGTCGCGGTGCCTGCCCTGCGGCCATCCTCGCCGATAACGGCGATGTGTTTGTCCAGGGTTACATACCTGCCGCCGACGAAAGCAACACCTTGACCGCGCCGCAAGGCGAAAACTTCGTGCGTATGTCGCGGGCGACATTCGAGAAGATCGCCCGACAGGTTTTAACCGCTTAAGTCATCTTGAGCCGCCGTTCGCGGCGGCTCATTATTTTTTATGATGTCGTTCACGAATTTCTGAAATGGAACCGGATAAAAAGAGCCGTGATGCCGCCAATGCACCTGCATATTTTCCATCATCATAAATTCTGACACGTCACGCGTCAGGCTATCTTTAAGCTCACGCTTAAAGATAGATTCATACATGTATGAAAAAATCAGCGAAAATTGATTCAGCCAAAGTTGCAGATAGCGCCGTTCCAAAACAGGATCGGCGTCGGGTGCGTCGGCCATGATGTCGAAAAGTCCGTGGTTGGAAAAACCAAGGGTGATGAGTTGCCGGTTTATGTCATACACCTTGACCAGCGAATCCAGCTCACGCTGTTTGGTGCCGCGCCGCAGTTGATAAATCACCACCATAAAACCCGCTAGACCGATGGCGGGCGAAAAGAATGGAACGAGGGAATCAAGAGTCATGTAAATTTCCCAGCTAAAAATGTGACCCTGTTGGTCATACAAGGCCGCTAGCCGCATGGCAAATGATTCTTGTTTTGGAGGAAAGTGACGAATGTGCTTGGCAATTTTTGCGGAAGCGCGAAAATGCCAACAAGGCAGCCGGGAATGGTACTACGGGTGCGGAAAAATCAAATTCATGAAAACTATCAGACAGGTATTGCTAACGGGGGCGGTTTTGTTCGTATCACTCAATCTTCACGCGCAGGTGCTGCTTTCGGATCAACCAGATTCTATCGTCCAGGTGACGGCAGAGGCCGAAGGGTTATCGCAAGTTGACCCAACTGCGCTCCCGCTGTTCGCATCCTGCTGGTGGACTGTTTTTCCAGACAGCGGGCCGTTGCCGATGCCTTGCCCACCCCAAGATTTGTCCGTCCCGATTTACGAAATAGCTGACAATATTTACCTTGTAGACGAAACTGGCGGCGCAGTGAACGTGGGCATACCGCGAACAAGCGGGATGCGGGCTATGGCGAGCAGCGCAGTTGCTTCCGCCGTGGAAAGGCAGGGCAATGCCATTGCCGATTTGATTGAACAGGTGCAGGAAACTGAGTTCGAGCACAGCATGGCAAGAGCTTTTGGTATGGATGCTCCCGCTCCGGGCGATGGCGGAGGTGCTGGTGGCGGCACAAATACCCTTGGTTCCAGTTATACGATTCCCAATTACGGCACGAATCTTTGGATTGCCCAAACGACCATAACCAACAGCTCCCTTGCGGGCATTGGCACGAACACAATCGCGGACGTACAATATGAAATTCAGTCCCGCACGAATCTCGTTCAAGCCGACTGGCAATCCGAAGGGTTTATTTGGGGTTCGGAACTGACAAACTGGACGGCATTAAGCGTGCCGCAAGTTGGCCGGACAAATCTGTTTATCCGGTTGCGGTCATGGGCTGATAACGCCAACGTGGGAATTCCCGACTGGTGGCAGTTGCAATATTTTGGCTATGTTGGCATAGACCCATCTGCCAGTCTTGCCGGTGATGGCTTCAGCAACCTCTACAAATACGTAAATGGCTTAAATCCGACCATTTTCATCATTCCGCCAGCCCCGGCCAACTTTTTGGCGGTGTTGAGTACCAACGGCTCAAACGTGCTACTTACTTGGAGTGCCGCACAGGGATCGGTGACGAACTATACCATCCAGCGGGGTGTTTATGATTATGACATTGGCGATTTTGTTTTCACCACAATTGCCGTGGTGGGTGCCGGCACGAATGCATATGTGCATAACGGCGCCGTTCAAACACCGGACGACCTGGGTGATGTTTATGAAATGACGGCGACTTATACCAACAATCAATCTTCGGATATGAACTTCTGTGACATTGAAAATTCTGGTTATATCCCACCACCGCCGCCCGCTCCGGTCTATGACATTTTTGTTTCGGCCACCCTCATTCGCAATTCGATTGGCCGATGGCAGTTGATGTTCCCAGCTTTGCCAGCCAGCGCACAAAGCATCAACTTGATTTTTGCTGACACAAACGGTGTTTCCACAACACAAACTATTTCCGGCAGCATTTTAACGAACGGTATTTATCAAATTGCCGACACCAACGCGCTCGCTCATTTGGGTGCTGGTATCTCTGTCCAGGGCATTGGGGCGAACGGGGAAGCAGGACACACCGCGTTGGCGGGAACTTTGGCCTATGACGCGCCCTGTTTCGTGGATGGAAGCGAGCATTTGAAACAGAATTTGTTGTTCCAACTCCGCGCTGCAACTGTCAGCCAGCCCAACGTGCTGGCGTATGAATACAGCGCCTACGTTTCTGATAATTATCCAAGAGTGAATGTCCCGGTTGACTCCAATTATGTTGAGAGCAGTATTTTTCACTGGTCAAACGTAGAAAATCCCAGTGGTTGCACAGATTATTTGCGAATGGATGACCTCTGGCCCTTCACGGTCAATTACGAATTTCATCAGAGCCTTTACGACCCAAGCTACAGCGGTGCAACATCATTTAACTGGTCAAAATCTGTGACGACGGTTCCGGCACCCGCCGTTTTGGGCTTAAGCAACCCTTATTGGATTCAGTCAACTTTCGCATTTTATTTTGACCCCTGTTTGGAAGGTGTTGCCGTTAATCCGGCCAATGGTCTGCCTGTTAACCCCGTCTCCGTAGACACACTGGCCGAGGTTGGCACTTATACGAGTGGGGCAAATCTGTATTTGCAAAGCGGAGTGAACAATCGGTTTGGACTCGCGTTTTCAACAGCATTGATAAACAACGGCAGCCCCGTCATCACCTTGAACACTGGAAGCTCGACGGCCATAACCAACGTGAACTGTTTTTACAGCCAGACGGCTACCCCCAGCCTGCAATTCACAAATTATTATTTTGCCCCGGTCAGCACTCCCGGAGCCGCCCCTTCGCGCAATTTGGGTCAAGTTCAAGCCTTCCCGCTGCCCTCGCTGACAAACTTTGCCAGCACGAATCTGACCAGAACCATGATTGCTTCTGTTGGCCAGCCGATTGTCATTGGAGGGTGGGAAAAGTTTTCCATTCAGAATGGAGCAGCAGGCAAATATGCCTATCTCGGCCAATATTTTGTGACCAATACTTTCCTGATTGATAATGGCGGCAACGTGACGACAAACAGCGCGGGCATCCTGTCGCCCTATGGTGAATTTTTCCCAACCCAAGCGGGCAAGGCTCGGTTGGTGACTGTGCCGGACTCTGGACGGCAAGGCACTTGCACGGTGTCGGTCGTCTCGCTTAATGTTGATGCAAACCATGACGGCACGATGGATTTATCTTACTTCGGCCAAGACCAAACTTCGCTCGGAAAACCATATCTGTTTTGGTGCAACAATAATTTCGACCGTGCTCATGCCGTGGATAGCGGCGATCAGGAAGAAGACGATTTACTATCCGCTGGCTGCCCGTTTACGCCTCGTACAACTACACCCGACTACAATTACACGGACGCTGACGGCAAGCGGCAGATTTCGTGCATCCGCGACCTTGAAGATTATTCTCGGTTGTGGATCAACGGCGTTACCTCCAATTTGCTCTCGTCCCTGCCAGCGGGTAGCACCGTTACGTTGAATTGGGGTGATGTTGGCAGTCCAAATACGAGCAACCCAACGATTGATCTGTTTCAAGCTGCCGATGCGGATGGTGGAATTGGATATTTAACCAACAACACGGTTGCCGCTCAGCAGACGAACAACGATCTCTATTTCTTTATCAACCGGCTCGCGCCGGGTGGCAGCATCCAACTAAACGCAATCCAGTTCGATAATTTTTGGGCGGGCGATCATTTTATCTGGTGCGGCGTGGCGAGCGGTAGTGGCAAGCTGAATTTGACGTTTGCCAATGCGCAGGGAAATGTTTTGGGGCAGGCGTCTGTTTACATTCAAATCAAAGACATCAAACAAATGTATGAACGGTGGACGATTGGCGAGAACGGAAGCGTCCCGCTGACAACTGCCGAATTAGTGAATGATGAGCTTGTGCCTATATTCAAATTTAGCCCGCCAGTGACCAACACCCCCTACATTTTGCATGTTCACGGCTGGAATATGTTTCCTTGGGAAAAAGACCGGTTTGCAGAAACGGAATACAAGCGTCTTTATTGGCAGGGTTATCAGGGCCGGTTCGGGGAATTCCGTTGGCCGACTTTTGCCGCGTTCCCTCTTGGTGAGCTTTCAGCGCAGGCGTTCAATCCCCGCAACTTTGACGACAGTGAGCACAACGCTTGGTTGTCGGGAACCGGGCTGCTGAACAAGCTTACCGATCTGAATGCCGATTATCCCGGCAAGATCTACCTGACTGCGCACAGCATGGGCAATGTGGTCGCTGGTGAGGCGTTGCGTTTGGCGGGAAATAACCAAGTCGTCAACACCTACATCGCCATGCAGGCGGCGATATCGGCGCACACTTATGACCCGAATACGGTGTCACGCAGTTTCAGCCCCAGTACGCCTGATGATTATGGTTCCTATGGGACGAGTTCAACGAGCTACTTCAATGGCAGCGCCGGTGCGGCAACGTATGTCAATTTTTTCAACACCAATGATTTCGCGTTGCACAGCGCGACGTTCTCATGGGATAATAATCAGAACAACAAGCCCGATCACGGAATCGCAGGCTTCAGTATCCCCTATCCCGGCTATTATTATTCCGTTACGAGCCAGCATCCGAATGGCTACTTCGCGATTCTCGGTGCCGGTTCGAGCGCCTATCAGAATTTCAATCTTCCGGATGATACCTACACCATCTTTGCCTATTGCGATCAATCACGAAGTTACGCGTTGGGTGCGCAGGCGAATGTGGGCGGTGTTTTTAAAGTAGGCGGGGTATATCAGCAGATCGATTTAAAGCAACTGCCTTACAATTTTGACAAAGAGCATAAATTTCATAGCGGCCAGTTTCGTTCAGACAACACCCAACGTTGGCAATTTTGGCAGACAACGCTTGTGCAAATGGGATTAAGAAATCCGTAAAACTATGAGACCCCGATTTTTAATTCTTACGCTCATTGTAGCCGCAGTGTTTTTAGCTATTGTTTTTTTGCTCCGGCCTGCAAAGCAAACGGTGGTAACATTGCCAGGGCGGGAATCTGTTCATCATTTAGCTGTTAACACCTCTGCCGCTTCAACCAATGCTAATCAAAATTTGTCTAGCCCCCAGCAACCGGCCTTAACATTGACGACAAATTTGGAACCAAGCTTGGATGACATTCAAAAGTTTATCTCGAAAGCTAATGAAAACTACCACAAACCAATTGAGTTTTATGGGCAAGTGATCGACCAAAATAGCGAGCCAATGCCCAATGTGAAAATAAAGGCATCAGTCACACAAGAGCAGATGACCAGGCCGCTGGCATCGGGGAGTTATCCAATCGCAAATAATATTGTAAAACTTGAAAAAGAAACTACGGCAGATGGACGCTTTGAAATAACCGGAGAATGGGGGAGCGCGTTAGACATTGATTCAATTGAAAAGACTGGTTACGAAGCAGAACCAACAGTCAGAAGCCATGAGAACAAAGAAGGCAGCCCTAACAATCCGGTGATTTTCAAAATGTGGACTACAAACATTCACGAACAACTGGTTGGAGGAAGCAAATCATTTGAAATTGTGCCAGATGGAAAACCCTATTTCATAAATTTCAAAGATGACACTATTTCCCAATCTGTTGAAGGCGACCTGAAAGTTTGGATTCAATACACGAATCAGCCTGTTCGCGGCCAGCTTTACGATTGGTCGGCGGAAATAGATGTTATCGACGGCGGACTATTGGAGGAGCCACTGGGTTCACCCATGTTTGAAGCGCCAACCGACGGTTATGTTCCGTCGTTTGTCTGGAAAAATCAAATTAAAGGTGGTCAGCGCGGTCAAATTGGAGACCGCCAGTTTTATTTGCAATTTAAAAACGGTAGTGAATACGGGCAAATGTCGATTAATCTTTATGCCCCTTTCAATGATCAAACTCCCGGACTGATTCGTCTTTCATACACCATTAATCCTTCCGGTTCGCGTGTTTTACGTTGATGATGATTCCTCGAAATTAACAATCCATTTGCAAACCATGAAAAAACGTATCTTAAACTCAATTGTTGCCCTTGTTTTGCTCTGCATCATTCCTTCATGCACTCCTTGGGGTGATGGGGCAGTAAGTAGAGGCTTTTCGCCGAAAAGCGACTTGCTTGCTCCCACATATATTTGTCAGCAAACCAACTCACAGTTTTTCATTTCTTCATATGCACTTGATCCAAGTCAATCGCAGCGATTGCCTTAGGGGCAAATCTTAACGAAATCTGGAGCAACGGTGGAATCCGGTTGCTGGCGCATTTAACTGCGCCTCAAGGCTGCCCCGCCTTGCGTAATTCGCTCCCGAAGACCGCCGCGACATCCCTGTGTCGCGGCGGTTGTTTTTCATGGCGTTAAAGCTCACTCAAAATCTGCTGCCGCTTGGCGTCATATTCTGCCTGCGAGATGATTTTGCTTTCGAGCAGGCCATTCAGTGTTTTTAGCCGCAATTCGACGGAATTGTCTGCAAGCTGTTGTGGCTGTGCCGGTGGAACCGGAGGGGGCTGAGTATTGGGGGCCGGAGCCTCGCCCAAAACCTGAACGCGGTATTTTTTAAGCTCAATGGAAAGCGACGCAACCGCTGCGGCGATAACGCTGGCGTCGTCCGTTAGGCCAAGGACAGGAATAGCGTCGGGGATGAGGTCAATCGGGCTTACCAGATACAACAACGCACCGATAGCGATAGTTTTGGATTTCCACGCGGCGGTGGGGTCTTTGACCATCGACCATAGCGCCTGAACATCACCCCACGTTTTTTGAATCGGGCCACGACACATGGCGGCAAGGTTCTGTGCGATTTTGGGGATGTCGCTTTCGCTGGCCTTATCCACGAATCGGGCAAAATATGCTTTCAACTCGTCTTTCATAAGCATCAGCTGCGGGGCTGGTTCTTTTTCTTTTCCCGAATTTTCCGGGCAATGTCATCGTCAAGCCCGGTGGCGACGGCGTCTTGCTGACGCTGTTTCGGGGCCGGGGCTTGCTCAAACCTTTCCACCGTCTCGCCTTGGAATTCGGAATGAACGAGGCCGTCCACCATGTCCATTTGCGCCCGCCGCCAGTTTGTCCATGTTTTCGCCTCAATGGACATAAGGCACATCGTGCTGAACATAACCCAAAGGCCAAGTGGGGCGGTGAACGGCAACAGCAAGGTTGCCGCTGCGAGAAAAAACAAACAGGGTTCGCCCAAGCGTTCGATTTTGCGATTGCTGCGGATAAAAGCTGGCATCCAAGGCTTGTTCCAATTTGAATTCCCTAAAAAATAGGAGTGCTGTTTGACGCCACGGTTGAATTCTCGCCAACGCTTGAACTTATTCCAAAAGCCCATGATAAAAACGAGCGTCGCCCAAAACATTAAAGCGACTGCATCCTGCTTTGTGGGTGCGAATATCGCCAAAATAAACATGATGGCAGTAACACCGCTGATGTAGCCACGATGCAGCATCCGAAAGCCAATGTCCTTGCGCGACAAACAAGCAATGGACAGAGCGGGCAACCAGATGAGCCATTCCCAACGGTTCAGTTTTTCCATCATGGACAGATTTTCGGGCGGTTGTTGTTGGCGCATGCATTATTTTTGGTTGAACGTGATGAGTTTGAACGGGAGTGATTCGTTGCCCTGTTGAAACAGGTGACCGCCATTATAGACGATTGCCTCGACGGTGAATCCATGAGCCGCACCGCCGCGCTTTAGCGTGGTGAAGGTGGATGGTTCCACAAAGTAGCGTCGTTGATCGCTACGGGTGATGCCGGAGCTGTGTCCTCCGTCCTGGGTGCCGCTATGGTGCTGATGTTGGGATTGGCCGACATTGGTACTGGTGATTTTTAGCCAGCGTTCTCCAAGAAGTTTTGCCGCCCATTCATTGGTATCGCCGGAATTCTGGCAAAAGAATTTTGCCTGCAAATTCCCAAGCAAAGAGTCCACTGCATCGGCATTACCCAACACGCGCCGGTAGCTTTCGCGGTTCTGTGTCAGGTAAACCGTGCAGCCGCCAGCGGAGCGGGCAACCGCTTGGTATTCTGAATCGAATTCAGACACAAAATTTTGCGCTTCGTCAGCCCATAGAAAAACGGGGCGCAAATAACCGTTAGTGGGTTGGGTGCGCCGTAAAACGGCCACCTGAAAACAGTATTTCCAAGCCAGATTGGCAATTTTTCCGGCTTGCCGATATTCCTGAATGGGCAAATCAATGATGATGATCTTGCCGGTGAAGGCGTCCTCCGGCTTCACGTTGGTATCGGACGAAAAGAGCTTTCGCAACGGCCGCGTGACAAGTGGCCTTGCCAACATTGAGAATGACAGGGCGATGATGCTGCGGGTCTTTTCTGAGAGATTAGGAAATTCCTGCGTCCAGTAGTTGCGACATTCCTCAAAATCGGCGCGGATGGTGGGGTCGGCCTTGAGGGTGGCTTTGTCGGCCTCCTTCAAGATGGCGGCACACGCGCTGGACTCCTGCCATTTCACATCGTCCATTTGAGCGAGGCTTTGGGGCGCGGAATTGACAATCGAGCGCATGAGCGGGAGCGAGACCTGCAAACCGGCGAAGATGGGAAGCTCAACAAGGTTGGTGTTTAGATGGTGCAACGCATCAACCCAAAATTTGCTATCCCCGCCGCCCTCGGCATTGCCCGCGCCGCTGGCAATCGCCCCGGCGATCTCGTCCAGAATGGCGACGATGTTAATCGTCAGCCCGCCACCTTCTTCCGGGCGGCTGGCTTCCCATTCGAGGAAGTTGAAACGCCATTTGCCAGTTCCATCCACGATGATGAGATCATCGGTGAGGCCGCAATCTGCCGCCCTTTTCTCCCATTGACGGCGTTCCTCTTTTTTGGCGCACAGCACCAAGCCGCCAAAATCGGCGGCGAGATACCCATAGGCCAGGTGCTTGGCCGGACCGGACGTTTTGCCTGATCCGGTTGCGCCAAAAACGCACACGCCGGTTTGTGCGTCCGCAAGACGGAAAGCCTGCCCGTTGCCCCAATCCCGCAAAACCGTTTGCGGGTGAAACTCCGGTGTACCCTGACTGGAATTTTTCATGCGCCGAATGACACAAAAGAACGAACCCTGTGTCAAGCGAACGGCGGGTGTATTTATTTTGTGCAAAAAAGAACCTCTTGCGCGGCGAAAGAGTTTTTTGCACCACAAAAACTAGTTATTCCAGCACTCGGCGCTCGACAGCCAAAGGGCGGACTCATAGGATTTCCAACCGAGGGACTCAACCCGAAGCAATCCGTTAAAAATTATGATACTCAGGGAAAGGTGGTTGGCTCAAGCATTTGGGCGTGGCGGGAAATTTAACCGGTTCTTGTTTGTAACGTTGTTGCTGCCATTGTGGATGAACCTTTTCGTTTGCGCAGATGCAAAGGCGCAGGGTGATCCCGTAACCGGGACATGGAGCGGAACATGGACAAATAGCGGGCAACAATTCGGTGATTGTGGCGTGCCAAGTTCGGGTGGAATTGACGCGATTTTTACCAACGCCAATAACGGGATCACCGGCTCCGTTGAGACGCGCAATTTGCAATACCGCAATAAAAGCACCTGTCTTTTTGTTTCGACGGATACAGCAAGAGGAGCCGCCAATGGCGGCGCAGTCGGATCGGGCCAACTAACGCGCAGCGTGACATTGCAATTTAGCCTGACCAGCGGGACAAATTCAGTGACGGTCAGTTGCACCGGCAATGCGAGCAATGATCTGATGGTACTCACCATTTCTGGCGGTGTCAGCGTCAGTGCGCCCTATAATTTCACGGGATTCACTCTTCGGCGAACAAATCCCGGATTTTCTAAAACCACTGGTGATGGAGGCGTGGGGAGCGCGCAAGTAAACGATCCCATTGATCTTGGAAGTGGAAATATGTATCGCCACGAAGTTGATTTTTCCATGCAAGGCGAGAACGGCTTTTCTTTCACCCGTTACTACAACAGCCTCGCTGGCAGCAACACGGTTGCATCCAGTTTGGGCCAGCATTGGCGTTCAACCTATGATCGTTTTTTGCGGATTATTTCTTCGGGTGGGCAAGCCGCCATCATTACGGCGGAACGGGCAGATGGGAAGGAATTGCGTTTCACTAAAAGCGGCACGGCGTGGGTGAGTGATACCGATGTGGATTACGCGTTACAGCCCAATGGAATCTATTGGATTCTAACTGACGGCAACGATGATCAAGAATTATATCAAACATCGGGATCGGTCGCGTATTTGATTCGCACACAACGGCGGAGCAGCTACAGGCAGGACATTGCTTACAATGGAACGCTGCCGGTGTCGGTTGCAGACTCATTTGGCCGCGGCATGGCGTTCACCTATCAAAGCAATTTGCTCAAGACGGTGGCGATGCCAGGGGGGTTGGTGGTCACCTACAATTACAATTCCA
>DASZCA010000057.1:0-2147 GCA_035943555.1 Verrucomicrobiia bacterium
TAAATGGCGGATCCGTTGTCTCCCAGCAAAGCTGCCCTTTTTGCTATGACCCATATTTTATTCACGTGAATGATATTCCCCATCAAAGCTTTTCTGCCACATCTTCCAAACCGGTTGATAAATGAAAACAGTGATTCAGCCCGTGATCTGGATATGAACGGATTAAAAAGCTCACGGCCCCGTCTTCTCCAACCCAAAATTCCATTTGACAGTTTGCCGTATTGATATCAATCTATCCGCATCCGTTGATTTGACGGACTCATAAAGAGTGGTTGAGGGACTGGCCCGTTGACACCACGGCAACCGATTGGATTTAGTTCCGATGACAGGTGCCAATTCCAGCTCAGGCATCATTAGCTTGGGAAAAAATGAGAAGAGCACAACCATTTTGTCGCCCCTTCTCCTTGTGAGTCGGGGCTTTTTTATTGCCCCGATATGTTTGTAGCAGCGAACGTGAGTTCGCCCCGGCTGAAATTTTATTATGAGTGAAAAGCATCAAGGTTACATGAAGGCCCTCAAGTGCCGCGAGTGCGGACGCGAATACCCGCTCGAGGCCACCCACGTCTGTGAATTCGACTTCGGCCCGCTCGAAGTCGCCTACGATTACGACCGCATCAAAAAAGCGATCAGCCGCGACATCATCGCCGCCCGCCCGAAAACCATGTGGCGTTATCGCGAGTTGCTGCCCATCGCCGGCGAGCCGACCGTTGGCGCGCAGGTGGGTTTCACCCCGCTCATCAAGGCCGATCGCCTTGCTAAAAAACTCGGCATCCGCGAATTGTGGATCAAGAACGACGCCGTTAACTACCCTACCTTGTCGTTCAAGGATCGCGTTGTGAGCGTCGCCCTCAGCCGCGCGAAGGAACTCGGTTTCAAGACCGTTGCCTGTGCTTCCACCGGCAACCTCGCCAACTCCGTCGCCGCCAACGCCGCGAGCGCCGGTTTGAAATCCTACGTTTTCATCCCGTCCGATCTGGAACACGGCAAGATTCTGAATTCGCTCGTCTATGGCGCCAACGTCATCGCCATCAAAGGCCACTACGACGAAGTGAACCGCCTCTGCGCCGAGGTTGCCGGCAAATTCGGCTGGGCCTTCGTGAACGTCAATATGCGCCCCTACTACGCCGAAGGCTCCAAGAGCATGGCGTATGAGATCGCCGAACAGCTCGGCTGGCGCGCCCCGCAACACACTGTCATCCCGATGGCGTCCGGCTCGCTGCTCACGAAAATTCACAAGGGCTATCAGGAACTTGTGAAGGTCGGCCTCATTTCCGAGAGCCAACCGAAAGTCTATGGCGCCCAGGCCACCGGCTGCTCGCCGATCTCCACCGCGCAAAAAGCCGGCTTGGATTTCTTCAAGCCCGTCAAGCCGGACACCATCGCGAAGTCCCTCGCCATCGGCACTCCGGCTGACGGCTTCTACGCGCTCAAAGTCATGCGCGAAACCGAAGCCGCCGCCGAAGACGTGACCGACGACGAGATCCGCGACGCCATCAAGCTGCTCGCCGAGACCGAAGGCATCTTTGCCGAGACTGCCGGTGGCGTCACCGTCGGCGTGGCCCAGAAACTCATTGCCTCCGGCAAGATTCCGAAGGGGGATTCCGCCGTCATCTGCATCACCGGTAACGGCTTGAAAACGCTCGATGCGGTCAACGGTTACTGCGGCAAGCCGCGTGAAATCAAACCCAGCCTGCGCGAATTTGAAGCGCTGCTGGCCCATGAAGAAAAAGTGAACGCTTAAAAATTATATTTATGTCCAAAAAAGTCCGCATCCCCACCCCGCTGCGCAAGTTGACCAACAACGAGGAGTTGATCGAAATCGAAGCCGCCAACATCGGTGCCGCCATCGACGAATTGCAAGCCCGCTTCCCTGGCATCGCCGAACGTCTCGTCGATGAAAAGGGCGAAGTCCGCCGCTTCGTCAATGTCTACGTCAACGAGGAAGATATCCGCTTCCTCCAAAACCGTGCGACACCGCTCAAAGACGGGGACGAGATCAGCATCATCCCCGCCATCGCCGGCGGCTAGGCGCTTTGCAGGGCGTGGCCACCACCGGCCACGCTCGCAAGCTGATTAAGCTCGTAAATCGTATATCGAAAATCGTAAATTCGTTCTCCATGCCGAAAGCTTCTAAAAAAAGTTTGCCT
>DASZCA010000058.1:0-3265 GCA_035943555.1 Verrucomicrobiia bacterium
CCAAACCCGTCACCCACCGAGAGGCCATCTAACGAAAGCAGGGCGCGCTGCATCCGCTGGCCATGATCCACCGGCAGCTTCGCAGGCCACGTGTTTGGATGCGCGGCCAGAAATTCCTGCGCCTTCCGCAACCACATCGTCTCAATCCAGTCATTGCCAATGGGTCCGACCCGTTCGGCGATCCAATCGGCAAAACGCAATTCGTTGTGCATTGAATGGGCGCGATCCGCATTCGTAGAATGGATGATCAGCGGACAAACCGGACGGCACTTGGACAAGAATTTAGCCACGTCCAAACCGGTGCCCGGATCGGCGGTGATACCCGGTTGGGGGTTCAGATCGTGATCCAAAGAAATCAGCGCAACGGTTGGAAAATATTCCTCGCAATTTTCAATCATCGAGTGGGCATCGCGCCAAACCTTCAATTCATAGCCATTGCCGAGCTCGCCCACGGCTTTTTTAAAACCGGCGATGCGTTCATCGTTGTCTTCGAGAATCAGGATGGTTTGCCTTGTGTTCACAACTCAAAATTAAACCCGCGTTTCTTCAGTTTCTGATACTTGTCCGCATCGAAGCGGAACAATTGCGCCGGGCGATGCCGTCCGGCCATCTGCGTTTCGTCAAGCGCGGTCAACAGGCCGAAGCCAAGAACCTTCTTGCGAAAATTGCGCTTGTCCAATTCCGTGCCGAGGATCGCCTCATACAAGTGTTGAAGTTGCGACAACGTAAATTTGGGCGGCAACAATTCGAAACCGATGGGCTCGTAGCGGACTTTCCCCTGCAATCTTGCACGCGCCAGACCCACGATCTGAGCATGGTCAAAAGCCAGCTTGGGCAGTTCGGAAAACGGAAACCATTGCGCGTTGGCGGCGTCCGTGGCCGCCTTGGCCTCATGGTCGGCCAGCTTGACCAACGCATAATGGGCGACGCTGATGACCCGTTCGCGCGGGTCACGGTCCACCGTCCCCACGGTGTAAAGCTGCTCAAGAAAGATATCCTGCAAGCCGGTTTCCTCCGCCAGTTCACGCCGGGCTGCGGCATCGATGGTCTCGTTGATGTGCACGAACCCGCCCGGCAGCGCCCACCTCCCTTTGAATGGCTCCAAGGCGCGCTGGATGAGCAGGATCTTGAGTTCACCTTCGTCCAACCCAAAGACGACGCAGTCCACCGTCAGCGCGGCGCGCGGATATTTATAGGTATATGGCATAAATTTAATTATTTATCCGAGTCATTACGGATCTGCTCACGCAATTCCATCAAAAGCTCGCCGAGCCGGTTTCCGCCGGTGCCATCGCCACCGTCAGCCCAGTACCGGTCATTGACGGTATGTTCAATGAGTTTGGCATCTTGTGTGTCCAGCAGTTCCTGCCTCAAAGCAGGATGTTGGGCAAATTTCGCCCGCAGCGCTTCCCGCATGACGTCATCTTTCACGATTTCCCAGTCCTTTCGCAAAGGACGTGCCCGGTCGCGTCCCATTTTTGCGGCGGTCATCGGGGAAGCGGCAAGCCGGATCAATTCTTCGTGCTCGGTTCCAATAAATTTCTGGGCCTGAAAATAGTGCTCAGAAGTGAGCCACCGCCGTCCGTTTAGCTCAAAAGGATGCGGCGAAAAATTCGAGAAACCGCCGTGGGGATCGTTGATTTTGTAGAATAATATCTGGTTCATGGCGGCTTGGCGAATAAGTGTTCTCTTTAGACCTTCAATATTTAGTGTTATTTAAACACTATGTCAAGTGGGAACCTGAATAACGTGGAACCTGGCGGCGGCTCTGGTAATTTTTCCGGCGTGAACCCGGCCCCGGCGGCAAATTCTGATCCCACCCTGGCCACCCTTCCGCCTGCGGGTACGGGGTGGTTTGGCCTCCGTCCTGTGGAAATCGCGGTGATGGCCGTGGCTTCGCTTCTGATTTTGCTCCCCTCCTATCGCGGTTGGTGGCCCATCGGCGTGGAGGAGGCGTGGGGCTTTGTGTCCGGCGGCATTTGCGTCTGGTTGGTCGTGCGGGAGCACCTGTGGAACTGGCCCATCGGCCTAGTGAACAACGTCGTTTTCTTTTTCCTCTTTCTGCACGGGCGGCTGTTTGCGGACATGAGCTTGCAGGTGGTTTATCTGGGCCTCGGAATCTATGGTTGGTGGAACTGGCTGTTCGGCGGGGAAAAACGGACCGTGCTCAAGATCAGCCGGACCGCCCGGCTCGAATGGTGTTCGCTGGCGGCCTTGATTCCGCTTGGCACTTGGGGCCTGCGGGAAATTCTCCTGGCGGTGAACGGCGCCGCTCCCTTCTGGGATTCCCTCACCACGGTGCTCAGTCTGGCCGCACAATATCTGCTTTGTCGCAAGCGCCTGGAAAACTGGCTTTTTTGGATCGCGGCCGATGTCATATATGTCCCGCTCTATCTGAGCCGTCAACTGCCGCTCACGGCGGCGCTGTACGCGGTGTTTCTCGTCATGTGTCTCGCGGGCCTGCGCGAATGGCACCGTCGCCAACAGGGAAAGGTCCGCGCATGAAAAACGGCCTCGGTCTAGTCATCGGAAAATTCTATCCGCCGCATCGTGGCCACAAACTGCTGATCGATACCGCGTTGGAACATTCAAAACGGACAGTGGTGATCGTCTGCGGCAAGCCGGCCGATAGCATTTCGGGCGAGTTGCGCGGCCGCTGGTTGCAAGAAATCCATCCGCAAGCCGAGGTGATGGTGATCGATGACAAGTATGAAGAGAATGATTCCCGGGTCTGGGCGGAAAATACAATCCTCTGGCTGGGCCGTGCGCCCGACACTGTCTTTACCTCGGAAGACTACGGTGAACGTTATGCCGGCCTGATGGGTTCAAAACACATGTTGGTGGATCAGGCGCGGTTGCGCATGAACATTTCAGGCACGGCAGTACGCCGCGATCCATTTGCCAGTTGGGATTATCTCGAACCCGCCGTGCGCGGCTGGTTTGCCAAACGCGTGTGCGTGCTCGGCGCGGAATCAACCGGCACGACCACGCTGGCCGAAGCCTTGGCGCAGGATCTTGAGACAGCTTGGGTCGCCGAATATGGACGCGAATACTCCGCCACCAAAGCGTCCGAAAATGATCAAACGTGGCGGACGGAAGAATTCACCCACATCGCGGAAGAACAAACCCGGCGCGAAGATGAGGCCGCACGCAGGGCAAACCGTATCCTCATCTGCGATACCAATACCTTCGCCACGACGTTGTGGCACAAGCGTTATATGGGGATGAATACCCCGCAAGTCGCCGAAATCGCGCAGCGGGGACG
>DASZCA010000059.1:0-12305 GCA_035943555.1 Verrucomicrobiia bacterium
GTCTTCCCGTCCAGCCCTGCCGGCATCGTTCTCATCAAGCATGATGATGACCTGGCTTTTGCTGTCGGTGTGCTGCCGGATCAATTCCTCCTGGGTTGCCGACAGGGTGCTGCCCATGAGAGCAACCACCTTCTTGCAACCGTGCTGGTGGAGCTTCATGCAGTCGAAGAAACCCTCGACGATGAACAGCGGCCCGGATTCCCTCATAGCCCGGTCAAGGTTGAACAACTCCTGCGATTTTCTGAATCCCTGGGGCAGCTTGTATTTGGGAGTGCCTTCGGGCGGTTCTTTGACCGGGAACCGTCCAGCATATGCCACCACCTCGCCGTTGGCGTTGTGGATCGGGATGGCGATGCGGTCGGCCATCGTGCCTTTGGAGCAAAAGCCTGCGCCAAAATCCACGATGGTTTCGAGGGTAAGGCCGCGTTCCTGCATGAGATACGGATGCTCACGTTCCAGCTTGTCCAACCGGAACTTGAGTGGCGTATTGGGTATGCTCTTTTCCGCTGTGGCTACCGCTGGGCTGGCTGGGCGTTTGGCCGCTGGCGTTGAGGCCGGAGTTTCATCCGTTTCCCCCGCATCTTCGGCAGACATTTCCTTGGCATCTAGATTGAACCATTCGATGGCTTTGAGTGCCGCCGCATGGATGCTCACGTCCTCCATCTTGGCGATGAAGTCGAGGACGTTCCCGCCGTGCTTGCATTCGCTGAAACAGTTCCAGACGTTTTTGCTGATGCTCACCCGAAACTGCGTCGGGTTGCTGCCCTTGTGTATCGGACACGGCCCGCTCAGACTGTCGGTGCCGCGCTTGAACTTGTCCATGAGGCCGTAATGGGTCAGGACTTGTTCCATGGTTATGGCCGCTTTGATGGCCTTGAAGTCAACGAACTGTGCTTTTGGCATATTTCTCCTATGTTGTATTTTGAGGGACTAGTGCAGCTCGTGAAGTCGAACCGCATCCGAATTGAATCCTATCTTCCGCAGGAGAAATCAGTAGGAGGGCAGACTTGCCAATTCCGGCATGTCGAGAAGTGCCGATATTTTGGCGGATTTTCCGCACTGCCAGACAGGAGAGAACGGGTCTTTTTCCAAGACTGTCCGGTCGGCAAAAAGAAACAGCCCGTGGCCGCGCTTCAAACGGGAGCAGGCTTCAAGCAGCGATGCGACGCGCATGGCATTCGTAGTCACGGTCAGCACGCGGAAACGATAGATGCCAAGTTTCCGCTGGTGGACTTTCTGTGTCCATGTCGCCTCGTATGCGAGGAGCTTGCGATAGAAGGATGTCTGCGTTAATCCGCTCCGCACAACCGGCATGGTGCCTCGGTCGGCTTCAAGGAAGAAATACATCCGCTGCATCTGGCCGGCATGATCCGAATATTCCAATGCGAACACCTGGTCAGGAACCACGCCAAGTGTCACGCCGCGATCCGGAACCTTCACTTGCCATTGAAACTGATTCCGTTGTGATTGGAGTGCAAGCTGGTCTTCGTAGAGCAAACGGATATTGCCGGATTTCCGGCAGGCGAGTTCGATGGACACCATCACGTCGGATACGAGGATCGCGTGTTCAAGGAACATCCGGCCGACATCGTGATTTTCGCTCCATGCGGTGGCAACGCCCAGCTCCCGTTCCAAAAGCAATCCGCCTTTGGCGCTCAAGCCATAGACCATGGGGCGCGTGCCTCCGCGCTCGTAGTATTCGAGTTGGGCGCGAGGCCGCTCCACATATCCGTGATGGTAGAGCAACTTTAGCCGGCGCAATACCTGTTGGGGACTGCTGGCAATCAAGGCGACGATTTGGTGTGACCGCAAGAATCGGTGCCGGTGAATGAGCCGGATAATCTCGCGGTCGCGTTTTGTAAGCTGCATGGGTGCAACTTTGGAGGTCCGTTTGTAACGGGGAGATCGGATGTGTGGCATCCTTGCAGATTGCCGCGAATGGAAGAAACGATGGAGGTGGGTGGATGTGCCAATTTTGGCAAGTGCTACGACCCTATTTCACCAGCCATCATTATCGTAAAACCGAAGATTTGATTATATGTTGATTACGAAGCGCAAACACGGCAAAGTCTGGTTTCAGATTCAACGTACGGGAAAAGGGCTCATATGTGGTCAGATAACGAAACAAACAAAGACTTTCTGAATTTCAGAACGATTGCTGATACAGCCGCTGAAATAATATTCAGGACAAATGGCAAACCGTTATCGATGGGGATTTCCGGCGGGTGGGGAGTCGGAAAATCCTCGATGGTGAAATTAATCCGTGAATCTTTGCATGCCAAATTTGGGGAGAAGTTCGTATTCGTAGATTTTAACGCATGGCTTTATCAAGGCTACGACGATGCAAAAGCCGCCCTCATGGAAGTGATTGGGGACAAGTTGGTAGAACATTCAAAAGAAAAAAAGGCGTTCTACGAAGACGCATTGGAATTCGTTCGACGGATTAACTTTTTCCGGGCCGCCGGACTTACCGCTAGAGTAGCTGCGGCCATTAAAACGGTTGGCGTATCGGAGGTTGCGATACGCGGGGCAATGAGCGCATTGAAGGCAGAGGACGGTCTCAGCGAAGTTGAAGACGTAGCAAAGAAAATTGAAGCCGGGGAGCAAACGGTCAAAGAGGAAAGTAAAGGACTGCTAAAGGCTAGGAAAATTGAGACGCCGCCGAAAGAAATTCATGATCTTCGAGATCATTTCGCAAAGCTGTTGGTCAAAATGGATGTGACGTTGGTTGTTTTCGTGGACGATCTGGACCGATGCCTACCGGACACAACAATTTCTACGCTGGAAGCGATGCGGCTTTTCTTGTTCATGGACCGCACGGCATTCGTTATCGCGGCCGACGAAAAGATGATCCGTCAAGCAGTCAGGGCCCATTTCAAGGACACCGTCTTGGACGACGATTTAGTTACAAATTATTTCGATAAATTGATCCAAATTCCAATCCGAGTTCCGCCCTTAGGCACTCAAGAAGTGCGTGCCTACCTTTTCCTCTTATTTATCGAAAATTCTTTGCTGCTTGAAGAGGGGAAAAATGCTGCGCGTTTAGCTATTTGTAAGCAGCTAGGTGAGAGCTGGCAAGGGAAGCGTGTTGACCGGACTTTCGTCCAAAGTCTTATTGAGAACTGTCCCCCAGAATTGATTTCCCAATTCGAACTGGCTGACCGCATATCACCAATCATGACTTCCGCCCAGCAAATCCGGGGAAATCCACGCTTGATTAAACGTTTCTTAAATACGTTGAACATCAGATTGCTAACGGCAAAAGCACAACAAGTGACAGTTGACGAAGCTGCTTTGACAAAAATGCTGCTTTTCGAGCGGTGCGGAAACGAGCTCGCCTACGTCAACTTGCTTCGGGCCGTCAATGAAGACGGCGAAGGCAAACCGGGCTTTTTGAAAGCGTGGGAAATATCCTCGGCCAAGGGAGAAGAAATCAAAGATCTTTCCAGTGAGTGGAATTCCGATTTTGCCAAAGAATGGCTTGCTCTTTCACCACAGCTTCACGATCTCGATTTAAGGTCGGTGGCTTATGTAAGCCGAGAACATTTGCCCATAATAAACAGGGCTGACCAGTTGTCCGCTGATGGAACAGCAGCCTTTGAGGCACTCATGGTGCTGAAAAATAAAGCGGCGGCACAACAGGTTGCTCGGTTGAAATCATTGGGAAGTCGCGATCTCGGTATCATCATGGACAGGTTGCTTGTAAAAGCGAAGACGGTCGAACAATGGGGAGTTCCGAATATCTTGCATTCCTGCCTCGCGGTTGTGGATGCCGACGCAACATTGGGCTCTTCGCTATCCAGATTTCTCAACCAAATTCCCGCCGCAAACATCAAGGCATCTATCGTTCCACTTTTGAAGCCCCAGCCTTGGTCGCAAGATCTTTTCGCCGCGTGGTCAACCAATGTTGCAATTCACTCCTCGGTGAAAAATGCGATAAAAACAGAACAAACTGGAAAATAGCATATGGGAACTCAACGTTCGAGTGAAGGGCCAGGCGGTGGCGTTCCGTTAGTACCGTCATGGGTACAACCAGTTTCGCCATTGCCGGATAGTGCACCGCCAATAGAAGGGCAGCCCGAGACGCCGCCAAATGAGTCGCAACCAAGTGAAGGGGAAACCTCGGTCGAAGTTCCGCAAGTCGCTCCCAGACTGGCCCAACGAGGCCGCTTCAAAGGAGCACGAACCAGTTTGGGTAGTTTTGCGGCTACTGGGTCAAGGTCAGACCTGCAAACCGGTTTGGGGCATTACGTTCGTTCGGGTTACAGCGGCGCATCTCAGTTAGCCCAAAGAATGTCACGAACTGCAAAAGCAGCAGGGCTGTTCTATGGGGGACTAGAGGCCTTCAGGACTGGTGAAAACAAACCCGCCGAATTTGGCCTTGATCGTGACAGCTTACGAGGAAGACCCGCCAGAGAAGTTGGAGATAAAATCATTGAGGCAATTTGCCCAATCGATGGTTCGCAGGACGCAGAAGCCAGTCGGGATTCGCTTACAAGGTCCATTTCTGAATTGCTTGAACAAAATCCCGACTTGGATTTGACTGCCTTGTCACCGGAGCAGATTGATTTTCTTGTAGAGGGCTTTGTAGCGAATGATTTGGCGCATCGAATTGAGTTGGACGTGGGAAAGACAATTTTTGAGAAAGCGCCCGATACAGCCACGGCTGTTCAGCGTATGCAGGATATGCGCGACTATATTCGCGAAAAGGTTTCCGCTTCTTTCAGGGCAAGGAATGGTCAGGGACAAAAATTTACACGAGGCAACGCAGCAAATTTGACCGCTTCTGTCCTCAAAGACACCTTGGCGGTGTTTGAGGAGTACTTACGATGAAAATACTCTGTACTCCCGCAAAATCACCATCGGCAAGCGATGCTGACCTTCAGTATAGCCTTTTTGGCCGCGCTGAGGTCGAAAGCATGGGTTCAGCAGGGCCGACTCTGCTGGAAGATGTAAAGCGATTTGGTATCGTGCCATCAGGCCGAGCGTGGGATTTGTTAGGTATCGCTCTGAGTGTCGTAGCTGCCGATGATGGCTATGAAAGAGAAAAAGAAAGTCCGGATGGATGGACGCGCGAAATAACCCTTGTTGTTTCAGTCTATGATGTTCCATTTTGGGTGTCGCAGCGCGAAGCCATCCAAAAGATGCTTCAATTTCTCACAGGGGACCTCTGGGCGTTAGAATTTCGCGCCGGGGGTTTATTACCATTACCAGTAAAGGCTGGAAAAAGACGTCTTTCCAACGAGAATTGTATTTCTCTCCTGTCCGGAGGTGCCGACAGCCTGGCAGGCGCTATTGATTTGGTGCAAAGCGGAAAGCGTCCTTTGTTTGTAAGCCAGGTTGCCGATGGCGACAAAACCCATCAATCCTATTTCGCTTCAAGAATTGCCGGGCCCAATCACCATCTGCAACTCAGTCATAAAATCTCTTCTCCAGTTTCGCAAACGGAGAGATCGCAACGCTCGCGCTCCTTGATTTTCTTGGCATTTGGCATCGTGGCCGCGACCTCGTTGCAAGCTTACTCTGGTGGCGAAACCATCACTCTTTTTGTGCCCGAAAACGGGTTTATCAGCCTAAATGTTCCGTTAACGCCTTTGCGGCGAGGCAGCTTAAGCACTCGAACAACAAATCCTTTTTATTTAAAATCGCTTCAGCAAATTATTACAAATGCCGGACTTCGTGTTCATTTGGAAAACCCCTGTCAGTTTAAAACGAAAGGCGAACTCTTTAGAGGTTGTGGAAATCAGTCGTTACTGAAAGAGTTGGTTATTCAGTCCACAAGTTGTGGCCGCTTCGCGAGAATGAACTACAAGCATTGCGGTCGATGTGTTCCCTGTTTGATAAGGCGGGCCGCTTTGCATTCGTATGGCCTCACTGACACAACAACATATATATACCATGACTTATCTAAAAATGACCCGGACCACAAAAGATTTGATGATGTCCAAGCCGCCTGTTCAGCGGTAATTTTGGTTAAAAACGGAAGCTTGAGAAAATGGGTGGGCGGAGCACTTTCGAGTGCGCAACTGGGTGACTGTACGCAATATGAAGCCCTGCTTGGGCGCGGTATTCAGGAACTTGATGCTTTTTTGACCAGTAGTGGTGCACTGTGATTGATTTTCATTGTCATATTGATCTTTTTCCAGACCCCGCAGAACTAATTAAGAAAGCGGACGAAGCCGGAATTTACTTGCTGGGGGTTACGACGACGCCAAAATCGTGGCCACATCTGCAAAAATTGGTTGCCGGAAAAAAGAAAATTCGCATTGCGGTGGGATTGCATCCTGAATTGATAACGGAGCGTGCGGATGAAATTGAGGAACTGTTTACTTTATTGCCAGAAACAAGGTATGTCGGTGAGGTTGGTATTGATGGCTCACCGAATTTGCAAAAGTCTTTCCAACTGCAAACAGAAATTTTCGAACGAATTTTACATCGCTGTGCTAATTCGGGATCTAAAATAATGTCAATCCACTCCCGAAATGCAACGAGTACAGTTTTGAATAGCCTCAAAAAACATCCCAATGCGGGCCAGCCGGTCTTACATTGGTTTTCAGGGACAAAAGCAGAATTAAAACGTGCTAATGATATCGGCGCATGGTTCTCTGTGGGACCCGCAATGTTATCTACAATAAAAGGCAAAGAGTTGTTAAGGGCCATGCCTAAGCAAAAAGTTTTGACTGAGTCGGATGCGCCATTCGCCAGAATAGGAAAGAGATCGATCACTCCATTCGACATGGGTGAGGCAGAAATTTGCATTGCAGAAATTTGGGGCATGTCTTTGCCCGAAACAAAGACAATGATTCATCAAAATTTTGTGAGTTTGCTAAAATCGATCTAAAACAGAAGGGCTAGTATTCGAACTCCTTACTGCATCCAACGCTTTAATTTGTCTTCGATCTTTGCTCTCGGCATGGCAAACCGTTCTCGCGAATGTCGGATGAGCCTGTCCCTTCGGCCAATCCAGTTTTCCAGTGGCGGCAACATCTTCGCCCGGAATGGTTCCTGATTCGACCCCTCCACCAGCAATTTCACCACCGCCTCATACCGCTCAAGGTCGGCCAGGGAAGTGGCCGGAATGGTTTTGCCAAACTCCTTCGCCATCGCCTCCGCATCGGTATATCCAATCCGGAAAGCCACCAGCGTCCCCACATTGCCGAACACCGCCTGCCGGATCGGTTCCGGCAACTGGTCGATGTACTGGTGCGACAACGTCAGGGCGAGTCGGTACTTTCTCGCCTCCGCTAGAATCGAGGCAAACGCATCCGTCGAGAAATTCTGGAACTCGTCGATGAACAGGTAGAAGTCCCGGCGCTCAGATTCAGGCCGGGTTGACCGTGCCATCGCGCCAAGCTGGAACTGCGTAACCAAGAGGGAGCCAAGCAGGTTCGCCTTGTCGTGTCCGAGCTGGCCTTTAGACAGGTTAGCGATGAACAGTCGTCCACTATTCATCACGAAAGGAATGTCCACTTTCTTCCTGACTTGGCCCAAGATGTTTCTCACCACGGGATTGAGCAGGAACTGGCCGATCTTGTTCTGAATCGGCGCGATGGCCTCCCGTTTGAACCGCTCGTCGTAGTTCTCGTATTCCTCCGCCCAGAAGGCCCGGATGAATGGATCCTTGACCTGCCTGATCACTTTGGCGCGGTATGCGTCGTCGGTAAGCAGGCGATTCACGCCTAACAGCGTTTGGTTCCGGCACTCCAGAAGGGCAGAGATGGCGTTGTACAAAATATATTCAAGCCTCGGTCCCCAGGAATCCCTCCAGATTCCTTTGAACGCCCCCACGATGCCAGACGCCACCAGATGCCGGTCGTCGGGTGCCACCGAGCCGATGACATTCATGCCAATGGGAAATTCGATGTCTCCCGGGTTGAAATAAACCAGATGGTCCGCCCGCTTCGGCGGGATGTGGTTCAACAGTTCCTCGGCCAAGTCCCCGTGCGGATCAATCACCCCGACCCCGTGTCCCAAGGCGATGTGCTGCAAGATGAGGTTGCGCAGCAGGGTGGTCTTTCCTGATCCGGTCTTTCCGATGATGTAGATATGCTGCCGCTCATCCACGGCGGCAATGCCAAAGGGCTGGGGTTCATGCCAGCCGTGTCGTTCTCCAATTGTGATGGTTGGGTCGTTCATGGTGCCAAAACCAGCCACCACTCCTAACGCCCCGGTTGCAGATATAGGCGGATGACGCCGGCAGAAATGCTTGTGGCACGCTGGCGCGGTAATGGGGGCTGGTTTTGGAATCCGAACCCCTACACCATATCGAGGGAACGTAAATACTGGGAGGGGGTGGAACTTGCCAGTTCTGGCAAGGTTCGGAGAGCGCCCAGTCGGGCGTGGCTTTCTCCATGCGGTCATGAAGTCGTCGGACTAGTGATGCCAGTTGACGGTAGTCCATCCACGCTTCCCGCGTGAACCGGTCGCGATAGCGGGCTGGTGGTCGGCGCGATGCGCCTCATCCTAAAACCAGTCCCCAACGTGTCGGCGGATAAGGGCGATAGCCCGTCCCGGCCGACTTGATGCTTTTTGGTAAAGGACAACGGCTAGTTGGCATGTACCCGTTTAGCCCGCAGGGAGAAAGCATCAAGTCGGGCGGTAGCCGACGACACGTTGGGAGCTAGTGGTGCGGCGGTTAAGCCGTGGAATTAAATAGTTGGGCAGATTGCCCCTACATATCATGTATGTCGCCCGTGAAGTTGGGGGTTTTGTAGTATCTATCTGGCTTACGAATCAATCCTCTCGACATCAACTCTAGCCTCCTTAAAAAGCTCATAAACTCGCTTGATCGTAAGACGCGTTTGTGGCGCAGGTGTTCCGTAACGCCCTGGACGACTGCGGCAATATGTGAATATGCAACGCTCCTTTGCGCGCGATAATGCGACAAAAAGCCCGCATGTTTCTTCATCCACATTTTTCTGATAATTCCAGATTGCGCTATCTTCTAAGCCGAGAAAGATAACTGTGTGAAATTCCAGCCCCTTACTTTTGTGCATCGTCATGATCGACACAGCGCCTTCACCCCTGACTGCGTTGACGACCCCATTCCATCCGTTATCTGGCAGTTCGGTTACAATTAGTTCTGCAAGGCTTTCCACCACCGTTTCCAAGTAGTCGTCTTGCGCATATTGTGGATGCAAGACGGCAAACTCGTCGCGGCCAATGAATTTAAGGTATCCATTCAACGCTGCTCCTATTTCAGTTTTTGCGATATTCCCTTGGGGCAGTAGCCCTCTCTGTTCTGCGAGGAAAACAAGGAGTTTGCGCATCGCAACTATATCCTCGTGACTACCACCGTCACCTGACACTTCCGACATGAGCGTGGTCACGCGATCCCATGCCTCGGGTTCTGAATCTGAAACCAGCAATGAAATTATATCCAAGAGCAGTGCAGACACCGGCTCGCTTACGATTTCTCGCCGATTCACGTCAACTCGGACTTTGATGCCTTTGCCCTTGAGTGACTCATTAAGCGCTTGAGCGAAACTATCCGGTCTGGCGCGGCAGAGAATGCAGATTTCTTCAGGAGGGACGCCCTCGTGGGCAATGGCGTTTTCCACCACGGCTGCCAAATATTTTGCCTCGCGCGTCGCGTCCGCGAATTCCAACACGCGGCATTCACCCGAAATGTCGTTTGGTCGCGATGCGGTAACCGACACGGAATCGGGATCAAGCTCCTTTGCGAAGACAGATTGGACGGCAACAAGTTTTGATCGTGACCGGTGATTCTGCGTCAGCTCCATGACTTTTGCTCCAAACGCTTTTTCAAACTTTTGAAAAATCCCTGGCAGCGCCCCAGCCCAGCCCATGATTTTCTGTTTTGTGTCGCCGACTGCGGTTAGAATCGAGGGACTACCAAGAAAGGCGGCTTCGGTCAGGGCGAATTGAGTGGTGGTGGTATCCTGGAATTCGTCCAAAAACACATATTTATACGTTCCGCGAAGCGCCGTAAGGATGCTGCTATTGCTGCGAAGAATGAATTCGGAAAGCCGGCCAATCATCGGGAAGGTTAATCGTGAGGGGCGAAGGCCAATCAAGGCTCGCCACATGCTTTCGCCGGCGATGAAGTTTAGATCACGCGGCCATGATTCACATGGCAAATGGTATCCCAGAATTCCTTGCCGAACCAACGCCGTTCCTGTGATTGATTGGCGATCAGAGTTACTTAGGGAGCATTGGTCTGTCGAGAGTCCCATGAACGCGTCTCTGAAACTATTTTCTGACGCGTCTGCGCCGGTCAAAATATCATAATCGGTCGTAGGGCAGTATTCTTGCGGGAGCGACAAACGGAACCGATCCAACAAGTCCTTCGCAAAAGCGTCATACGTCATCGAATCGAACCGCGAGGCCAGCTCCCGGCCGCAACGCAAGATGACTCGCGCCTTCAAATTTTCGGCGGCTTCGCGTTTGAAACTGATCGCAAGAATCCGGTAGGGAGGTGGACACGATCCTGTTTGAAGGAGAAAGCAAGCACGCTGAGCCAGCAGCTCCGTCTTTCCTGCGCCGGGGCCGGCGATGACGAGAGCGTTCCTCTGGCTCTTTACAGCCGTGAATGCAGCCGGTTCAAGGGTGACACCCTCTGGTTTCCAATCAATGTTTTCCATACGCGGAATCGACATTAAAATGGAACGTCATCAATTTCGTCATCATCGGACTGCTGAATATGCGCTACGACGGAAGTGACGAGCCGTTTCAAGACATCGGGCGCTTTGGCCTTCAAGTCAGCATCCTTGATTGATTGAATCGCCAAAGAATGGGTCGCCGGCTTGCCTCGACCGAGAAACAAGTAGCGATACCAAGCCAGCATATCCTTGTTTGCTGCCAGATAATATCCGGCTGCCGGCGATTTTTCTCCTAATACGGCCGCGACGAGTGAATCATCGGTCCCTGCTTGGGGGCCGCGTTCGTCCGGCTGCAACTTTTTGTAGGGCGCTGGAAAGGCTTGTAACATCGCAAAATCAAGGTCGAGCGGCGATGAAAAATAGATGTTCTCGCCCTCCAAAAATTCAAGCCAGCTTTGAAGTTCTTTGGACAGGTCCTTACCAGACCAAGTGTGCATGGTGGCACGTTTCTCCGGCGTCAAACCACCCAAATCCGCTTTCGGGTCGCCGCCTAATTCCACAAGTTGTTCCAAAGCATATTTTATCCTGCCCCAGCCTCCGCCCGGACGGCCAAAGTCCAAGTCGAGAACGGTGATATAGGGAATGCCTAAACCATTGAGGAGTTTCCAGAAATGGTTTACATGGCGGCCTCCCAATGGAACGAACGAAACCAAATTTGGATCAAGCTCGATTCCACCGATGGCTTTGACGAGTTTGGGTATAACCAATTCCTCGCTATCCCCCTCGCCAAGAATGATGAGTTTTGAAAAATATAACTCTGGGTACGCTTTGACGGCCTCCCGGACGAATTTCTCTTTTTCAATATTTCCAGTGGGGAGCTCAATGCGTCGAATCGAAGATTGCTTCGTGCTTGCATCATAAATCAAATGGCGGACGCTCTCCGGTTCGACTCGGGACATGATAGACGCGGAATGGCTGGTGAGTAATACCTGTCCGGCGGGGTCGTTTCCAATTCTCTGCAACAGCCCGACTATCCGCCCAAGAAAGTGGGGCGAGACGTGATTTTCCGGTTCTTCCACAGCGAGAATCGTCAATACGGGCGATTTAATTTTGTCGATTTCCAGCCCATGCTTTGCGTCTTTGAGCAACCTATTTTGGACATCAAACGACATGGCGACCAAAGCAATATAAAACAGGGATCGTTGTCCATCGCTCAGTCTCTCTACTCCTTCCTCGTCGTTTCCAACGGATGGATGAAAGACGGTGTCTACCTGATGGATCAAATCCTCAATACGTTTGGCGACGGGTTGGATGATGACGTTCGTATGAGTGCCTTCTTTGTGCAGTTCCTGCCAAGCGCTCTCAATAAGAGCACTAACGGTCTTCATGCCTTGTTCGCCCCCGATCGCATCGCGGATGCTCGTCGATGCATCGGATACGGCTTTTTTGGTCGCGGGGCTCCAGTTAATCGCTCTGAGGAAACCGTGCAGAATTGAGCCGGTAGATTGGCGTATGTGTCTAATCGGATCGCGGGTGGCTGGAATATAATGCACGATTATCAATCCGCGATGAGCGGCGCTGATTCCGATAGTTTTCTCAACGCCGGCTTTATCTACACTGAGAACCCACACCAATTCTTGGTCAATATTACCTTCAGCCAATGTGCTAGGAGTCCATTTTGCTTTCAGGCGAGCGCGACAAAAGGGAACTTCTGCGGGCGCGCCAACCGTCAGATGTTTGAAC
>DASZCA010000060.1:0-2389 GCA_035943555.1 Verrucomicrobiia bacterium
CGCCCATTCGCCCGTCGGGTAAAAATTGATCGCCGTGTTCGTCGGCAGCGCGATCCAGCGTGACTTCACCGCGTTATCCGACCACAGCGGAGAATTGACCGTGTACGGCACCAGCCCCGGCCCGGGCGCCAGCGTGGCCAGGTTGGTGAACGCGCCCAGTTGCGAGAATAACGGCGGCGGTGACAGCGTGTTCGTCGGGCCCGAGCGCGAAAGGGTGTACAACGGGCTGCCCAGGTTGCCCATCACGCACATGTAGATCTCCCCCGCCGCATCCACGCCGAACGAAGAAAGTCCCGTGTAATCGTTGCCGGAATTGTAACCGGCCCCTTTCGGCACGGTGCAGAGGATCACCTTGCTGGCGGGAGTTGTGGTCTCGTCCAAAATCCATACGTTGTCCGAACCGTTGTCGCCAAAGATGTATTTGCCCGCAAGATCCGAGGCGAACTGGCTGCCGCGGTAGACATAACCGCCGATCACCGCAAAATTTCCGTCCGTATGCAGATAGTCGATCACCGGCTGACGGCTGATTCCGATATAGGGCGGCGTCAGGTCGCCCCCCATGCCCTCGATGGTCGCCCATTCGAAATTCAAACCCGACTCGCCCGGCTCGATGATGTCCACCTCTTCCTTCGTGGACAGCCCCACATCTCCGATGAAGATTCTGCCCGTCCCCGGATCTTCCGTCATGCGATGCGGGCTGCGCAGACCGAGGCAGAAAAATTCCTCCATCACACCGCTCTGCCCTACAAACGGATTGTCGTTCGGGATGTAATAATTGGCCGTCGTGCCGCGGCCCGGCTGGCGCGGGGGCGCATGGCTGATGTTGCCGCCGCGCTTGTCCACATCGATGCGGAATACGCCCGATAAAAGTTCATAGTTGATGATCTGCGTGTTTTGATTGTTCGCATCATCACCATCCGTCCAGTACAGAAAACCGTTGGTCGGGTGAAAGAACATCCCGCCGCCGTTATGCCACACGCTGTCGCCCACCTGGTCCACAAAAATCGTTTCCGAGTTCGTCAGCGCCAGTCCGTTCGTATCGATTGTGTAGCGGGCCAGCTTGTCGTGGTAGGCACCCCAGGAAAATGTCGGCGGCCGCGTGTACGCATCCCCCACCACCGTGCCCGGCGTCACCCACGTGTAATAGACGAAAACATAATGGTTCGTCGCAAAGCCCGGATGGAACGCCACGCCCAGCAGCCCGGAGTCATCCCACCCTTGGCACTGGTTGCTGAGATCCAGCACCAATTTCTTGGTGGTCACGTTCGAGTTGTTGACGAAAGTCCACATGCGCCCTTCCCGCTCCCACACGCAGAGCAGGTTTGTTCCCGGCACGGGTGCCAGGCCCACGGCATTCGTAAAACGCAGGTTGGGAAATGCCGGAACCGCTGTCCAAGTACCCGAAACCACCGGCGCCACCGGCGGAACGGCCCCATTCAAAAAAGGTGCAACATTCGGTCGGGAGTTCAGTCCGTACGGCTGGCCAAAGGCAAAAGTGTCAAAAAAACCGACTAGTGTAATACATAACAACAGCGCCTTGAAGCCGCTGTGACTGCCGTATTTCCCATTTTTTACCCTCGAAACCGCCAAAAACAAAAGCTTTTCCATCTTTACGCAGTAGTTTGTGCCGCACGACTTTAATGTCAAATCTACTATAAGCAGCCCTTACGCCAATTTTGGCTTTGAACTTGGGCGCATTGGACTTTAGCTTGCCCGCCATGTTTCGTCCGTGCATTGACCTCCATGAAGGCAAAGTGAAGCAAATCGTCGGCGGTACGCTGGGCGAGGCCGGCTTGCGCACCAATTTCGTCTCCGATAAATCCGCCGCCTCCTTCGCCGAAATCTACCGGCGCGATGCCCTGTTCGGCGGTCATGTCATCATGCTCGGCCCCGGCAACGACTCCGCCGCCCGCTCCGCGCTCGCCGCGTTCCCCGGCGGACTCCACATCGGCGGCGGCATCAACGCCGCCAACGCCCGCGATTGGCTGGCCGCCGGCGCCTCGCACGTCATCGTCACCAGTTGGGTGTTCCGCGAAGGCCGTGTGGACTGGGCTCGCTTGGAAGAACTCGTCAGACTCATCGGCCGGGACAAACTCGTTCTCGACCTGAGTTGCCGCCAGCGCGACGGCAAATATTTTGTCGTCACCGACCGCTGGCAAAAATTCACCGATCTCGAAGTGGACGCCGCCACGCTCCAAAAATTTTCAAACTACTGCGCGGAATTTCTGATCCACGCCGTGGACGTCGAAGGCCTGTGTCACGGCATCGACCGTGAACTCGTCACCAAGCTCGGCGCCTGGACCCCCATCCCCATGACCTACGCCGGCGGCGCCAACTCCCTCGCCGACCTGGAAACCGTCACCAAACTCGGCGCCGGCAAAGTCGACCT
>DASZCA010000061.1:0-6518 GCA_035943555.1 Verrucomicrobiia bacterium
TGCGGGGCATCACCGGTCACCGCGCCGGTGACGATGACGAGATCACCGCGCATGAATTCCACGGCGTGGGCGGTCTCGCCGATGCCGACATCCGCCGTGATGGCGTGGGCGCTGTGTTTCTTTTTCACATCCACCCAGACCTGCACCTTGTCCGCGCCGATCATCCGACGATAACGCAACAGCGCCGCCGCCGAAGATTCGATGATGCCCTCATCCGCCACGTGGGCGAACGCGAAACCTTCCGCGCGGATAAAATCCAACCCGGCGGCGTGCGCCACGGCCATCGCCTCCTTGTTAGCTCCGGCGAGAATCTGGATGCCGCAGGGCAAACCGCCCGCCGTTTTTACCGCGCGCGCGATCAATGCCATGCTCGCCACAATTTCCGGGCCGACATGACCGCGCAGATACGGCGTGTCGTGCATGTTCTCGATCATGATGCCATGCACGCCGGCGGCGCGGTACAGCTTCGCTTCATGAACGGCTTGCGCCTCGATCTCGGCGAGCGTCAAGCGGCCGGCCGGGGTGCCCGGCAGCGCGCCGACGTGGATCATGGCGATCACCGGCCTGGTATTTTTGAAAATGGGATTGGGCGCCGACATGGCAAGCACAGTAAGCGGGACAACGGAAGAATCCAAGCGCAGAACTGTAAACGCGTTTGTATTGAGACATCCCTCCTGAGCCGCCTAAAGGCGGCACTCCGAACGGCTGTCTGCATGGGCTTGCATTTCATTTCAACAGGGCGCAACTTTTGGACGTTTGCAAAACTGATACCATGCCATCACCGCAATCCTCCACGCTCTACGAACAAGTTGCCGGGAAGATTGAGCAACTGATCCGTTCAGGCGCGTTGCGGCCGGGTGACCGCGTGCCCTCGGTTCGCCGGGCCTGCATCCAGCATGGCGTAAGTCTCACCACGGCGGTGCAGGCGTATCTTTCGCTGGAAAATCGAGGACTGATCGAGGCGCGGCCGAAATCAGGCTTTTTTGTGCGGTCACAGGTGCGCGATCGGTTGCTGGAACCGGCGGTGTCACGGGTGGTGAGTTCGCCCAAGCGGGTTGGGGTTGGCAATCTGCAGGCACGGATCTTTGATGCAGCAAGATTGCCGGAGGTGATTCCATTCGGGGCGGCCTATCCGGGCGCGGCAAATCTTCCGGTAAAAAAACTCAGTCTTATCATGGCATCGGTTGCGCGCAGCGCCGGTGCGCAGGGAATCAACTACGACATGCCGCCGGGGTCGGAACGGTTGCGCCGGCAAATCGCACGGCGTTCGCTGGATTGGGGCGGCAATCTTTCGCCCGATGAAATCATCACCACTTGCGGCGGCACCGAAGCGCTCGGCCTTTGCTTGCGCGCCGTGACCAAGGCGGGCGATATCGTGGCGGTCGAGTCCCCGGCTTATTTCGGGATGCTGCAGCAGATCGAGGCGCTTGGTTTGAAGGCCTTGGAAATCCCGATGCACCCGCGCACCGGGATGAATCTGGATGCGTTGGAGCGCGCCTTGAAAAACCGGCGGATCGCGGCGTGCCTGGCCGTGCCTAATTTCAGCAATCCGCTGGGTTCGTTGATGCCGGAAGAAAATAAACAAAGGCTGTTGGAGCTGTTGGCACGGCGCGATGTCCCGCTGATTGAAGACGATATCAACGGTGACCTGTCGCATGCCGGCGTCCGGCCACGCGTCGTTCACTCGTATGACAAGGCCGGTCGCGTATTATTGTGCGGTTCTTTTTCCAAAACTCTGGCGCCGGGTTATCGGGTCGGCTGGGTTGCACCCGGACGGTTTTATGAGCAGGTCAAATCACTCAAGCTGACGAGCACGCTGGCGACCAGTTCGCTGCCGCAACTGGCGATCGCCGAATTCATGGCCAATGGCGGGTATGACCATCATCTACGTTCGTTGCGGCACAATTTTGCCACGCAAATCAAACAGATGAGCGATGCCGTGGCGGAAGCTTTCCCGGCCGAAATCAAAATCACACGCCCGGAAGGCGGGTTTGTACTGTGGATTGAACTTCCAAAGAAGGTGTCCTCGCTAAAACTCCACGAACTGGCCTTGAATGAAAAAATCAGCATCGCACCGGGGCCGATGTTTTCGGCCACGCAAAACTTTCAAAACTTCATCCGCCTGAACTGCGGGCATCCGTGGTCAGCGGGCTTTGAAAGAGCGATTGACACCCTTGGACGACTGGTAAAGAAACTTATGTAGGCCATGCATCTGTATCTGTTCATGCCATAAAATAAGTCGTCTGTATATGGCAGCATTTAGGAGGTGCGGTAGTTTGTTACATATGCAAAGCGACATCATCATCCGCTCAGTCTTCTTCGTCCTGTTCATCGGGACGCTGTTCATCGGCCTCTACCTCTATCGAAACTTTGACCGGCTGCTCGGGCCCGATCCGGAAATTCCCGGTGACAACGCCGGGGCGCGCGGACTGAACAAAGTCCAAGTCTTTTGCATCTGGCTGCATGCGGTGGCGCTCACCGGCGGGTTTGCATTTTTTATCCATTAGCCCAAATGGGACGTCCAACCATCTGCGTAACATCACAACATATTCGATTATCCGGATATTATGGTTTAAGATAATGACACCCCCAAAAGTATAAGTGGACTGTAACCATTGGGTTTTGATAGCGTCTACCACGTTCGATGAAAACTGCATCATACATATCGGCCACGAGTTGGCAGCCGGTGACGGTCGCGAAAGCGACACGTCATAGCTGGCGCAACCCAGGCTGTGAGTATGGCCTCAGGTCCATCCTGGCGTTCCGTGGGCATAAGATGTCCGAAGCCATTTTGGATCAACTGAAGGTAAGCAGGTAAAGAATCGATCAAGGATTTCCCCACCCTGCTTACCCCGTGTAAGCAGGGTTTTTTATTTCCCTGAAACTGATGGAGAACGGCAGCAACGAAAGGTGAACCGAGTGAACAAAGATAACCGATGACGTCTTGATGATGTCCGACAGCACAAATTCAAAAATGGCGCAGGAAAGTCAGCACTTTCCAGCGGTGGGGTCTGCCCATCGCCAGCGACTACGCGCGCCGAGACGGTTTGAAATGCTTTTACATACTAAGGGCTTCGCAGGAGGTGTGCCCATAAACACCGAAACAGCCGCCGTGAAACCGCGGGTTGGGGTCGAATAGACCACCAAGAGGTGTTTGTTCTTTATTGAAATGGCACGGGCCGGAGGCGCAAAGACGCTTCCGGCCCTTTTACTTTCGGTCCTTGCGGACGGCCACCATCTGAGTGAGCTCCCAAGACTAACTATTTTCAAATTATGCCGTGCACCAGCTGTGCAGCCGGATCTCCAAAATCCAGCGGTCTTGGGGCAGCACCAAGGCGGCGTGCCAATATTTAAAACTGCGGGGAACTCGACTAACGCACAGAGGGAAGCCTCATAAACTTCTTCAGGCGGGTGTGATTCCCGCCCCCGCAACCACTGCTTGCGCAGAGCCATCATGGGTGGTGATTCAACTATCCGACTGTAAATCGGACGTCAAAAAATAGAGTTGGAAGCGACGACTGGAGCGTTACCAGCACTGCCCACCATTTCTGCTTCCGTAGCTTAATGATAAAGCAACCCGTTGTCTGCGGGTCGAGTGTGGGTGCAAATCCCATCGGAGGCGCCATTTTCCATTCTTACCGCGCGGCTGATTCCCAGGGTTTCAGCGGCGCGTTTCTCCGCTCCGACGTTCTCCTTAACCGTCCGGAGTTCCCCAGCGCGTGGTGTAGCAGCAACATGCCCGGTTCGGAACCGGGGGACCGCAGGTGCAATTCCTGCCGCGCTGACAATTTTTGGTGACCGTTTGAACGTTCGTTTCCGTCGCCTGACGCTTCGCTCGGCGACGGGGACATCGCAGCGCGATGTCCCTACCAATTTATATAGCTGCCGTGGTCGAATTATATCAGGCGTCCGACTTCTAATCGGAATGATGCAGGTGAGAATCCTGCCGGCAGCGCCATTGCCAGGTGGTGTCAAAGTAGCACGACGGTTTGTTAAACCGCACGGTGCTGGTGCAAGTCCAGCCCTGGCAGTCAATTCAGAAAACAGAAAGGAACCAGTCATGAAAGTCATTCATTGGTTCGTTCATTGGCTGGGTGCCAGCCATGAGAACGCCAAAAGTCCGAAACCGCTAGAACTACCCGAAGTCCAAAATACTGCCAAGCCATCAGCACCGCCTCCGGCGAAGCCCAAGTCAGCTTCGTTCGCCGACGATGACAGTCCGCCGGGTTATAAGATCCGGTGGTATCAGTAAAAAATTTGTCCGCAACCATCAACCAAAGGAAATCCCATGAGACCCGTAATCCGTTACCAAAGCCAACTGCTCTTTCGCCGGAGCTATAAACCCACCCGGATCCTGCGCCTGCGGCCGGGAATGAAAATGAGTTTTTCATTCCGGCCCACGCACCGGTTCGGCCTGAAGCCGCAATTAACCACTGTCCCGTAGCTCAAAAGCAGAGCGTTCGCCTGATAAGCGAAAGACCGCGGAGCGTTACCGCGCCGGACGACCATTTGGCCTGCAAGCATTAAAGTGATACAGCGGACTCTTAATCCGCAGAACAGGGAGCGTTACCCTGGCAGGCCACCAAATCCCCCAAGTAGCTGAGATTAGATTAGCGCGGCTCTGAAAAAGCCGAGACGTTGGCGCGCTACCAACCTTGGGGGCCACCAATTAGTTGATAGTGAAAAGTTGAGAGTTGATAGGCACGGCCTTCAACCCAACTGGCTATCCACCATCAACCAAAAAACTATCAACTCACTGTGAACACTAAAACCATAATGTCAGAGCCGGCCGTTTCATCCGCGGCGGCGACCGTCCGTCTTTTTGCCTCGGCGAAAAGCTGGATCGATGGCGAGGCGGTGCGGCAGCTGTATGCGACGGCCAAACTGCCGGGCATGCGCCAGGCAGTCGGGTTTCCGGATTTGCATCCGGGCAAGGGCATGCCGGTCGGCGCGGCGTTCGTCACGGAGGGCGTGATCTATCCGCATCTCATTGGCGGGGATATCGGCTGCGGCATGGCGTTGTTCCAGACGGACCTCGTCGTGCGCGATGCCAAGCTAGATCGCTGGTCCAAGATGTATTTCTACATGGAGCATCCGTGGGACGGCGACCTCGACACGTTTCGCACCGAGTATGGGTTGGAAATAACGGAGTTTGATGAATCGCTCGGCACGATCGGCGGCGGCAATCACTTCGCTGAAATTCAAGCGGTTGATGAAATTCTGGATGCCGGCGAATTCCGGAAGACCGGCCTCGGCAAGCAGCAACTCGTGGTGCTCGTTCACAGCGGTTCGCGCGGGCTGGGTGAAGCCACCTTGCGCAGTTACACGGATGAACACGGTGGGAACGGCGTGGCGGAAAGTTCGGTGGTGGCGGAAAATTATATGCGCCGCCACGACCTTGCCGTGCGCTGGGCCAAGGCCAGCCGCGAACTTATCGCGCGCCGCTTTGTGGCATCGCTCGGAGCGGAGGCGGCGCCGCTCTGGGATGGCTGCCATAACAGCATCACGCGGCAGGAAACTGACGGCGAATCCGTCTGGTTACATCGCAAGGGCGCGGTGGTGGCGGAGGGCGGTTTCGTAGTCATCCCGGGATCGCGCGGCACGTTGAGTTATCTCGTGAAACCGACTGGTGATGGCGCGAGTCATGCGTGGTCGCTGGCCCACGATGCGGGGCGCAAATGGTCGCGCAGCGATGCGCGGCAGCGGATGCGGGAACGCTTCGGCATGCAGCAACTGTTGCAAACGCCGTTGGGCGGTCGCGTGATCTGCGAAGATCGCGAACTGCTCTACGAAGAAGCGCCGGCGGCGTACAAGAACATCGATGCGGTGGTCGCGGATCTCGTCACGGCCGGGCTGGTGTCGGTGGTCGCGACGTTCAAGCCGCTGCTGACGTATAAGATGCGCCGGGAGGTTTAGTGGCGGCGCAGTTTGCCAAAATGCCGCATTGTCGACTGGTAGCCGACAGCACAGGACTTCGCGAACGCCTGCGGATTGCCAATCCGCGATACAGCAGGCTGCCAGCCTGCGCTACATCTCACTCCGGACGTCACAACATCAACGTCCGGAGCTTTTATTTTCGTCCGTGAATGCAAAGCAGCTCGAGCGGCCGGATTTTCAATCCGGGCTTAATCGGTGCAAGTCCGATCACGGATACTTTCGGCAATGACGAAATCCGAATGACGAATGGACGACATTGATGTTCAGTCCATTCGTCATTCGTGCTTCGTCATTTTCAATGGTGATCATGGTGTAAAAGCAGCATCACGCCCTGTGAAGGCGTTGGCGCCGGTGCGAATCCGGTTGGTCACCCCAATTTCGAAAACAAATGAAATCACTGACTAAAAACCGTTATGAAAAGAAAATCAAAGCCAGGGCTGCGCCGCATAAGCGCTAACTTGTTTTATTGACGATTTTATTTGGTTTTTCCATTATGGCCGCATGGAAACGATCAATGCGGCTGATGAGGATTGGGATTTGCTCCTATCCTTTTTTCCGTCCAACTGGAAAGAACTTGCGCA
>DASZCA010000062.1:0-7304 GCA_035943555.1 Verrucomicrobiia bacterium
CCGCGCCGCAAACGACCACGCAGTTGTCCCCGCGCCGTCCGCCGCCCCGTCAGCAGTTGGCCGCGCCTCCGACGTAATCAATCTTGGGATGGCCACATCCATTTCAAAATCCTCTAACCATGAAATCCCGAAAGGCATTAGGTTTAAACCCGTTTCAACCGATTTAAACCGAATTCAACCGGTTTCAACCTGCTTTTTTAAAAAATTTGTGTGGGCGGCACAGGCAATCGGGCGACGTGAATCACGCCAATCGACGCGAAGGGCAAGGAGATTGGAGCCGACTTATGCCGGCTGCTACAAAATAAGAGATATGAAGCAAGCGTCGTTGGAGAGGATGGGTGCGGTGGTTGCAGACCACGCGCTGCGGCTGATCCCGCCCGGCGCGGGACACAGCCGCGCTCCGGAGGAATTTTGCGGAGAGGCGCTTGGATCGTCCGCATGGTTGTGGGGTAAGCCGAAGGATGCCGGTTGCCAACCGGCGATACGGCAGAATGCCATTCTGCGGTACGGGCGGACTGCGTCCGTATTTTCAATTACAACCGCCGATGTGAACCAAAACACGCCAAAGTATTTGAGAATATTGCCAAAGGGGCGGGCGGACGGCCACCGGATGCAAAAACGGCTTGCTTCTATGCGTCGCCGCGTAATGCTCTGGTTGAACCAATTCCCGAACCACAATTTTTCCCAGCGCATGAATAACGTGAAATTGAAACCGCCGGTGCTCGGCGTGATCTACGGCAATCGCGATTTTTTTCCGGATCAACTGGTGACGGAGGCGCGCCAGGACCTGGCGCAGTTGTTTGCAAAGCTGGGCATCAAGGCGATTCAACTGGGCGAGGCGGATTCCAAGCTGGGCGGCGTGGAGAGTCACGCGGATGCGCGGAAGTGCGCGGAGCTGTTCCGCAAGCATGCGGGGGAGATCGACGGCGTGCTGGTCTGTCTGCCGAATTTTGGCGATGAGAAGGGCGTGGCGGATACGCTGAAGCTGGCGAATTTGAACGTGCCGGTGTTGATCCAAGGCTATCCGGATGATCTGAAGCAGTTGTCGCCGGCGCGGCGGCGGGATGCCTTCTGCGGGAAGATTTCAGTGAGCAACAACCTGGTGCAGGCGGGGATCAAGTTCACGCTGACGAGCAAGCATGTGTCGCATCCGAGCTCCCCGGGTTTCAGCCATGATTTGCAGCAGTTTCTCGGGGTGTGTCGTGTGGTGAACGGGTTGCGCGGGGTGCGTCTCGGCGCGGTGGGAGCGCGGCCGGGGGCGTTCAACACGGTGCGATATTCGGAAAAGATTTTGGAGCGCGCGGGAATCAGCGTGACGACGGTGGATCTCTCGGAATTTCTGGGCAAGGCGAACAAGCTGGATGCGCAGGCGGCGGCGGTGAAGGCGAAGCTGGCGGAGATCACGGGCTACGCGCCGGCGCCGGGGGTGCCGCACGAAAAGCTGGTGCAGATGGCGAAGATGGGGGTGGTGTTGACGGACTGGATGGACTTGAACGCAATCGATGCGACGGCGATCCAGTGCTGGACTTCGGTGCAGGAAAATTTCGGCTGCAACGTTTGCACGTTGATGAGCATGATGAGCGAGAAGTTTTTGCCGAGCGCGTGCGAGGTGGATGTGACGGGGGTGTTGACGATGTACGCGATGCAACTGGCGGGCGGGACGCCGGCGGCGTTGGTGGATTGGAACAACAATTACGCGGATGACGATGACAAGTGCGTGCTGTTCCATTGCGGCAACTGGGCGAAGTCATTTTTGCCGGACATCAAGATTTCCACCGCACCGATTTTGGGCAGCATCCTGGGCGTGGAGAACACTTATGGCGCGCTGGACGGGCGGACGCCGGGCGGGCCGTTGACGTACGGGCGCATCACGACGGCGGATACGGAGGGGAAAATCCGCGCGTATGTGGGCGAGGGCGAACTCACGAATGACAAGCTCGACACGTTTGGGAATCGCGCGGTGGCGCATGTGCCGGAATTGCAGAAGGTGCTGCGGCATGTCTGCGAGAGAGGGTTCGAGCATCATGTGGTGATGACGCAGTCGAAGTCGGCGGGGATTTTGGCGGAGGCGTTTGGGAATTATTGGGGGTGGGAAGTGAAGAAGCACTGAGGGAGCGGGATTGAAAAACATTCAAAACATTCAACGCCAACTCCCAGTGGTCAAAAGGTGCCAAACATGAAGCGCCAAGGTAATATTAATAGTGGTCGGGGGGTGACGCGGGCCAAGTCTTTCGGTTTTGAGAGGATTTTGGCGGTTTTGGACGGCCGGTTCGTTCCCAAACAAATTCAAATGGGTGTTGACTTAACATGCCCATTTGATAAATTCCGCGTCCCTTTGATTGGAATTTGAATGAAAACGCATTTGCCGAAAGTTAATCTGGACCAGCGTAAGTGGCACGTCATTGATGCCGATGGCGCCGTGCTTGGCCGTTTGGCCGTGCAGGTGGCCGATATTTTGCGCGGTAAAAACAAGCCCGTCTACACCGCGCACCTCGACGCCGGCGACTTTGTCATCGTCCTCAACGCCGAGAAGATCAAGGTCTCTGGCAAGAAGGAACTCCAAAAGGAATACATGAGCTATTCCGGCTGGAAGGGCGGCGAAAAGTACGCCACCGTCGAACAGGTCCGCGCGAAGAACCCGGAATTTCTCATCGAACACGCCGTCAAGGGCATGATCCCGAAGAACCGCCTCGGTCGCGTGTTGTTGACCAAGTTGAAAGTGTTCAAGGGTCCGAAACATGACCACGCCGCGCAGACGCCGGCGGAATTGAAAGCCGCTAACTAATTTTTTGTATGGCCACCAAAACAAACGAATTCCTCGGCACCGGCCGTCGCAAGACCGCCATCGCCCGCGTCCGTCTCGCGACCGGCAGCGGCAAGATCACTGTCAATGGCCGCGCCTTTGAAAACTATTTCCCGCTGGACACCCAGCGCGCCACCGTCTCCTCCCCGCTGACCATCACCGGTACGGCGGACAAGGTGGACGTGCGCGTGAATGTCGGCGGCGGCGGACCGCTCGGCCAGGCCGGCGCGGTGCGCCACGGCATCAGCCGCGCGCTCTTGAAATTCGACGCCGCCCTGCGCCCCGCGCTGAAGGCGGAGGGTTTCCTGACCCGCGACCCCCGCGAACGCGAGCGCAAAAAGTACGGCCAGCCCGGCGCGCGCAAACGCTTCCAATTCTCGAAGCGTTGATCGCAACGGAAAGTTTCAAAACCCGCTGGCCTCTGCCAGCGGGTTTTTTGTTTTTGGACGGTTCCATGATAAAGTGGTTTTGGCCTATGAAAGCATATGAAGTGAAAGACGGTGAGCTGCTGATCTCGGATGACAAGCGGCTGCTGGATCGCGCCGTCATCCATGAGTATCTGGCCACGCGCAGCTATTGGGCGAAGGGCTTGCCGCTGACGGTCATGGAGCGGTCGATTGAGAATTCGCTGTGCCTCGGTGCATATCTGGCGGGAAAGCAGATCGGATTTGCGCGGGTGGTGACGGATTCGGCGACGTTCGCGTGGCTGGCGGATGTGTTCATTCTGGAAGATCAGCGCGGACATGGGTTTAGCAAGAAGCTGATCGCGGCGGTGCGGGCGCATCCGCAGTTGCAGGGGTTGCGGCGGTTTTTGCTGGGGACGGCGGATGCGCACGGACTATACCAACAGTTTGATTTTGAGCCGATAAAACACCCGGAACGTTTTATGGAAATCTGTCCGCAAAACCCTTACAACTGTATGTGAAATTTTTGAGCCAATATGAATACTAAAAAAGTCGCCATCGTCGGCGCATCGGGATATTCCGGCGAAGAACTTGTGAACCTGCTGCTGCACCATCCGCATGCGGAACTGGTGGCGGTGACGTCGCGCCAAAACGCGGGGCAGACGCTGGCGCAGGTGTTTCCGAAATTTGCGAGTCATCCGAAGTCCAAGCAACTCCGTTTCGTGGAGCCGAACGCCGAACTGCTAGCAAAGCAGGCGGACGTGGTGTTCCTCGCCCTGCCCCATGGTGTCGCTGCGGAGTATGCGATTCCATTGATCAATGCGGGTTGCGTTGTGATCGATTTGAGCGCGGATTTCCGGCTGAAGAGCGCGGAGATTTATAAAGAATTTTACGCGCATGAACATCCGGCGCCGGACTTGTTGAAAAAATCCGTGTATGGCTTGCCGGAGGTTTATCGCGAGGAAATCAAGAAATCGCTGCTGATTGCCTCGCCGGGTTGTTATCCGACTAGCATCTTGCTGCCATTGATTCCGTTGCTGAAGGCGGGGCTGATCAAATCGAGCGGCATTATTGCGGATTCCATGAGCGGCGTGAGCGGTGCGGGCCGGAAGGCGGAGATCGATTATCTGTTTTGCGAATGCAACGAAAGCGTTCGGCCGTATGGTGTGCCGAAGCACCGGCATCTGTCGGAGATCGAGGAGCAGCTTGGTTTCGCGGCGAACACAAAAGTGACGATCCAGTTCACGCCGCATTTGATTCCGGTGAACCGGGGTATTTTGACGACGTTGTATCTTGCGCCGGAGAAGCATTTTTCCACGGTGGAAGAAACGGCGGCGCTTGGTGAAAAGATCGCCGCGTGTTACGCGAAGGCGTATGCGGACGAACCGTTTGTGCGGATGCTCGAAGGCAAGGCGTTGCCGGACACGAAAAATGTCGTGGGCACAAACGTTTGCGAAATTGCGTGGCGGCTGGATGCGCGGACGGGCCGATTGATCGTGATGAGCGCGGAAGACAATCTGGTGAAGGGCGCGAGCGGCCAGGCGGTGCAGAGCCTCAACATTTTGTGCGGCTGGCCGGAAACGGCCGGGCTGGTTTAAATCGTGCCGGCGAAAATGGTTCAATCTGCGAAGTGGAACGCGGCGGAATACGCAGCGAACTCCGCCGTGCAGCAAAGCTGGGCGCGCGAACTTATCGCGCGGCTCAAGCTGCGCGGAGACGAGCATGTCCTGGATGTCGGCTGTGGGGATGGCAAGATCACGGCGGAAATTGCGCGGGCGGTGCCGCGCGGGGCGGTTTTGGGTGCAGATGCTTCGACGGAGATGGTCGGGTTTGCCAAGAAAATGTTTCCGGCGACGAAGAACCCAAATCTCAAATTTTCCGTCTGTGATGCCCGGGAGATTGCGCTCAAAGACAAGTTTGATGTGTTGTTTTCCAATGCGGCCCTGCACTGGGTGGATGATCATGAAGCATTTTTGCGTGGAGCGGCTGCGGTTCTGAAGCCCGGCGGACGGCTGGTCATTTCGTGTGGCGGCAAGGGCAATGCACATGATGTCTTTCTGGCGTTGCGTCCGGTAATGCGGTTGAAGCGGTGGTGCGGGTATTTCCGCAAGATGCCGATGCCGTATTTTTTTTACACGCCGGCGGATTATGAAAAATGGCTGCCACACCATGGTTTTAAGATCAACGCCGTGATTCTTGCACCGAAGGATGCGACGTATGACGGTGCGGAAGGGCTGGCGACGTGGCTGAGATCTACGTGGTTGCCGTTTGTGCAACGGGTGCCGGAAGCGGTGCGAGACGAATTCATCACGGCGGCGACAGAACGTTATCTCACGAAGCATCCGATCGATGCGGACAACAAGGTCCATGTACGCATGGTGCGGCTGGAGATCGATGCGCTGAAACTCTGAGCGATGAAGATTCCGTGTTACATAGTGGACGCGTTTACGGGCCGTCAGTTTCGCGGCAATCCGGCGGCGGTGTGTCCGCTGGAGACGTGGTTGCCGGATGCGACGATGCAGAGCATTGCGGCGGAGAACAATCTTTCGGAGACGGCTTTTACGGTGCCGCGCGGCAATGGCTTTGATTTGCGCTGGTTCACGCCAACGGTGGAAGTGGACCTGTGCGGACATGCGACGTTGGCGACGGCGCTCGTGATGTTTCAAGAGCGTCAGTTTTCCGGGGACACCATTGAATTTCATTCGCGCAGCGGTGTGCTGCATGTTTCGCGGGAGGGCGATATTCTGACGCTGGATTTTCCGGCGTTGCCTGCCCTGCCCTGTGCGATGCCGGAGGCGTTGGTGCGCGGACTTGGGACTGCACCGGCGGAGATATACCAATCACAGGATTATTTGGCGGTTTTCAACACGGCGGATGAGGTGCGCGCATTGCGGCCGGATTTTGTGATGCTGAAGACTTTGAAAACGCGTGGAGTGATCGCCACGGCGCCGGGTGAGGATTGTGATTTTGTATCGCGCTTTTTTGCACCGCCGGCGGGGATTGATGAAGATCCGGTGACGGGCTCGGCGCATTGCACGCTGATGCCGTACTGGGTGTCGCGTTTGGGAAGGACAAAGTTGTTTGCGCGGCAGATTTCGGCGCGCGGTGGCGAGCTGTTTTGCGATTTGCAGGGTGACCGCGTGCGCATTGGCGGCAAAGCTGTGCTTTACCTTCGGGGAGAAATTGTTTTGGATGATTGCATTACCGTTCGTTAAAAAATGAAATTGAAACTGAAAACCATCAAGGGTTCCATCGTGGCGCCGACCGGCTTTCTCGCCAGCGGCGTGTTCTGCGACATCAAAAAGCTCGGCACGGGCAAAGGTTCGAATAAAGGTCCGAAGCGCGACCTCGCGCTGATCGTGTCCGAAACACCCGCGACGGTCGCAGGGATGTTCACGACGAACCAGGTGTGCGCCGCGCCCGTGAGAGTCTGCGTGGAGCGCATGAAAAAGGGCACGGCGCAGGTGGTGGTGGTGAATTCCGGCAATGCGAACGCCTGCACCGGCAAGCAAGGCATGGCGGATGCGCGTGAGATGGTTGCATTCACGGAAAAAACTTTGGCGCTGTCGGCGGGACGCGCGTTGGTCGGGTCGACGGGACGCATCGGTGTGACGATGCCGATGGATAATATCCGTGCGGGCATCATGGAGGCGACGATGGAACTCGGCAGCACGGCGGCGCATGCGGACCGCGCGACGGAGGCCATCATGACGAGCGATTCGCGGCCGAAACAGATCGCGGTAGAATTTAAATTGGGCAAGCAGACGGTGCGCATCGGCGGCATCTGCAAAGGCGCGGGGATGATCCAGCCGGGCATGAGCCAAACGGGCTCGCGTCCGGCAGCACTGCCCCACGGCGGTTTGCACGCGACGATGCTGGGATTCATCACAACGGACGTGGCTATTGACCAAAAGGTTTTGCAGGCGGCGTTGAATGAAGCGGTGGCGCATAGTTTTAACCGGATCACCGTGGATGGTGATATGAGCACGAATGATACGGTGCTAGTGCTAGCCAATGGGCTGGCGGGCAATCCAAAACTCACCCGTAAAAGCCCGGCCTTGAAAACATTCCAAGCGGCGTTAAACCATGTCGGCCTT
>DASZCA010000063.1:0-1613 GCA_035943555.1 Verrucomicrobiia bacterium
CGGAGCTGGGCGTGGTGGTCAAAGGGGCGGATGACACGGATTACCAGATCATGGTCGGCGTCCTCGACACCCTCCGCCAGCTCGACATCACCAAAATGGGCATGGCCACGGATTAAACGACCGGGAAAGTTCCTAGATCCGTTTGAGACTGCATTCAGAAAAGGTTGCCTTGCAGCATGGCGCACCCTCTTGGTAATGCAATTTTGCCGTGTGCGGAGAAACAATCATCTCCGTATAACTCACCGTCGCCGCGTCTTCACGATGTACGCATGTTGAATACGCCCCACGAACCGGGCGGTGTGAACGATGAAGCCGCCGCAACCAGTACAAATTGCCGGCAGAGATTTGCTGTCGCGCCGATGAAAAAACATCGCTTCGCGATTTTTGCGCGCCCAGTTCATCAAAGCCGGAGGAAATCCAGGTATTCGTTTCCCATCCATGCAAGCGAGCCTGCAATTGATGCAGATTCCATCGCCATTCTTTAACCCTGCCTTCAGCCGGAAAAAATCCAATGAGCCGAAAAGCGTTCATCTTGCCCAGCGGCAACATGGCGAGCGCTTTCCCGACGCCCGCCATGGAATCGGCGGCGAGAGCCATTTTTACGACTTCTCCCCGGCTTGTTGCGCCCTCGGTTAACTTAGTGGAAATGGCATACCAGTTGATCAGAGCCAACCCCACACCGGCATCATTGACACCCACCCAGGTTCCGCCACCCGGCTCAAAAGGAAACAGGGCGTGCCGCCCATGAATGGAATGCAGTTGCGGCGGAAGCGCCCGGGCCCGCGAAAGTTTTTCGTCGCGATTCATGCCCAAGGCGAACCCATTTTTTCGCGCCATGAAAGTGACCGTGCACATTTTATTTTAATCCGCCGCCGGATAGGTCGCCGCCATTTGCGAATACTCACGCCATGCCCGCCACACCAGCCGGATGTCAGTCGGCTTAAAGCCGCGCGAGCGGTTGGCCGCGCCGATGGCAAAGACCAGCGCCCATTGCCGGAACAGCGTGCGATAGGCCGGCCACAATGAATTGCGGGCGTCATAAATACTTGTGGCCTCCGCTGCCGCGCCGTTCAATTCGATGATCTGGAAATTCTTGCCCGCCCGCAAATCGTCTTCCGTCTCGAAACGGATGTCATAACGCCCAATAAAAAAACCGTCCAGCTTTTGCGAGATGTCATCGATGCGCGCCTCCAGTTCCGGTGAATTCAGCCGCATGCCATCGCGGAAAATGCAGCCCTGTGCATGATTTCCGGCCTCGACCAGCTTCAGTGTTTCGCCTGCGGGCAACACATCATCCCAGCGGATGGCAAACCGCCTTGCATAGGTATCGCGGATGAGCCGGGCGCGGGGATCAGCTTCAATAAGTTCGCCAATCGTGCGGCGTCCGTCGCCGGTCAATGCCGGAAAGATTTTTTCTGTGATGGCAAAAATTCTTCCCCGCGCCTCGTGTGGAAACCGGTAATAAAAAATCCCCGCTTCACCTGGCCCGGCGGCATATCTTTGCATCACCAATGGCGCCCCGGTTTGCCGTAAATAATTGTCCACCTGTTCCTCGTTGCGGACCAGCTTGATTCCCGCTCCGCGTTGGCCGATATCAGGTTTCAAGATGAAGG
>DASZCA010000064.1:0-20076 GCA_035943555.1 Verrucomicrobiia bacterium
GAGCAAGAACACCAGACCGATGAAGGCGCCCAAAAAGCCGACGACGAGCGCGCCATCAATGATGCCAAAATGGCCCGGCTTGGCCTCGGATTTATGGACCAAGGTAATCTGGTTGACCCCGCTTTTTTCTCGCACCATGAAACTTGTGTTTGTCATACACCACCCTACAAAGCATAAGCCAAGCCAACCTTTAAAAGCAGGTATCTACGCTTGGAAAACGATGTTAAACAAAGGCTTTTGTCCTCAAAGTGGACATTTTGAGTAGTTTTTCGAGGGATTCCTTGACCGGCGGGCTTTCGGGTGATTGGCTTGTCCCGAAATTAAATCAGAAATTTGGAATCCAATTTGAATCAGAACGCCATGAAAAAAATCCTTCTTTCCTTCGTGCTGGCCGGTTCACTTGTCTCCGCGCATGCGGATTGGCTGAGCGCGCTGGGCCTCGGTAAAAGCTCGACCAATTCCGCGGCCACCGGCACGGCGGCGCTGGCGGCACTTTCGGACACGCAAGTTGTCGGCGGGCTCAAGGACGCGCTGGGTAACGGGTTGCAGCACGCGATCGCCAACCTTGGCCATGACGGCGGGTTTCTGACGAACGTGGAAGTGAAGATTCCGCTGCCGGAAAAATTGCAATCGGCGGAAAAAATCCTGCGCGCGGCGGGGCAGGACAAGCTGGCGGATGAATTTGTGACGACGATGAACCACGCAGCGGAGCAGGCGGTGCCGGCGGCGGCGAGCGTGTTTGGTGACGCGGTGAAGTCGATGTCCATCGACGATGCGAAAGCCGTACTGACGGGGCCGCCGGATTCGGCGACGCAGTTTTTCCGCCGCACGACTTCGACGAATCTCTATGCCAAGTTTTATCCCATCGTGCAAAAAGCAACTGCGGCGGCGGGTGTGACCAGCTCCTACAAGAACATGATGGCAAAAGTCAGCGGCGGCAGCTCGTTCGGCGGCGCCTTGAGCGGGATGGCAAACAGTTATCTGGGTTCGGATGCGTTGGACGTTGACGCGTATGTGACGAACAAGACGTTGGACGGACTTTTCAAGATGGTGGCGGATGAGGAGAAGAACATCCGCGCGAATCCGGTGGCGCGCACGACGGATCTGATGAAGACGGTGTTCGGCGCGGTGAGCAAGTGAGAGCGAGTTATTAAACATCGCGTTCTCCCTCACCCTAACCCTCTCCCGCTGGGAGAGGGGATAGCCGTTGGGCAGCTTCGTAAAATTCGGGAGTCTTGGAGCAGGAGGCCGCCTTGCGCCTGCGGATATCGGACGATCAGGGAATTTTAAAGTTTCGGTGATTGCGTGTACCGAAGCGGCGTAAACGCCGCGCTCCGATGAATCACTCGGGTTGGCCGAGTTTGCGGCGGAGGTTGCCGATCATCTTTTCGGCCATGCGTTCGTAGGGCATGAGCGGGCGGCCATGGAGCTTGATCTCGTCGATGGTCGCGAGGGCCATGCCGAAATCAAAGTCTTGGAAATCGCGGCCGCGCTTGATGCGGCGCACCCAGCGGGTGAGGTCGGTCACTTCTTCGATGTTGCCGGCCGGACCCGGGCGGAAGGAAACTTTCCAATCGTGACGCACGACAAAGCCGTCTTTCTCGCCGCGTTTGTCCAGCCACGGGTCGCACAGCAGGATGCAGACGGATTTTTTGTTGGCGGTACCGAGGCGGTAGAAAACGATGTGAGCATCCGTTTCGGTAAAGATGTCGTAGGCGATCTCCAGCGCGTCGTCATCGGGCGGCGTGAACTTGGTCTGGTAGGCAGTGCGGAAACCTTCCGGGGTGGCGCGGGGCTCGAGGATGAGGTTCTCGGCGAAGATCCAAACGGATTCGGCGGGCAGGCCGGATTTGACGAGGCATTCCTGCCACGCGGACAGCGCGGCTTTCAACGAGGGACGGGTGACAGTTGGTTGGCTCATGTGGTTGTCCTTGACTGATACTATTACTGCCTGTTTTTGCGGAACCAATCAACAAAAAGCGGAATGCCTTTTTCCACCTTCACCTGCGGATTGTAGCCGAGCTGCGCGCGCGCCTTCGAGATATCGGCGAAGGTGACGGGCACATCGCCGGGTTGCAAGGGCAGCCGGTTGATGACAGCTTTCTTGCCGAGCGCGGATTCGATGAGGGCGATGAGCTCCGAAAGTTTCACGGTCTGGGATTCGCCGAGGTTGAAAATTTCGTAGCCAAATTCTTTTTTGGTGCAGGCGATGACGCCGTCCACAATGTCGGTGACGTAGGTGTGGTCGCGCGCGGTGCTGCCATCGCCGAAGACGGGGATGGGTTTGCCGGCATCGATCAGGCTGGTGAACTTGTGGATGGCGAGATCGGGACGCTGGCGCGGACCGTACACGGTGAAGAAGCGGAGCATGGCGACATCCATCTTGTAGACGTGATGGTAGGTGTGGCCGAGGGCTTCGCAGGCGAGCTTGCTGGCGGCGTAGGGCGAGATGGCGGAGAAGATGGGGTCGCTTTCGCTGAACGGAATTTTGGCATTCACGCCGTAGACGGAGGAGGACGAGGCGAGCGTCATTTTTTTGACGCCATGCTGGCGCGCGGCTTCGAGGAGATTGACGGTGCCCTCGGCGTTGACGCGCTGGTAGAGCGCGGGATGTTCGAGGCTGGGGCGCACGCCGGCGCGGGCGGCAAGGTGGATGACCTGGTCGAATTTGATGGCGGCGAAGAGTTCGCCGACGGCGCGGGCGGCGCAGAGATCGCCCTGGACGAATTCGAAAGGCTTGGCGAGGGCCTGAAGGCTGCGGATGTTGGCGCGCTTGAGTTGCGGGTCGTAAAAATCATTGAGCTCGTCGAACGCCCAGACGGAATGGCCGTCATGCAGGAGGCGTTCGCAAACGTGCGAGCCGATGAAGCCCGCGCCGCCGGTGACGAGAAAATTCATGAGGACAGGCTAAAGGTATGCGGGGAAAGTGTCGAGCGTGGGTGATAGGGCGGCGATGTTGGAGCGTTTTGTTGGCGGGACAGTGATCACGGCGTCGGCCATGTCCCTGCGGCTCGCAGAGCCGCGGTCCGGCGGTGGGCGTGGCATTCGTACCGCCTCGGCTTGCGCGAATAAGGACGCGATGAAATATTGAAGCGACTTGAAAGTCGCGCTCCGGGGACGGATGCGGTTGGGATGCGAATGAGCCGTTGTAGAGTGGGAGTGCTGCGGCTGATCCCGCTCGGCGCGGGACACAGCCGCGCTCCGGCGGAGGGGGCGGCGTGCGATATGGAAGCAGTAATTTTTTGACGCGCTTTTATGTTTGGATGTTGATGCGACTTAAAAGTCGCGCTCCGGGGCTTGGCACGAAAAAATGGTTGTGCCAGACTGCGCGGATGGCACAGATCAAATTTGGCACGGATGGCTGGCGCGCGGTGATCGCGGAGGATTTTACGTTCGCGAACGTGGCGCGCGTGGCGCAGGCCACGGCGGATTATTGGATCGCCAATCCGGTCGCGGGCACGGAACGCCGCGTGGTGATCGGGTACGACCGCCGGTTTTTCTCGGACCGCTTTGCGCAGATCAGCGCGGGGGTGTTTGCGGCGAACGGTTTTGAGGTGGTGTTGACGCCGGAGCCGACGCCGACGCCATCGGTTTCCTATGCGGTGAAAAATTTGAAAGCGGTGGGCGGAGTGATGATCACGGCGAGCCATAATCCGCCGGTCTTCAACGGCTTCAAGTTGAAATCGCACTTCGGCGGCAGCAGCGGGACGGAGGAATGCAAGGGCGTGGAGGGCATGATCGACCATAATTTCGTGAGCTTCGTGGCGCATCCGTCGTTCAGTTCGCCGTTGCCGACGAGCAACGGGGATCCGCGAGGCAAGAGCAAGATCACCATCCAAGACATCCGGCCGGCGCATTTTGCAGCGATCAAGCAGTTGGTGGATTTTAAACTGATCGCGAAATCGAAGTTGCGCGTGGCGCATGATGCGCTGTTCGGCGTCGGTGCGGGGGTGTTTGAAACATTGCTCGCGAAGACGAGTTGCAAGGTCACGACGCTGAACGGGAAGTATGACATTTTGTTCGGCGGCATCTGCCCGGAGCCGTTGCCGAAAAACTATGCGCTGGGCGGCGCGCAGTTGCGGAAGAATCCGCATGACATCTGCTTGGTGACGGACGGCGATTCGGACCGGATCGGCGCGATGGACGGGCGGGGGAATCCGATGACGAACCAGCAGGTGATCGCGCTGCTGCTGCATCATCTGGTGCGCAATCGTGGCGGGCGCGGGGTGGTGACGAAGACGTACAACACGACGGCGATGGTGGACAAGATGTGCGCGGCGTGGAACTTGCCGATGACGGAGGTGGGGATCGGCTTCCGGTTCATCGCGCCGGAACTGATGAAGCCGGGGGCATTGTACGGCGCGGAGGAAAGCGGCTCAATCGGGTTCGCGAACCACATCCCGGAACGCGACGGACTAGCGGCGGGGTTGTTCCTCCTGGAGATGCTGGCGATGCAGAAGGTATCCGTGAACAAGATTTATGCAGATCTAGAAAAAGAATTTGGGCCACACCGGTATGGGCGGTATGACGCGCACTATCCGCTGGAGCAGCGCGCGGCGCTGATGGAACGGTTGAAAAGTAATCCGCCGGCGAAACTGTTGCGGTCAAAGCTCGCGAAGGTGGATGCGCGCGATGGCGTGAAATTTGTGGCGGAAGATTCGACGTGGCTGATGCTGCGCGGGTCGGGCACGGAACCGGTGTTAAGGATTTATGCGGAGGGGAAATCGGATGGGGATAGGGAGAGGTTGTTGAAGATGGGGCGGGGGTTGTTGAAATAATAGATTCTTTTGTTTTCCCATAATGGCGCGCATTGGTTGGTCGTGCTTTAAGGAAAGCGGCAGAGGGCTGCCGCACTCCAAGACGCTGGTGCGATTTTGCATGCTGGCGGTTTGTTCGAGGTTTTTAATGGCCACCGCCTCCGCCACTGCCGCCGCCGGAATCTCCGCCGCCGCTGTGGCCGCCGCCATCGGAGCCGCCGTGGCTGTGGCTGCCACCACCGCTGTCATGGGCATGGCTGTGGTGATTTGAGTGTGACGAGTGATGGGTGGTATGTGACCAGTGGCCGGAAATGGGATTGCCGTCGCCGGGTTTATCGCCGATGGCGGTGAATATGATCCGACTTTGGCGGCGGGGGCGCTCGGAGTATAGGATGTAGCGCAGGGCCAGGACGACGATCACGAGGGTGAAGATGACGCTGCAGGTGCCGATGAGGATGAGACCGATGATGTGTGGGTTCATAATTAGAGCATTTTCAAAAATGTCGTAGCCGTTTGGTAGTGGCAGAAGCAGAGGGCGGTCTTTTTGTTTTTTGGCTTCGTTTCGTCTCCGTCACAGGTTTCTTTCAAACCTGCTCAGTCGCCAAAGCCTCGCCAAAACCCAAAAATCCTCGCTCCAAACGGCTAGGACATTTCCTCAAAAGCTCTGGGTTATTAGCCGTTCCTTTCCGCTGCTCATCACTGGCATTCTGGCAGGTTGGGCGGGGGTGGCTATGATAATTTGGGGCTGATTTTGGAGTCGGGTTTTAACCACGGACCCGCCTTCGCTGACTGCTTCGGCGCGGCAGGTGCACACGGATGGGGAAGGAAGTTTGACGCTAATTTCGCAAATTTGCGCGAATGGGCAAAGGATATCACAACTGCGGTCAACCCCCTCATCCTAGCCTTCTCCCCCAGGTGGGAGAAGGAACTTGCGTCGGGTGGTTGTGAGTGTAAGGCAGCGAGAAGCGTATCTGGTTCGATCTTTTTTACTGAGGGTGCTGTCGGTTTGGTTTGGGAATCGGCTGAGTGATGATTGAAATATGTTGGGGTTGGGGCTTTACCTTGGGGGTGAGGGGCGGCAAAATTCGGGCCAATATTTTTTAGCCGTTGGCTTGCCTGTCTGACGATGGGCGGCTGGCTTCAGGACCATACATGAAACCCATTCCGCTATTAAAACATTCGGTGTTCATCAAGCAGTTGCTGTACCGGATCTATTATATCGCCAAGCCGAACCGGCCGCGGTCGGCGATCAGCCTGGCGCTCAAGAAATCGGTGGATGAGGGCGGGGCGGTTTGTTTTTACATCGGCGCGAATGACGGGCTTTCGGGAAATCATGTGAATGAGTTCGTGGTAAGCGGGAAGCTGAACGCGGTTTTTGTGGAGCCGGTGCCGTTCGTTTTCAAGCGGTTGAGCCGCGTTTATGGCGGACGCAAGAATGCCCAACTGGTGAATTGCGCGGTATCGGAGAAAGACGGCACGGCGCAGTTTTTTCATCTGAAGAACGGGACGCGTCCGGGTTATGACCAGGTGGGTTCATTCAACCGCGATCAGGTTGAGGAAAAAATTCCGGATTACGGCGGCGAGGTGGTGGCGATCGAGGTGAAGACGTTGTCCTTCAAGTCGCTGTTGAATCAATCCAAGTTTGGCCAGCCGACGATCTTGGTGGTGGATGCGGAGGGTTTTGACGATCAGATCGTTTTTCAGGGGCTGGAATTGATCAAGCCGAAGGTGGTCGTGTACGAGCATATGTATCTCTCCCAAGAGCGGCAGGACAAGCTGAATGCGCGTTTGAAACAGGAGGGGTATGTGTTGGATGTGGTGCTGGGGGATACGTTGGCGGTGAGGGGGTAGGAATTTTTTGCCACAGAGGCGCAGAGGCACAGAGGGGGACTAATTTGAATGAAAGATTGCCGAGACGGTGCTCGGCGTTCCGGGGGATCGTTCATCGCTTTGCGATGAACGGGGAGTTAGGGCAGCGCGGCAGCGCTGCCCCACCAAGTATTAACTGAGGTTGCAGTTTGGATGTCACGGGTGATTTGAGAGGGTGCGGTAAAATCAATGTCGTGGAGTTTAGTCAGGGCTCGACGGAGTCTCGCCCCACCAGTAGATTGACCGCATGATCAATCACGGTATTCTTAATCCTCAAATTCTTTCCCTGCTGGCACGGGTGCGGCATACGAACGCATTGGTGATCGCGGATCGCGGGTTTCCATTCTGGCCGATGATCGAGACGGTGGATGTCTCGGTGGTGGACGGGTTGCCGACGGTGGTGCAGCTGATCGCGGCATTGCGGGCGAATCATAATTTTACGCAGGCGTTTCAGGCGGAGGAATTTTTGAAGAACAACACGACGGAGGCACGAACGAAGTTCGACGTAGCGTTGGGAGGAATTCCGACAACGTATGAGCCGCATGTGGATTTCAAGAAGCGCGTGCCGCTGGCGATCGGGCTGATCCGGACGGGGGATGTGACGCAGTATGCGAATACGATCCTCGTCTCGGGGTGACCAATTTTTAACCGTAGATGAACGCAGATTGACGTAGATGGGGAAGGGGTTTGACGCGAATTTCGCGGATTGGCGCGAATTTGGGGGGCGGCCGAGAAACGCAGAGGCGCAGAGGGCGCGGAGAAAACGCAGAGGGGATGACGGAACAACTTTTATTATTTCGCTCGGCGGGCCGCTGTGTTCTCTGCGCCTGTGCGTTTGTTCGAGATTTGAATGACATGTTCTTGCCGGGGGGGCGGTGCCCGGCGTTCCACGCAAAATATAACTTTTTATGAAACGTGCATTGAAGGTTGGTCTATTTGGGATCGGGCTCGATACTTATTGGGCTCAGTTTAAGGGGCTCAAGAAACGGCTGGAGGGGTATGTGCGGGTGGTGGAGGGGAAACTGGCGCGGCCGGGGGTGGAGGTGGTGAATCTGGGGTTGATTGATAACCCGGTGAAGGCGCTGGAGGCGGGCCATGCGTTTCGGGTGGCGGATGTGGATGTGATCTTTTTGCATGTGACGACGTATGCGCTGTCATCGACGGTGCTGCCGGTGGTGCAGCGGGCGAAAGTGCCGGTGATCATTTTGAACCTGTCGCCGACGGCGGCGATTGATTACGCGAAGTTCAATGCGATGGGAGACCGGACGGCGATGACGGGAGATTGGCTGGCTTCGTGCGCGGCGTGTCCGGTGCCGGAGATCGCGAATGTCTTTAGCCGTGCGGGCGTTGATTTTCATCAGGTGACGGGGATGTTGCAGGATGATCCGGTTTGTTGGGATGAAGTGGATGCGTGGATCGAGGCGGCGCGGGTGGCGCATACCATGTTTCACAACCGGCTGGGTTTGATGGGGCATTATTACGGCGGGATGCTGGATATCTATACCGACACGACGCTGCAATGCGCAACGTTCGGCGGTCATATGGAGATTATGGAGGTGGATGAACTGGCGGCGTTGCGTCGCGACGTGAGCGCGAAGCAGATCAAAGAACGCGTGGCGAAGTTTAAAAAAGTTTTTGCGGTGCAGGCGGATTGTTCACAAGCGGAACTGGAGCGGGCGGCGAGAACCTCGGTGGCGCTGGACCGTTTGGTGAAGGAACATGATCTGGGGTCGCTGGCGTATTATTACATGGGAACGGGCAATGCGGAGAACGAAGATGCGATCAGTTCCATTATTTTAGGCAATTCGTTGCTGACGGCGCGGGGGATTCCGGTGGCGGGCGAGTATGAGGTGAAGAATGTGCAGGCGATGAAGATCATGGACACGTTCGGCGTGGGCGGGTCGTTCACAGAATATTACGCGATGGATTTTGCGGATGACGTGGTGTTGATGGGGCACGACGGGCCGGGGCATATCAAGATCACGGAAGGCAAGACGAAGGTGCGTCCGCTGAAAGTCTATCATGGCAAGGTGGGGCGCGGGCTCTCGGTGGAGATGTCAGTGAAGCACGGCGCGGTGACGTTGCTCTCGGTGGTGGAGGCGGCGGGCGGGAAGCTGAAGCTGCTGGTGGCGGAGGGCGAATCGGTGCCGGGACCGATCTTGGAGATCGGGAACACGAACAGCCGGTATCGGTTTGCGGGCGGGGCGCGGAAGTTTGTGACGGATTGGAATGCGCACGGGCCGGCGCATCATTGCGCGGTGGGCGTGGGGCAGATCGCGGGGAAGATTGAGAAGCTGGGGAAATTGTTGGGGGTGGAGGTGGCGCGGGTGGGGTGAGAAATTGGCGGAATTGCGGGGGAACATCGAACATTTAACGCTCAACATTGAACTTCCAAGGAAATCGTTATCTGGCAGGAGGGCGCGTTCTGAATGAGCAAGATTGAAAGACGGATGAATCCGGGCACCCCTCATCCTAACCTTCTCCCCTCCGAAGGGAGAAGGGACTGAAAAGCGTTTCTGAAATTTGTGGGTTTTCTTCGTAAACACGGTTTTTTCCGGACGGCGGGACGCCGCCCTTTACGTCAGGCAGGATGCCTGACGCTACATCCGCAATTGAATTGTGAAGGGGGGTTGAAACGGTTCTTTAAGCGGGTAAGCTGTTGGTGCTGAAAGTGACGCGGGTGTGCTACGTTGAGGGCATCGGTCGTGCACTACGGCGGTTTTTAACTCTATACTATTTTTAATCATGCCTAGTCCCGCCATGCCGGAAGTGCTGCCTGATGTCAAAGAGGCGACGGAGTCCAGTGATGAACTGGATGCGGGGTATCTGGTGATCTGCTGGGATGATCCGGTGAACCTGATGGATTATGTGACGCATGTGTTCCAGACGGTGTTCGGCTGGAACAAGGACAAGGCTCAGAAGCATATGTTGCAGGTGCATAACGAGGGGAAGAGCGTGCTGGTGCGGGAGACGCTGGAGAAGGCGGAGTTTTATGTGCACCAGTTGCAGAAATATACTTTGTACGCGACGCTGGAGCGGGATAAGAAATGAATTCTTAGTGATGAAACTTTTTGAAGATTTACGTCGTGGGTATGAGGGTGGGGCTGGGATGGCATACGTCAAACGGTTCCGCCGCCTGACGCTTCGCTCGGCGACGGGGACGGCGCAGCGCGCCGTCCCTACCATGGGTAAGAGCGTGCGGCAGGTTCAAATGATTCATCTGTAACATTTTCTTTAACATGAAATTGCTGCGCGTTGAGGGGGATGAGTTTGAATTTGAATTTTTTCCGGTTGAGAAAGGGTTGCTGTTCCATCTGCTGGGGTTGTATCCGGCGGTGCCGGTGTCGTATCACAAATTGACGAAGGGCAGCCATATTCCGCATGAGGCGGAGAACCAGGAGCTGCTGAATGATGCGATCAAGGCGCAGCGGGAGGCGAACCAGCAGGAGATCATCGCGCTGGTGAAGGACGCGGGGCGGTTCACGGACGGGAAAGATTTTACGCGGGCGGTTTTTCAGCGCGGCGAACTGGAGTGGCTGTTGCAGGTGCTGAATGATGTGCGCGTGGGGAACTGGCTGGCGGCGGGGTCGCCCGATCCGCAGCAGAAGCGGAAGATGCGGCGGGATGCGAAATCGGCGCAGCACGTGATGTTGATGGAGCTGACGGGCGGGTTCGAGATGCTGTTTCTAGGATCGTTGAACGGCACGCTGGAGGCGGGAGCGGAGGAGCTTTGATTACTGAGCAGAGATTATGAAAGATGGAAGTCACGAGCCACCGCACCCCCTCATCCTAGCCTTCTCCCCCAAGGGGGTGAAGGAACCTGCGTCGGACGGATGTGGACGCAAGGCAGTGGTTGGAATATCTGATTGTATCTTCTCCTCAACCCGGACATTTGACCGATCATGCCGGTGAAATTGGATCAACGCGTATGGTTTCCGGATCCGGCGACGGCGTGCGGGCCGGACGGGTTGGTGGCGGTGGGCGGTGATTTTTCGCCGGAGCGGTTGGTGGCGGCATATGGGGCGGGAATCTTTCCTTGGAGCGTGAAGCCGATCACATGGTGGTCACCCGATCCGCGCGGGGTCATTGAACTGGATGATTTTCATATTTCGCAGAGTTTGGCGAAATTTTTGCGCAAGGAGGTTTATGAGGTGACGATGGACCGGGCGTTTCGCGAGGTGATGGAGGCGTGTGCGGCGCCGGACCCGAAGCGCGGCGGGACGTGGATCACGAAGGAATTTATCGCGGCGTATGTGCGGCTGCATGAACTGGGGCACGCGCATAGTGTGGAGTGCTGGCGGGATGGGAAACTGGTGGGCGGCATTTACGGGGTGTCGGTGGGCGGGCTATTCGCGGGGGAGTCGATGTTTCATCGGGCGGACAATGCTTCGAAGGTGGTGCTGTGCAAACTGGTGGAGCATCTGCGGGCGAGGGGGTTCGGGTTATTTGACATTCAGATGGTGACGGCGGCGACAAAGCCGTTTGGGGCGCGGGAGATCGCGCGGGAGGAATATTTGAGGAGGCTGGTGGGGGTGGTGGGTGGGAATGCACGGTTTCTGTGAAGCGACAACTGTAGTCAAATGACTAATTCCTAAGGACTAATGACTAAAAAAGCATTAAGCGGAAATGTCCAACACCCAACCTTCAACGCCCAACGTTCAATTCTGCATACGCAAAAAGCTGTGGCGCGGTAGGTTGGAAAAGTTTTGAGAAACCGGATAAACGCAGAGGCGCGGAGAACGCGGAGAGTCGCTGAGACGGTCTGGGCATACGCTTACCGGGCAAATACTCGCGGAGGAACGGGTCTTGGGTAGTGAGAGGGAACGAAAATCTGCCTGGCTAAGGAGTGGCAGGGAACGTTTTTTAATTTTCAAAAGTTTTGCGTTTCCTTAACAAATACGCAGATTTGCGACCGGTCGATCTTCTCAGGACAACAATTGTAATCAATGTTTATTTGGTGATTATGATTTTTTAGGAATTTTTCAGGTCGGACCCCCTTCCCACTCCCGAAAAATGAAAATAAATGGCATAAATCTGCGAGTTACTCGTGTGGGGATGTTTGAGATTTGAGGGACCTGTGTTAGAACGGAGGGTGTGACAGATAAAAATGTCATGGCGGTCGCCGATGGCCATCCGGTTTTGGATGGAGCGAGAGGGGTGTTTTTGGGTGGGGCGGCGGTCTTGGCGGCGGGTGGAAATGGTGTCGGCGGACGGTTGGTTGGTGGAAAAAATCGTGGCCAAGAAAGAACTGGGAAATCCCACGATTTCCCAGCGGAAAATTTAGAAGGGGGTATGCGGGGGCGAACGGTTTCTGTTCTGAAAGAGGATTTTAAGTGCTTGGGAGCCAATGGGCTCCAAGTGAATCCAAGTAAATCCAACCGACACAATAAAATGATCTCCGGCTCAATGGCATCATTTAATGGCCCATGTGGTCGCGCCCTGATTGATTTTACCGCAAGGAAAGCGGCAGGGGGCTGCCGCACTCCAAGACGCTGGCGCGTTGATGGAGGCGCCATGGATGTATCGATGATGCTGGAAATTCGGGTTCGGACATTTGAGGAAAGGCCAATGAAAACGCGAAAATTAAGCCAAATTAAACCAAATAAAACTAAGTTTGGGTTCGACGCAGTTCGACCGCTTAATTTTAAAAGATTGATGAAAAAAATCGAGAACGAGGACGAGAAGGAGGACGAAAGGAATGGTGCATCCTGCAAATCAAAATGAGTGCGCTTTTTGAACATAGAAGGGGCTCGCAAGGGGGTTGGGTGTTTGTCATCGTGCCGGGCATGATATCCGGAATGTTTTGGCGTGTGTTTATGCTTTTGGTGGCGGTGACGGTTTGGCAACCGGCGTTTGGTGACGTGATGAAGCCGGAAGCGGTGCGCGAGGTGATTCCGGCGAAGGAGGAGGGAAAGCTGGTGGACGCGGATGCGATGGCGATGATCCATGATGAGGTGAAAACGCCGTTCAAATATGGCGTGGTGATCCAAGGCGCGGACACGAATGAACTGGTGGATTGTCCGACGGTGTTCCGCAGCGGCGGGCATTGGTACATGATGTATGTGGCGAACTCCAACAAGGTCGGGTACCAGACCTTTCTGGCGCGGAGCGAGGATCTGCTGAACTGGCAAAAACTGGGGCGGATTTTGTCGTTCACCAAGACGAACGAGTGGGATGCGTGGCAGGCGGACGGAGCGATCGCGTTGTGCGACTATCGCTGGGATGGGACGCATGAGCCGGAGAAATTTAAGGGCAAGTACTGGCTGTCGTACATCGGTGGCGCGTTGCAGGGGTATGAGACAGATCCGCTGTCGGTGGGAATCGCGTGGAGCAAAAATCCGGCGGCGGTGAAGGAGTGGAACCGCATCCCGGAAAATCCGGTGCTGTCGGGGCGGCAGGCGGATGCGCGCGTTTTTGAGAAGAAGACGTTGTACAAGACGCAGATCGTCCATGATGAAAGCGAGTCGTTGGGCTGGCCGTTCGTGGCGTTTTATAACGGGAAGTTGAAGAACGGTTTTGAGCGGATCGGCATGGCGGTTTCCAGCGACATGGTGCATTGGACGCGGTACGGTACGAATTCGATCCTGGCGAACGGCGAGGAGAAGCAGCGCGGAATGAGCGGCGATCCGCAGATCGTGAAGATCGGCGATGTGTGGACGATGTTTTATTTTGGCGCGGGCTGGGGGCCGAAGGCGTTCGATACGTTTGCATGTTCGTATGACCTGGTGCATTGGACGAAATGGACGGGGAGCAACTTGGTTGATCCGAGTGAGCCGTATGACAAGACGTACGCGCACAAGCCGTGGCTGGTGAAATGGAAGGGCGTGGTCTATCACTTTTACTGCGCCGTCGGGGATCAAGGCCGGGTGATCGCGGTGGCGACCTCGAAGGATCTGAAGAAAGAAACCCTGCGCTGACGCTTGTTCTTTTGGTTCAATGCACTAATTTCTCCGCCATGCAAGAGTTGCCGGAATTGCTGATCGAGAATGGCCGCGCCGAAAAGAATTATTGGCGCGACCTGTGGCGGTATCGCGAGCTGTTTTACTTCCTGGCGTGGCGCGACATTTTGGTGCGCTACAAGCAGACGGCGATCGGCGTGGCGTGGGCGGTGGTCCGGCCGTTGCTGACCTCGTTCGTGTTCACGTTTATCTTCAGCACCATCGGAAAATTTCCGCTGCCTGCGGGATTGCCGCCGGGCGTCAAAGGTTATTTTTTGTTCGTCCTGGCGGCCAACCTGCCATGGCAATTTTTCTCAACCTCGATGAGCGAAGCCAGCAACAGCTTGATCGGTAATGCCAATCTGATTTCGAAAGTCTACTTTCCGCGATTGGTCGTGCCGGCCGGTGCGGTCATCACAAGTTTTGTGGATTTTCTGATTTCGCTGGGACTGCTGGCGCTGGCGATGATATGCCTGCAATTTTTGCCAGACTGGCATTTGTTGACGCTGCCCTTGTTCATGTTGCTGGCTTTTGGGGCGTCGTTTGGCATCGGCCTGTGGCTGTGCGCGTTGAATGTGGAGTACCGCGATTTCCGCTACATCGTGCCGTTTGTGGTGCAGTTCGGGCTGTATGTTTCGCCGGTCGGCTTCAGCAGCGCGCTGGTGATGGAGCGCTGGCCGTCATTTTACTGGCTGTATGAAATGAATCCGATGGTCGGGGTCATCGAGGGTTTCCGCTGGGCATTGTTAAAGGGCAACACACCGCTGGACACCGGGGCGTTGATTTCTTCGGTGAGCGTGGTCGCCATCTTGCTGGTGACGGGCGTCTGGTATTTCCGAAAAATGGAACGGACGTTCGCGGACGTTATTTGAAAAAGAGCGCGTATGTCAGCTCTGAATAAAGTAGCTGAGATTTTCGAGCTCGATGGCGAGGTTGACGTTGTTGACCATGACGTCCTCCGGCACGGCGAGGACGATGGGGGCGAAATTGAGGATGCCCATGACGCCGCAATTGATGAGCGTATTGGTGACTTCCTGGGCGACGGCGACGGGAACAGAAAGAATGGCCATCTTGACGTTATGCTCGGCGATGAACTTGGGCATCGCTTCGATGCCGTAGATCGGCTGGGAAATTTTCTTGTCGCGTTTGCGGCCGGGGTCGGTATCGAAGGCGGCGACGATCTCAAAGCCTTCCTTCTCAAAGCCGCGATAGGAAATGAGCGCGAGGCCGAGGTGGCCGACGCCGACAAGGATGACGGGCTGGAGGCTCGAGGTGCCCAGTTCATCGGAGATCTTTTGGGAAAGCTCAAGCACATCGTACCCCAAACCGCGCGTGCCGAACGTGCCGAAATAGGCGAGGTCCTTGCGGAGCTGGGTGGGTTTGACGCCAGCGGCCTTGGCCAGCGCCTCGCTGGAAACGGTGCCGATGCCGTTCTCCCGCAACCGGGCCAGACAGCGCGTATAGATCGAGAGACGATAGATCGTCTTGCGCGGAATGATGGGACGGCTGGTCTTCTTCACCGCCGCAAAATTAAGCGACGAAACGGAGGGCGGCAAGCGTTTGTGAAAAAATTCACAAGAAATCCAGCATCCGGCAAGGCGCCTGCTAAACAGGAGCATATGATCAAGCGAAGCGACCGGGCAGGGCGGGCCATTTTCGCGGCCGGGTCGTATCAAACCGGTAAAAACCGCTTGATTCGTGCTTACGATATGCTTCTTTTTGAGCGGGCAGGCAAAAGATGTGCCCCTCAGGAGGCTGGTGGAAATTGTCCACACGGTCAAAAAAACGACTCGGTGTTATGCTGAAAAAATATAAAGTCAACGGCGGGTTCGATGAGATGCTGTGCGCCAAGACCGGCATCCGTGACCATTACCGGAAGTTTCACAAGACGTTCGAGAAGATGAGGCCGGACGAGTTCGACGCCAAACGCGAGGCGGTGGACGCGGCCTTCATGCGGCAGGGCATCACCTTTAACGTCTATGGCGACGCCCAAGGGGCGGAGAAGATTTTTCCGTTCGACCTGCTGCCGCGGATCATCCCGGCGAAGGAATGGGAATTTCTCGAGCGCGGCCTGGCCCAGCGCATCACGGCGCTGAACTTGTTTCTGCATGACATCTATCATGAGCAGAAAATTTTGAAGGATGGCGTCATCCCGGAATTTTACGTTTTGTCCGCGCGCCATTTCCGGCGCGAGTTCGTGAACTTCAATGTGCCGAAGGATATCTATATCCATATCTGCGGCACGGATCTCATCCGCGACAAGGATGGAAATTATCTCGTGCTGGAAGACAACGGCCGTTGCCCGTCCGGTGTGAGCTATGTCCTGGAAAATCGCCGCGCCATGAAGCGCACGTTTCCATCGATGTTCGAGGGCATCGGCGTGCGTCCGGTGGAAAACTACGCGCAGGAGCTCTTGAAGTCGCTGAAGTACATCGCACCGGCCGGGGTGGCCGATCCGACGGTCGTGCTGCTGACGCCGGGGGCTTACAACAGCGCGTATTTTGAACATACTTATCTTGCGCGGCAGATGGGCATTGAGATCGTCGAGGGGCGCGACCTGTTCATCCGGGATTCGCGCGTGTTCATGCGCACGACCAAGGGACTGCAACCGGTGCATGTCATTTATCGCCGCATTGACGATGATTTTATCGACCCGACAGTTTTCCGCCGTGACTCGATGCTAGGCGTGGCAGGGCTGATCAACGCGTATCGCGCCGGCAATGTTTCGCTCGCGAACTCCATCGGCACGGGCATCGCCGACGACAAGGTGATGTATTACTTCGTGCCGCGCATGATCAAGTATTACCTCGACCAGGATCCGATCTTGCCCAATGTGCCGACCTATCTCGCCAGCGAGAAGGATGACATGAAATACATCCAGGAACATCTGCCGGAACTCGTCGTGAAGGCGGCAAATGAATCCGGGGGTTATGGGATGTTGATGGGGCCGAAGGCTTCGAAAGCCGAGATCGAAAAATTTCGCAAACTGGTCATCGCCGAGCCGCGCAATTACATCGCGCAACCGATGATCTACCTGTCGCAACACCCGACGTTTTGCGAGGGGAAATTTGAGGGACGGCACATCGATCTGCGGCCGTTCATCCTCTCGGGTGAGCGCGTTTCAATCATTCCCGGCGGCCTGACGCGGGTCGCGTTGCGGAAGGGATCGCTGGTCGTCAATTCATCCCAGGGCGGCGGCAGCAAGGACACCTGGGTGCTTTATGGGGATGAATAAACCAACCGCCCACCAATCAATCAGCCGGTCACAACTTATTGACTTAAAATGCTAAGCCGCGTCGCCAACTCACTATACTGGATGGCCCGATACATCGAGCGCGCCGAGAACATCGCCCGCATCGTGGACGTAAATCTGCAACTCCTGCTCGATATGCGGAACCTGGATGAGAAAAAGCTTATCGAATACTGGGAGCCGATCGTACAGGCGACCGGCGACGACGAGGCGTTCTTCAAGGCGCATCCGCATGCCACAGGCAAGGCGGTGACGGAATTTCTGGTGTTCCAGCCGGAGAATCCCAATTCAATCTTCCAGTGCATCTGTTCTGCGCGTGAAAATGCGCGCATGGTGCGCGACCAGATCACGTTGGAATTGTGGGAGGAATTGAACCGCGTCTATCTGTTCATCCGCTCCGCGCAGGCGCGCAAGGTGTGGGACCGCAGCCCGAGCGAATTTTTCCAAGAGATCAAATCGGCGTCGTTGCACGTGATCGGCATCATCAACGCCACGATGGTGCATGATGAAGGCTGGTGGTTTGTGCAAGCCGGGCAATTTTTGGAACGTGCGGACAAGACCACGCGCATCCTCGACGTGCGGCACCGGACATTGCCGGAAAAAGGCCTGCCGGCGAATGTGAGCCCGACGGATGCCATCGAATGGTCGGCGGTGCTGCGTTCGTGCAGCGCGTGGGATGCCTACAAAACCATTTATGGCGCGGATGTGCATCCGCGGTTGATCGCCGAGTTTCTTTTGTTAGATGATAATTTCCCGCGCTCCGTGCGCTTCTGCGTGACGAATCTGAACCGGGCGGTGCGCCGCATCTCCGGCGTGGCGGAAGGGCATTATTGCAATGATGCGGAAAAGCTCACGGGCCGTTTCCTGGCGGAACTGCAATTTAGCAGCGTAGATGAAATTTTTGAGATCGGGTTGCACAGATATCTGGATGACGCGCAGCTCAAACTGAACAACATCGGTGCGGCGCTCTTTCAGGCCTATATCTTTCAACCGTTCCAGAATCCCGACGAACAACACATGGTGCAGCAAGAAGAACAGCAGCAGCAGGTCTCACGCTCATGAACTTGGGGAAACATTCAACATTGAACATTCAACGCCCAACGTCGAAGCAGTCGTGGCGCGCGCTTCTATATATCAATGAAGGTCCGCTTTTGATGTGTGAATTCAACGGGCAAAACTGCCGGGGAATTGTTTGATAAAGGCTTACTGAACCATGTCCATTCACGTCGCGCTCCATCACAAGACGCATTACAAGTACGACCGGCTGGTCAACCTCGGCCCCCAGGTCGTGCGGTTACGTCCCGCGCCACACGCACGCACGCGCATCCTGTCCTATTCGCTGAAAATCACACCGGAAAAGCATTTCATCAACTGGATGCAGGACCCGCAGTCGAACTACTCGGCACGGCTGGTCTTTGAACAGCCAACGCGCGAATTCTGTGTGGAAGTGGACTTGGTGGCCGAGATGGCGGTGTTCAACCCGTTTGATTTTTTCCTGGAACCGCAGGCGGACCGGTTTCCGTTCGCCTATGACCCGGCGCTGGCCCATGAACTCGCACCTTTCCAGCGCAAGTGCTGGCTCACGCCGGCGTTCACAAAATATCTGACGGCCATCCGGAGGGATTATCTGGGCGAAGTCAAACGACGCACCAAGCAGGAGCGTCTGGACCTGCCCGAGGCGGAAAAGCCGCGCACCAATGATTTTCTCGTCGCACTCAACCAGCGGCTTTGGAAGGACATCAAATACACCATCCGCATGGAGCCCGGGGTGCAGACACCCGAGGAAACGCTCGAAAAGATGAGCGGTTCCTGCCGGGATTCGGCGTGGCTGCTCTGCCAGCTATTCCGGCATTGCGGACTGGCCTCACGCTTCGTCAGCGGCTACCTGATCCAGCTCAAGCCCGACGTGAAAGCGCTCGATGGTCCGAGCGGTGCGGAAAAAGATTTCACCGACCTGCATGCGTGGACGGAAGTGTATCTGCCCGGTGGCGGATGGATCGGCCTGGACCCGACCTCCGGCCTGTTTGCCGGGGAAGGCCATATTCCGCTGGCGTGCACGCCGGATCCTTCGAGCGCTGCGCCGATTTCCGGCGGCGTGGACGAATGCGAGACGGAATTCGCCTTCGACATGACCGTGACGCGCGTTTACGAATCGCCCCGCGTTACCAAGCCTTACACCGATGAACAGTGGAAGAAAATTGAATCGCTCGGCCACGCGATCGATGACGATCTGAAAAAAAGCGATGTGCGCCTGACGATGGGCGGCGAGCCGACGTTTGTTTCGATCGATGATCCCGATGGCGCGGAATGGAATTTTACGGCGGTGTCGCACAAGAAACGCCTGCTTTCCGGCGAGCTTATCAAACGGTTGCGCGGGAAATTTGCGCCGGGTTCGCTGCTGCATTATGGCCAAGGGAAATGGTATCCGGGCGAACCGCTGCCGCGTTGGGCGCTGGCTGCGTATTGGCGCAAAGACGGCGTGCCGATCTGGAAGGATGATTCGCTGATCGCGGATGAATCCAAGAATTATGGCCATGGGGCGAAAGAGGCGAAGGAACTGTTATCGCGCGTCGCCACGCTGGTTGGCGGCGATCCGAAGCATCTGATCCCGGCATACGAGGACGCTTTTTATTATACATGGAAGGAACGTCGCTTCCCGGTCAATGTCACGCCGGAAAAATCCAATCTCAAGAACAAGCAAGAGCGCGACCGTATCGCGCGTATCTTTCAACAAGGACTTGATTCCGTGGTCGGCTACTCGTTGCCGATCAAACGCACGGACAACGGCTGGATCTCCGGCTCGTGGTTTTTACGCGATGACGACACGCTCTGGCTCATCCCCGGTGATTCGCCGATGGGCCTGCGCCTGCCGCTGGACTCGATTCCGTGGGTCGCTGAAAAAGATTTTCCGTGGTTGCGGCCGCAGGACCCGTCAAATCCCAAGTTGCCGGAATTACCGAAAGAGTTTCCGTATCGTCAACGCTTTGTGGGGCGCGCGGAAGCGGCCTCATTACCAGGGCAAGGGCCCGGTCAACGGGCGCAAAAACTTGGCGAGAAGGTGCCACCGCTGGAACCCTTGCTGCCGGATGAGGGCAGCCCATTGCGCCGTCCCAGTGTGGGGCAGAGTGCGCCGTGGATCATTCGTACGGCGCTGTGTGTCGAGCCGCGGGATGGACGTTTACATGTCTTCATGCCGCCGGTGGAAAAGACGGAGGATTATCTCGATCTGATCGCGGGCATTGAAACAGCCGTCACAGAAATG
>DASZCA010000065.1:0-12610 GCA_035943555.1 Verrucomicrobiia bacterium
GGCAGGACTATACCGCCACCTATATCACCGGACCTTCCGTCAGTGGCGATCTGGTGGTTCAGCTATCCGTGGCCGGAGCCAACACCTATCAGGCGAATTTTGATAACGTGCGCCTGGCCAAGACAGCAGCCCCGGCGATCATCCCGGTTTCGATCACGAAAGATATCCAATTGCTCCGTTCAGAAGTTGCGACCGGAGCGCCGTTCAGCCTGTCGGTCACGGCCAACGGCACGTTGCCGATCCATTATCAATGGTCTGACGAGAACGGTCCGATCAGCGGCGCGACCAGTTCCAACTACACCTTCAATGCGGTCTCCGGCACCAGCTCCTATTTTGTGACCGTGAGCAACGCCACCAACTTCGTCGTCAGTTCCACGGCGGTGGTGATCAGCGACCCCAGCTTCGTCACCGTGAACAACTTCAGCTTCGAGAATGGAGCGAATGGTTCCGGCTTTCATGTTGTCCCCTCGATGTGGACGGACTTTAACAATGCCAACTTCAGCAGCGTTGCCAGTGGAGCCTACGCCACCATCCCGGATGGTAGCGACTTCTTCGCCATCAACGAAGGCCCCAGTGATCCGACCGGCGGCATCTATCAGGACGTGGGCCCGCTGTCGCCCAACACCACCTATACGCTCACGGTTGCGCTCGGACGCGGACCCAGTTTCGGACCCGGCAGCGGCTTGGGCTCGCCCGGAATCATTGCGCTCCTGAACGGGGCCAACAACACCGGCACCCTTTTGGCCGGCACCAACGGGATACCGGCCACGGCCGGCACCTGGCAGGACTACAGCGCGACCTTTACTACGGGAAGTTCGGTCAGCGGTGACCTTACCGTCCAACTGTCCGTCGTTGGCGCGTCAACCTATCAGGCGAATTTTGACAACGTGCGCCTGACCAAGGCGGGCGTTTTCCAATTCGCTTCGCCGAAGATCTCGGGAGGCAACTTGATCCTGACCGGTAGCGGTGGCACGGCGGGCGGATCTTACACCGTGCTGTCCACCACCAACCTGGCGAGCGGAGTTTGGATCACGAACACCGCCGGCACATTGGACGGCACCGGAGCATTTTCCAACTCGGTTCCGGTGGGAACAGGCCGGGCGAACTTTTTCCGGGTGCGCATGCCTTGAGGCGGGGCGATTAAATCCCGGCCATAGGTGCGAGCGTGGCCGGTTTGATTGAATGGAATGCAAAGTTGCCGGAGCCAGCACTCCGGCAACTTTTTTAACGACAGGTACAAAGTTCGAAGCGGATGAGAAACATGGGGCGAATTGGAAATGGGGCGCCCTTGGCAATCAGATTTTGAAGACAATGAAAACAGTCGTATCGGTGGAAAAGATAAATTTGAGCGACCGGAAGCGGAGCAAGGCGTTCACCTTGATCGAGCTGCTGGTGGTCATCGCCATCATCGCCATCCTGGCCGCCATGCTGCTCCCGGCACTGGCGGCGGCGAAGGAAAAGGCCAAGCGTACGCAGTGTTTGAGCAACATCCGCCAGGTCGGCCTGGCCTGTAACATGTATGCGGGGGATTTCAACGACACGTTGTTTGCTCCGCTTGGAGGAAGCGGGCCGTTCAATCCGATCGGCTTGGACATTGCCCTGTTCCCGACTTTGCAGCGGTACGGCATGGTCATCAAAACCAATTCAGCGGAAGAAAACAACATGTGGGGCTGTCCGGAACGAAGCTACCTGCCGCGGGTTGATCCTAATAACAACACGCAGGTTGCCATCGGCTATGCCTATTTTGGCGGCGTCACCTCCTGGCTGAATCCTGCCGGAACAATCCCCAATCCGCCCAGCCCGGTGAAACTCTCAAATGCCAAGCCGCGCTGGTGTCTCGCGGCGGAAGCCAATGACCGCGTGGTGAACCCGTTGCCCGGCTTTCCGGCGGCAGACGTTGGTTGGGGTGGTGATGGATTTGTGCCGGGGCAGGCGGTGCATTGTCCGCATCCGGTCAAAGGAGGGACCCACCCGGCCGGCGGCAACATTCTGTTCGTGGACGGTTCGGCGAGCTGGATCAAGTTTCAGAACATGTATTTGATGAATACGGACAATCTGACGTACAACCGTTTTTTTGCCTACCAGGAGGATTGGGGAAATATCACCGCCAGCCAGTTGAACCTGATGAAGCCGCTGTCCGGAGATTTTAATTGAGTTCCGGAGATGAAAGTTTTTTTGCGATTTTATGAATTTGGCCAAGGTCGGAAGCCGTGCCCGGAATTGTTGTGGAATCATTTTGCTGGCGGCGAGTTCCGCTTTCGCCGCCATCGTACCGGCGGATCTGCGTTGTGAATCCAAAATCAATCCCCTTGGTCTCAGCGAAACCAGCCCGCGCCTGAGCTGGCGGGATGTGGCCACTCTCGCAGGTGAACGTGGCCAATATCAGAGCGCCTATCAGATCCAAGTCGCCAGTTCGCTGCAGACATTGACGAACAATCAGGGAGATGTTTGGGACACCGGCAAGTTGTCGACGAACCAGACATCACAGATCGCTTACGCCGGTTCTTCACTCACGTCGCATCAAGTCTGTTATTGGCATGTGCAAGTCTGGGATAAAAACGGCCAGGCCTCCGGCTGGAGTGCGCCGGCCTCATGGAGCATGGGCATCCTTTCCCAAGGCGAGTGGACGGCCCAGTGGATCGGACGCGATGACGGCCCGGCTTGGAATACCGGCTCAACGTTCTTCAATGCAAATTGGATCTGGTATCCCGAAGGCAATCCGGCGATCAGCGCGCCGGTGGCCACCCGCTGGTTTCGCAAGGTCATCACCGTGCCGGCGGGCGTGAGCATCAGCCAGGCGGTCGCCACCATGACGGGCGATAACAAATTCACCTTGTACGTCAACGGGCAGATCGCACTATCCGTGGAGAACGAAAACTTCTGGCAACATTATGGGCAGGCGGATATCTCACAGTTCTTGGTCAATGGCACCAACGTGCTGGCAGTAGCCGTCATCAACGGCGGTACCAGTGCGAATCCCGCCGGCCTGATCGGTTCGTTTGACCTGACGTACAGCAATGGACAGACGAACAGTTTTCAAACTGATGGAACCTGGCTGTCCGCCAACCAGCTTTTCAACAATTGGAACCAGACCAACTTTGACGCGACCGCCTGGCCGAATGTCATGGTGATCGGCGCTTATGGCGTCGGCCCGTGGGACTATTTCGCCAACACTTATCTCGCCGCAACCCACGTTAGAAAAGATTTCACGTTGTCCCAGTTGCCGGTGCGCGCCGTTCTTTATGTCACCGGCCAAGGCTTGGTGGAACCGCACCTGAACGGCGCGAAAGTGGGCAATGATTTTTTCAGCACAGGTTGGACGGACTACGCGTTGCGCCTGTATTACCGGGCCTATGATGTGACGAGTTTGTTGCAACAAGGATCAAACACCTTGGGTGCCATTTTGGGCGATGGCTGGTATCGCGGAAATTGCGCCTTTGACGGCCAGAACTACTACGGCACCAAGACGCGCCTGCGCGCCCAGCTTCATCTGTTTTACAGCGGCGGAACGAATCAGGTGATCGCCAGTGATTCGTCGTGGCAAGCCGGTTTCGGCCCGATCCGCCAAGGCGACAATCAAGCGGGTGAAACCTACGATGCGCGGCTCGAACTGCCCGGCTGGGACAGTCCGGGATTCGCCAGCGCCGCGTGGACGGGTGTGACGACGGGTTCGGAAGTTTCGCCTATCATCCAGGCACATCCGGCGGAACCGGTGCGTACCAATCAAACTTTTGCGCCCACCAGCATCACGCAACCGCAGCCCGGTTTGTATGTTTTAAATTTCGGCCAAAACATTTCCGGTTGGGTGCGTTTGCAGGTCACCAACCAGCCGGCGGGCCGGCGGATCGTCATGCGCTTCGGCGAGCGACTGAATCCGGATGGCACGGTGTTCCGGGATAACTTGCGCATGGCGCTGCAGATGGATACCTATATCTGCAAGGGCGGCGGAATCGAAACGTGGGAGCCCCGTTTCACCTATCACGGTTTTCAATATGTGGAAGTGCAGGGCGTGGTCCAGCCGCCCAGCGCGACCACCTTTACCGCCGTTTCCGTTCGCACTGCTCTGCCGGATGCCGGCGCTTTCCTATGTTCCAACGGCCTGATCAACCAGATCTATTCCAACATGCTCTGGTCCGTGCGTGATAATTATTTCGAGGTGCCGACCGATTGCCCGCAACGTTCCGAGCGGGCAGGGTGGTGTGACGGGATTGAAATCATGGGCACGGGAACCTTCATGGCCCAGGCAGAAAGTTTTCTAAGCAAATGGAGCCAGGATATTTCGGACAGCAAAGCCCGCGCGACGCAATCTGATTTCGGGCACCAAGCACCTTTGGTGAGCGATGATGGATTTGCGGCGGGCTGGCAGGACTCGGTGGTGTTTGTGCCCTATCATCTGTATCAAACATATGGCGACCTTCGTCCGGTCCAGCGCTTTTACACCGACATGGTGAAGCACATGACGTATTACGCCTCGGTCTCCAGCGGTTTCGTCGGTCCCAACAACGGATATGGCGACTGGGTGCCGGTGGACGGATCGACTCCGTTGACGCTGATCTCGACCGCGTTTTATGCCCGGTGCGCGAGCATGATGGCGGAAATGGCACAGGCTTTGGGGAAAACCTCCGATGTTGCAACGTATGGCACGCTGTTCACCAACATTTGCACCGCTTTTCAAAACAACTTCGTAGCGGCCGACGGCACGGTAGGTTCGGGTTCCGAGGGCGGTTACGCATTGGCCCTGAGTTTCAACCTGCTGACGCCGGCACAACGCGCTTTGGTTGTCAACAAGCTGGCCACGGCGGTCAACGCGCAAGGCGGCAATCCTTCCACGGGCATGGTGACGACGCATTTGCTGCTACCTGCCTTATCCGGCATCGGCCGGAACGATCTCGCGTATCAAATGCTCGCAAAGACGAACTATCCCTCCTGGGGTTTTGAAGTTGGCGTGGGCGCCACCACGATTTCTGAATTGTGGAACAGTTTCAACGCGGATGGCACGGTGAACATCAGCGAGGATGCCATGAATTCCCTCAATCACGCGAACTTTGGCACCTGCGCGGAATGGTTTTACCGGGGCATCCTCGGCATCAACCAACTGGCGCCGGGTTTTGGCAGGATCAGCATCAGCCCGCAACTCGGCGGCGGGCTAACTTCGGCACAAGGATATTACAATTCCATCCAAGGTGGTATTACGAATGCGTGGACGTACACCGGTAATGCTTTCACCATGAACGTGGCGATTCCGCCGAACACAACGGCGCAAATCTGGGTGCCCACCACGAATGCGGGCGCCATCACCGAGAGCGGCGTGTTGGCGACCAGTTCCCCGGGCGTGACCTATGTTGGAGTTTCGAACGGTGCGGCTGTCTACAACGTCGGGTCTGGCAATTATGTTTTTTCCTCGCCGTATTCCACGGTGACCGTCACCAATTTCAATTTCAGCTTTGAAACGGATGTCACGTCGCGCGGGGCGGTCGTGGCCGCCGTTCCGACCGGATGGACGGCGTTTAACAAAGCGGGCAGTTCCGACATCGGTTCGCAAAACGCCGGGGGCACCGATTACACGGTCATCAATCCTTTGGCCCCCCCGGCTGCCGGCAACCAGTATTGCTTCATCAACATGTTCAACCCGAACGTGACGGGCGGCATCTATCAAGATGTCGGAGCCTTGCGGCCCAACACGATTTATACTCTGACCGTGGCGATCGGTTCCCGCGCGGACCGCCTGAACTCGCCGGGAAATATTTTGCTCGTGAACGGCACGGACAACACCGGCACCGTGCTGGCAAGCGGCGGCGGAATTCCGGTCACGCAGAACACTTGGCAGGATTACAGCATCACCTTCACGAACGGAACCTCGGCTGGAGGCGACCTTACTATCGTATTATCGGCCATCGGCAACGCGACGACGGTCCAGGCGGACTTCGACAATGTGCGGCTGACGGCAACGCCCCTGCTCGGCAATCCCAGTTTTGAAGTGAACACCGCGGCCAATGGTGCGGTGGTCGCTTCGGTTCCAACTTCTTGGGCCGCGTTTAACCAAGGAGCGCCGAGCGACATCGGTTCGCAACACGCAGGCGGCGGTGATTATACGGCCAATAACCCGCTCGCGCTGCCCGCTGCAGGCAATCAATTTTGCTACGTCAACATGTTCAATCCGGGCGTGACCGGCGGGATCTATCAAGACGTGGGGGCATTGCAAACCAACACGACCTACACCTTGACCGTGGCGATCGGCTCGCGGGCGGACCGCCTGAATTCGCCGGGCATCATTTCGCTGCTCAACGGTAACACCAGCAGCGGCACGGTGTTGGCCACCGGCGGCGGGCTGCCGGCCACGCAAAATACCTGGCAGGATTATTCAGCAACCTACACCACCGGGCCATCCGTCAGCGGCGATCTGACCATTGCGCTGTCCGTGCTGGGCAACGGTTCAACCATCCAGGCGGATTTTGACAATGTGCGGCTGACCACCTCACCGGCCAATCTCCAACCGCCCATATTCGGGACGTTAAAAGTGTCGGGTGCCAATTTGATCGTGGCGGGTGCCAATGGCTCGCCAAACAGCGGCTACACCTGGCTGGCGACCACCAACCTCGCCGACCCGGTGAGTTGGCGGACGAACAGCACCGGCACGTTGAACGGTTCAGGCGCGTTCTCGAATGTCATCCCGATCAACCCATCGCAACCCGCCGGATTTTTCCGGTTACGGATACCCTGAGCCCGAACGAACCCATGTCTACACGGCAAAATTTTTCAGTGGCGGCGTTACTGCTGTTGATCCTTTTTCAAATGGGTTTGAGCCCATTGCGTGGCTCCGCCGCGAACGTGATGAACTATGGGGCGGACGGGAATGACTACTTTCAATTCAGCAATCCATCCATGGCATTGGACAAGGCCTCGGGCTTCACGACGCTCATCACCTTCGCGATGCACGTTAACGCGGACGGCACTTTGTTGATTGGCGGCATTGCTTGCAGCAATGGCGTTTATCTCGGCCCGAGCAATTGGAATTCGCTGATCACCACCTTGAAGACGCCGCCGACCACGGTCACGCGTTATGAGGTCTGCATCGGCGGCTGGATGGACACCAGCTATGACAATATCAAAGCCTTGGTGCTTGCGCAGGGGACAGGTCCCGGCAGCATGCTCTATAAAAATTTTCAGGCGTTGAAGAGCGCGGTGCCAGGCATTGATGCCATCAATGATGACGACGAGCAGACCTACGATGTCAGTTCCTCGACCAGTTTCGCGAACATGCTGGGCGGTCTGGGTTACAAGTTCACGCTGGCTCCCTACACCGCCCAAAGTTTTTGGGTGAGTCTGAGAAACAACCTCACCAATTGCGATGCCATCTATCTCCAATGTTATGAAGGCGGCGCGGGCAATGATCCGGGACAGTGGAATGCCGCCTTTGGTCATGGCGTCGTGGTGATACCGGGACAGGAAAGCAACACGGCGAGCGAGGCCAATTTTCATGGCTGGTATCTCGAGACAGGCGTGCAGGGCGGTTTTTATTATCCGGATGTGGTTTTCAACGCCACCTACTGGGCTGCGTCCGTCTATGAAGCCTGTGGTATCGTACCAACGGCACCGGCCGGACTGGCGGCAGCGCCCGGTGGCAAACAGGTGATTTTGTCATGGAACACCTCACCGGCGGCGGCCAGCTACAAGGTGAAACGTTCCACGACCAGTGGCGGGGAAATCGTCATCGCTACGAATGCCGCAACGGCTTTCAATAGTTTCACTGACACCGGACTGAGCTCCGGCGTGAATTACTATTACAAAGTATCCGCATTCAATACCAATGGGGAGAGCCTTAATTCGTCGGAGGTCGGCGTGACGCCGCAAGCGGGGATCATCAATAACACCAGCTTTGAATTTGATGCGACGTCGCCGGGCACAACGGTGCCGTCCACGCCTGCCGGTTGGACGGCTTTTAATCCGGGCGGGGCCGGTGGCATCGGTTCGCAGAACGCGGGCGGAGTTGATTTTACGGTCAGCAACCCTCTGGCCGCTCCCGCCGCCAGCAACCAATACTGCTACATCAACATGTTTAATTCCGGCGTCGTGGGCGGCATTTATCAGGATGTCGGAACCTTGCAACCCAACACCATTTACTCGCTGACCGTAGCCATTGGTTCCCGGGCGGACCGGAATAATTCGCCGGGAATCATTTCCCTCATCAACGGCATTAACAACAACGGCACGGTTTTGGCCAATGGCGGCGGACTGCCGGCCACGCAAAACACCTGGCAGGACTACACGGTGACCTTCACCACCGGTGCTTCTGTGGGCGGAGACTTGACGATTGAGCTTTCCACCATCGGCAGCGGAACGATCCAGGCGGATTTCGATAATGTGCGGCTGACATCGACGCCGGTGCCGGTGACGCCGCCGGCGGCACCGGTTGCCGTGGGCAACTTCAGCTTTGAAGCCAATGTGGTTGGCAATGGCGCGGATATGTCCACCGTTCCCAGCGGCTGGACCGGGTTTAACAAAACAGCCGTTGATGACCGGGGCACCGGGCATCCCAATGCCACGCAATATACCGCCAATAATCCGCTGGGTTCTCCGGCGCTGGGCAGCCAGTACGGCTGGGTCAACGTGTTCAGTGCCACGCCCGTGGGTGGCCTTTATCAGGATGTCGGGCCGTTGCAGTCGAACACCGTCTATACGTTGACGGTGGCGATCGGCTCCCGCAAAGATCGCGTGAACTCGGCCGGAATCATCTCGCTCATCAACGGCACCAGCAACCTTGGCAAGCTGCTGGCCAGCGGCGGCGGATTGCCCGCCGCGCAAAATTCTTGGCAGGACTATTCGGTGACGTATATCACGGGCGCTTCGGTCAGCGGAGACCTTACCCTGTCGCTGTCGGTGATTGGCAACGACACGACCATCCAGGCGGATTTTGACAATGTGCGGCTGACCAAGGCGTCATTATTTTTCACCGCACCGGTTTTGGGCGCGGCCAAAATTTCAGGTGGCAACCTGATCTTGACGGGCACGAACGGTTCGCCCGGGGCGGGGTACACCTGGCTGGTGACCACGAATCTGGCGGCACCAATCAATTGGCTGACGAACAGCACCGGCACACTGGATGCGAACGGTGCTTTCTCAAACTCGCTGCCGGTCAACCTGTCAGGACAGGTCAATTTCTTTCGGCTGCGTGTGCCTTGAGCCCGGTCTGGCATTTGCACTACGCTGGGGTATTCAAACGTTCCGGCTTCGCCTCATCCCGGCATCCGATTGAACTGGCGGTTCGCAAACATGAAATTTATGAGAATTAAATCATTGATCGCGCTCCTGTTGGCGATGTGGTCATGCCCATTGCTGGCAGATGACCTGTCAGCTCACTTTGTCCGGCCGCCCGCTTCGGCCCGGCCGTGGGTTTATTGGTTTTGGAACAACGGCAATGTCACCAAGGCAGGCATCACCGCCGATCTGGAAGCGATGAAGCGCGCGGGCATCGGCGGCGTCATCATCATGGATGTGGTGGAGCGCTTTGCACCGCCGCCGGGCACGGCAGATTTCATGAACGCGGAATGGCAGGAGCTGTTTTGTTTCGCGGTCGCGGAGGCGCACCGGTTGGGACTTGAAATCAACATGACGAACGGGCCCGGTTGGTGTGGCAGTAGCGGGCCATGGATCACGCCGGAATATTCCATGCAAATGCTGGTGACAACAAATTTGACCGTGGAAGGTCCGGCCCATTTTTCAACCGTTTTGCCGCGACCTGATACCGGAGGCAACCGGGCGCATGACGGTTTTAACAGCACGGTGAAATATGATGATTTTTACCGCGACATCGCGGTGCTTGCCATTCCCGAAGCGGCAAATGGCGCCGTGGCACCCGGTGCCGTGGTGAACTTGACGGCGCAACTGGGTGCGGACGGAAAATTGGCTTGGGAAGTTCCCGCTGGCAAATGGACCATCCAACGCATCGGCCACACCACCACCGGCTCATCTACTCGTCCGCCGGTCAAGGGTGGCAACGGATTGGAATGCGACAAGCTGAGCCGCGAAGCGATGGAATTGCATTTCACGAACATGATCGGAAAGCTCGTCGCGGAAGTGGGGCCGCTCGCGGGGACCACGCTTTCGGCGACCCACATCGACAGTTGGGAAGTGGGTTCGCAGAACTGGACGGAAAAATTTCGCGAGGAGTTTCAACAGCGGCGCGGCTATGACCCGGTTCCGTTTCTGCCCGACGTCATCGGCGGTGGCCTCCGCATCGGTGATGCCGCAACCGTGAGCCGTTTCCGCTGGGACTTTCAACAGACCATTTCCGAGCTGCTGGCGACGAATTACGTGGGAGCTTTGGCGAAGCTGGCGCATGAACACGGACTGCGCCTGAGCCTGGAAGGTTATCATCTGCCATTTGGGGACGAGGCGACATACACCCAGCAAGCGGATGAGCCGATGAGCGAATTTTGGGCGACCGGCGGCAATGAGAATGAAGCCATGGCGCGGCAGATGGCATCCGTGGGCCATATCATGGGTGACAGGATCGTCGGCGCGGAAGCGTTCACTTCCGGCGACAACGAACAGTGGAAATATCATCCGGCGACCGTCAAGGCGCTCGGTGATTATGAATTTTCGCAGGGCATCAACCGGTTTGTGATCCATCGCTACGCGCATCAGCCCTATCTCGACCGTTTTCCGGGCGCGACGATGGGTCCGTGGGGGTTGCACTACGAACGCACGCAGACGTGGTGGGAGATGTCCACAGCGTGGCACGAATATCTGGCGCGCTGCCAGTACGTGTTGCGGCAGGGATTGTTCGTGGCCGATTTGTGCTATCTGCGTCCGCAACTGCCCGATCAAACGTCATTCACGCCCGCCCCGGCGGTGCCGGCCGGTTACAAATACGACGAGTGCAGCGCGGAAGCCTTGATCGCGCGCATGAGCGTGAAAGACGGACGTTTGGTTCTGCCGGATGGCATGAGCTACGCGGTCTTGGTATTGCCGGAAGTGAACACGTTGATGACACCGGCGCTGGTTGAAAAAATCAAACAACTGGTTGCGGCCGGTGCCACGGTCATAGGACCGTGCCCTACTGCTTCGCCAAGCCTGACGGATTATCCGAACTGTGACGAAAGGGTCGCCAAGCTGGCGGCGGAAGTCTGGGGCGATTGTGATGGCAAGGCCGTGACGGAACACTCATTCGGCAAAGGCAAAGTGATCTGGGGGCAGCCGCTTAAAATTGTGCTGGCGCAATTGTCGACACCGGCCGATTTTACATCGAGCGTGAAGCTGAATTGGATTCACCGGCAGGCCGGCGACACGGAGATCTATTTTGTGGCGAACGAGGCGGCCACGACGGTGGAAGCAAAATGTAATTTTCGGGTGAAGGACTTGCGCCCGGAGTTATGGAATCCGCAGACCGGTGAAATGTCGCCGCTGGCGAATTATGAAGATACAGCAACGTGTGTTTCCATTCCGCTGCGTCTCGAAGCGAGCGGTTCAACGTTTGTGATTTTTCGCCCGCAGGCCAAGCCGTTTGATCCGGTAGTCAGTTTCACCTGCAATGGTGAACCGGTCGTGCCGTTGGAAAAGTCGCCGGTGATCAGGGTTGAAAAAGCAACTTATGGTGTGGCCGGTGATGTCGCACGAACCCGCGATGTAGTTAGCAAGGTGCAGGCGTTGGTGGATCGTGGTGAATTTGCATTTCAGGTGGGGCAATTGGCGGCGGGTGATGATCCCGCTTTTGGCATCGTCAAAACGCTGGTCTTGGAATACACCGCCAATGGCGACCGTTTCACCGTCACCGGCCGGGACACGGACAACATCAGCTTGAATCCGGCGATCATGTTCACGACCGGCCCGGATGGGGTGCAAGGTGTGACGGGAGAATATTTTGCAAACCCGGATTTGAACGGCAAGCCGGTCGTGGTCAGAAAAGATGCGGCGGTCGATTTTGCGTGGCATAACGGTTCGCCAGCGGCGGGGGTTCCGGCTGACAATTGGTCCGCGCGCTGGACAGGGACGTTGACGGCGATGAAATCGGGTGAATTTACCTTCTGCCTCTACGCGGATGATGGCTGCCGTTTATTTATTGATGACCAGAGCGTGATTGATCATTGGGCGCTGGATACCGGCAACGAAGCGCACACGGGAAAAATCAATCTGGTGGCCGGGCAGAAATATCGTTTTCGTCTGGAATATTTTCAAGGTGGCGGTGATGACAATATCCATTTGAGCTGGCTGGCGCCGGTCGCCAACCGTCTGGCGGAAATCCGACGCGACATGAAAGGACGGATGGAGATTGTTGCCGCGCGACCGGGGCTTTACGAAATGGCCAGTGCGAGCGGCAAGACGCGGCACGTGGAAATTAAAAATGTGCCGGCACCCCAAGAAATCGCGGGCGCATGGGACGTGCATTTTCCGCCGAAATGGGGCGCGCCGGAACAAGTCACCTTGGATCACCTTATTTCATTGAGCGATTCCACCAATCCGGGAGTGAAATATTTTTCCGGCACGGCGACTTACACGAAAACTTTTGATTGGCAACCGGTGGAAACTGGAAAGCAAAAGACTGAAACTTGGCTTGATCTGGGCGAGGTGCAAGTCATGGCGCAGGCAAGACTCAATGGTCGCGAGTTGGGAG
>DASZCA010000066.1:0-4251 GCA_035943555.1 Verrucomicrobiia bacterium
TTGACCGCCAATGCGGGCAGCACGGCGCTTTCGATTGATAAACTGTTCACGTCCGGTACCGGCTTTTGGGGCCTTGGCGCGGCGGCGACGGCGCCCATTTTTGAAGGCGGTACGTTGTTGCATCAGGAGCGTGCGGCCAAGGCGGCCTATGTGCAGGCGGCGGAACAATATCGTAGCACGATCTTGAACGCCTTCGAAAATGTCGCCGATAGCTTGACCGCTTTGGAACAGGACGCCGATGGTCTGAAGGCGTCCGCGACTGCCGCCGATGACGCCCAGATCACGTTGGATCTATCCCAACGGCAATGGAAGAGCGGTTACATCAGCTATGTGGCGCTGCTGAGCGCGGAGCAAGCCTGTCACCAGGCCCGGATCAATCTTGTACAGGCCCAGGCCAGCCGTTTCGCCGATACGGCAGCGTTATTTCAGGCATTAGGCGGCGGTTGGTGGCAGCGGGCGGACTTAAATAATACCAAGCATGAAAAATAAATCATTTTACGCGGTACCGATGACGGGGCAGTGGGGCGCCCCTGTGCGCGGACTCGTCAGCGCGCTTCTGAATGCGCTTTTGGAAGCTGGACATCACCTCGTTTGGAGTTCCGCCTTTGGGCGGTTCGGGCTGGACAACGCGCAACGCCGCCTAAAGGCGGAACTCCAAACCGCGAAGTACGCTTTCATCGCCGTCGCTCTCATCGCCCTCGTGACCGGCTGTTCTCATAAAACGGAAGTGAGTTCGGAAACGGCGTCAGTGACCGTCAGTAACGTGACGTTGACGGCGGCGCAACGGCAAAAAATTCAGGTGTACACGGTCGCATCAATGCCGTTTCACAAGACGACGGAGACGACCGGGACGGTTGATTTCGACAACGATCAGGCCACCAGCGTGCTGGCCCCGTTCGGCGGGCCGGTGTCGCGGTTGCTCGTTTCGCCCGGTCAAAAGGTGAATGCAGGTGATCCGCTGGCGGAAGTGGATTCACCTGATTTTGCCACGGCCATCAGCACCTACCGCAAGGCGCTCAGCACGGCCCAGACCCTGCGGCGGGTGGCGGATATCGACAAGGATTTGATCCAGCACAACGGCCTGGCCCAACGTGAAGAAGAGCAGGCGCAGACGGACGCCATCAATGCAGAAGCCGATCGCGATGCCGCACTGCAAGCGCTCGTCTCGCTGAATGTCGATCCGCAAGCCATCAAAGATTTGCAGGCCGGCCTGCCGGTATCGCGTCCCAGCGGCACGATCCGTTCGCCCATCGCGGGAACCGTGGTGGAAAAATTGATCAGCCCCGGACAATTGCTGGCGGCGGGGAGCACGCCGTGTTTCACCGTGGCCGATCTTTCCCGCGTCTGGGTCATGACGCAGGTTTTTGGTTCCGACCTGGCTTCGATCAGCACCGGCGATTCGGCGGAAGTGACGGCGGGCATCGCGACCAACAGTTTTGCTGGGACCGTGGACAACATCGCGGCGCTCGTGAATCCGGATACCCGGGCGGTGCTGGTGCGGGTGGTTGTGGATAATCCGGGCGACTTCCTCAAAAAACAGATGTATGTCCGCGTGCGGATCCAGGCCAAGGAAGAAAGCACCGGGCTGCTGGTGCCGGCGGCCGCCATTTTACGGGATGATGAAAACCTGCCTTTTGTTTATAGGGTGCAGAATAATGGCAGCTTCGCCCGGCGGCATGTGACTTTGGGATATCGCACGGGCGACCAATATGACATCGCCGATGGTCTGTCAGGCGGCGACCAGATCGTCAGCGATGGCGGTTTGTTCGTTCAATTCATGCAAAACCAATGAACGACCAACTGCCTCCCAGCATAACGGTGCCGCGAACGGCTTCGGTCATGAACCGGGTCGTCTTCTCATCGTTGCGGCAACGTTTTCTCGTCGTCATCCTGACGCTGGTGTTGATCGCCGCGGGCACACATTCGTTGGAACGGCTGCCGGTGGACGCGTACCCCGATCTCGCGGCACCCAGCGTTGAGATCATCACCCAATGGCCCGGCCACGCCGCCGAGGAAGTCGAACGGTTGATCACGGTGCCCATCGAGATCGGCATGAATGGCGTGCCAAAGATGAGCACGCAGCGCTCCATCTCGCTGTATGGCTTGTCCGATGTCATCCTCACTTATCACGATGGCACCGACAATAACTTTGCCCGTCAGGAAGTTTTTAACCGGATGTCCGGCCTCAGCCTGCCGACCGGCGTGACGCCTTCGGTCTCACCCCTGTCTTCGCCTTCGGGGCTCATTTACCGGTACGTATTACAAAGCTCCGACCGGTCGCCGATGGAACTCAAAACGTTCGAGGATTGGGTCATCGAACCCGCCTATAAATCCCTGGCGGGCGTGGCGGATGATTCGGGCTTTGGCGGCGGTACCATGCAATATCAGGTGCTGCTCGATCCGACAAAGATTGCCGGCGTCGGCCTGTCTGTGTTGCAGGTGGAGAGTGCGTTGGGAGCCAACAACGGCAATGCGGGCGGCGGATTTTATTCGCAGGGCGGCCAGTTTTATTATGTGCGCGGCGAGGGCCGCATGGAAACGTTGGAAGACATCGGCAACGTGGTGCTGGCCGTGCATGACGGCACGCCGGTGTTGCTCAAGGATGTCGGCCGTGTGGTCATCGGCATCGCGCCGCGGTTGGGCGAATTCGGCTATGAGAAGCAGGATGATGCCGTGGAGGGCGTCATCTTGTTGCGCACCGGTGAGAAAACCCAGGATGTGCTCAAGCGGGTCGAGGCCAAAACCAAGGAACTCAATAATCAAATCCTGCCCAAGGATGTCAAAGTTGTTCCCTTCTATGACCGGACTGATCTCATACAACTGACGACGCAGGTGGTGAAGCAAAACCTTTTGCGCGGCATGCTGCTGGTCGTCGTGATCCTGATATTTTTCCTCTACGATCTTCGTGCCGGGTTGATTGTCGCCACGACCATTCCGCTCTCGCTGCTCTTTGCGTTCATCTGCCTGGATCTTCAAAACGCTTCGGCCAACCTGCTTTCCATCGGGGCGATCGACTTCGGTATTCTGGTGGATGGTGCCGTGGTGATGGTGGAAAACATTTTCCGTCAACTGGCCCTGCGCAAGGGAACGCCGTTGAACGTGATGGAAATCATCAAGGACGCGGCGGCGGAAGTGGACCGGCCGTTGTTTTATGCCGTCGCGGTGATTGTCGCCAGCTTTCTGCCGATCTATGTGCTGGCAGGGCCTTCCGGGATATTGTTCAAGCCGATGGCGGACACGATGGTCTTTGCCCTGATCGGGTCGTTGATCGTCACGCTGACATTGCTGCCGGTATTGTGTTCGTGGTTCATGCGGCAGGGTGTGCGGGAGCGCCGGAGCGCAGTGTTTGAAGCCATCAAATCCGCTTACATCAAGGGTCTGGATTTCTGTCTCGCGCGTCCGTGGAGGACGACGCTGGCCTCGGCCCTGTTGCTGGCGCTGTCACTGTTGCTCATTCCGCGCATCGGGGCGGAGTTCATGCCGCAACTGGATGAAGGTGCGCTGTGGGTGCGAGCCACGATGCCGTACACAATCTCGTTCGACGAATCGGCCAAGATCACGCCACAGATCCGTGAGGTGTTAAAATCGTTTCCGGAAGTCACGACGGTGGCGTCGGAACTCGGGCGGCCGGATGATGGCACGGATGCAACCGGATTTTTCAACGTCGAATTTTATGTCGGGCTCAAACCCTATTCGGAGTGGAAGGGCTCTTATCGCAACAAAACCAAGTTGATCGAAGCGGTCAATGCGAAGCTTCAGTCTTTTCCGGGAATCATTTTCAACTACACGCAGCCGGCGGAAGACGCGGTGGATGAGGCGGAATCCGGTTTGAAGAGCGCGCTGGCGGTGAAGGTTTTTGGTTCCGATTTGAATGTCCTTGAGCAAAAGGGCAAAGCCATCAAACAAGTTTTGGGACAGGTGCGCGGCATCCGGGATGTGACCTTGGTGAAAGAGTTGGGCCAGCCCAGCCTCGATATAAAAATCAACCGGGCGATGATCGCGCGTTACGGCGTGAACGTCGCGGACATCAACGGCCTGATCACGACTGCGATTGGCGGCGACGTGGCCACGCAGGTGGTACAGCAGGAAAAACAGTTCGATCTGGTCGTCCGGCTGGAACGTGAATATCGCGATAACCCGGAAGAAATCGGAAACATCTTGGTGCCGACGCCCGGCGGACAGCAGATTCCGCTCAAGGAATTTGCGGACATCCGGGTGGTGAATGGTGCTTCGTTCATCTATCGCCAGGAC
>DASZCA010000067.1:0-17038 GCA_035943555.1 Verrucomicrobiia bacterium
AACTGTTTCAGACGCGTGAGATCGTGAAAAACCAGGATGGTGCCTTCGCGTTCGCCGGCGGAATTATTGATGACCGCGGCGTTGACCTGCAGCCAGCGTTCGCTCAGGTCCGGCAGCTTCACCTCGTAATCGAAAACCTGGCCCTCCACCTGCACGCGCTTAACGAGGTTGTCCAACTCATGCAGCCGCAAGGCTTCGAGGATGGTCTTGCCGCGCAGCTCGTTCTTCAGGCCGAACAGGTTTTTGAACGAACGGTTGGCGAGATAGATTTTCTGTGTACGGTCGAGGAGCAGCAGACCCTCGAGCATGGAGTTGAACAGCACCTGCTGCTGCGCCTTGGCGTCAACGGCGGTCTGCTGCTGGCGGCGCTGGGAAGTCTCGATCTCCGCCACCCGCTGGCCTTCCAATGCGCTGAACTTGGCCCGCCACCAGAAGTGCAGGGCGGTCAGCGCCGCGAGCGTGAGGATGAAAAAGAAAAACCACACAGGAATCATTTAACCACGGATAAGTGCGGATGGCACGGATTTCTGGATGGCGGGGTATTTGGATTTTTGGACGGATGTTTGCGCTTTCGCCGGTGGCTTATCCATGAATCCGTTCATCCACCAATCCATTTGCGTTATTCCACAAACCGGTAACCCACGCCGCGCACCGTGTCCAAGTGCTTCGAGGCCGCGCCGATTTTTTCGCGCAGGCGGCGCATATGCGTGTCCACAGTGCGCGTGTCGATCAGGCTGTCATACTCCCAGACATCGCGGAGCAACTGGTCGCGTGACTGCACCCGGCCGCTGCGCTGGGCAAGGATGGTCAGCAGCTTGAACTCCGTGGCCGTCAGTTCGATCGGCTTGCCCTTCCACGTCGAGATGTGGCGCGGCACGTCGATGTGCAGATCGCCGAAGCGTAACTGATCTTTGGGCTTTTCCTCGGCCTGGCCGCGCGCGAGGATTTTTTTGATGCGCAACATCAGTTCGCGCGGGCTGAAAGGTTTGGTGAGATAATCATCTGCGCCAAGTTCCAAGCCGAGCACGCGGTCGATCTCCGCCGCCTTGGCCGTGAGCATCAGGATGGGGGTGCGCGCCGTGGCCGCCTCGAGCCGCAAGGTCTTGCAGATCTCAAAGCCGTCCATCTCCGGCAACATCACATCCAGCACGATGAGGTCCGGCGTCTGGGCGCGGGCTTTTTTCAAAGCTTCCGCGCCATCCGCCGCCGTGGTGACGGCATAGCCGGCCTGCTTGAGATTGAACTCCACGAGTTCGACCGCCTCCGGCTCATCATCCACCACTAGAATTCTCTGCTTCACGCTGCGCAGGATGTCATGCACCAATTCGTCACACAATTCCAATCAGGTGACAACCGTGTGACGATTAGGTGACGGGAAATCGCGTTCGCGGCATTCTCCTTTTGCGCCGGGGATTTTTTATGTCATCATTAATTTATGCCAGTTCCAGTCCTCAGCGTCGCGCAGATGCGTGAATGGGAAGCCGCCACCTGGGCCACCGGCCAGACTGAGGCGGAAGTTATCCGCCGTGTCGGCAGCCAACTGGCCCGCCGCGTCCACCAGCTTACCGGAGCCAACGACTCCATCCTCATCCTCGCCGGCAAAGGTCACAATGGCGACGACGTGCGCGCGGCGCGGGAATTTTTGGTCGACCGGCAAGTCAGCATCCTTGATCTGCTGGCCCCGGAAACGGATTTGGCCCATGTAGAAAAGGCCTTGCAGGCCAAACCGGCACTCGTCATCGACGGGCTTTTTGGCATCGGCCTGAACCGTCCGCTGGATGAGGCATGGCAGAAGATCATCGGCGTTGTTAACGCCGCCAAAATTCGCGTGCTGGCGGTGGATGTTCCTTCCGGTCTCAATGCGGATACGGGTGAAATTTTTGGCGCGTGCATCGAGGCTGCGATCACGCTGACGGTGGGGGCGCCGAAAATCGGGATGCTCGCCTCGGTGGCCTGGCCGTTCGTGGGCCGGTTGGAAGTGGCCGATGACGTGGCTTTGATTCCTTGTCCGCCAGCCTCGGAATTGAAATGGACGTTGCCGGAAGATTTTGAAAATTTTCCGCCGCCGCGCGCGGTCGCGGGGCACAAAGGTTCCTACGGCCATGTCTCCATCCTGGCCGGTAGCCTGGGCTATCACGGTGCGGCGGTGATCGCCGCACGCGGAGCGCAACGGGCGCAACCGGGACTGGTGACCGTGTTCGCGCAGGAGGATATTTATTATCCGGTCGCCGGGCAGTTGCAATCGGCGATGGTGAGCCTGTGGCAGGCCGATCCCAAAAAGATGTCCACCGGTTTTGATGCGCTGCTGGTGGGGCCCGGGCTGGCCGGCTTGCACAATCACATGGAACTGCGCCACGCCCTCCGCCATTGGTTTCGCGATTATCCGAATCCCCTGATTGTGGATGCGAGCGCGCTGGATCTGCTGACCCCGGAACCGTTTCTAAAAAAATACATCCGCGTTCTCACCCCGCATCCCGGTGAAGCCGGACGCCTGCTGGGCTGGCCCGTGCCCAAGGTCCAGGCTGACCGCGTGAAAGCCTTGCGTGAGATCTCCAAAAAATTCGGTGGCGCCTGGGTCATCCTGAAAGGCCATCAGACTTTGACCGGTTGCGCGGAAGGCGATATTTTTGTGAACCCATCCGGCAACCCGCATCTCGGCCAGGGCGGCAGCGGTGATCTGTTGTCTGGCTTCCTCGCCGGCCTGCTGGCGCAACCGGAACTGCAGGCGGAGGTGGCGAAGACCTTGCACTATGCTGTTTGGGAACACGGCGCGGCGGCGGATAAATTGCAGGGCACCCGCGCCAACTGGATGGTGGAAGATCTGGCGGTGGAAATTGGGAATGCGCGGTAAGGCGGCGCTCCGACTGAAGTTCAAATTTCAAAAAAACATTCAATTTTCACCATTCAACGCCCAGCATCGAAGCGCGGCCTGAAGCGAGCGCCCTTGAGAATTGGATGTTCAATGTTGAGAGTTAAATGTTTCCGCTTTTTTAAAAATTTTAGAACCGGAGGTGCTTCACGGTCAGTCCGTTGTTGATCAATTGTTTTAACGAATCAATGCCGATGCGCAGATGTTTGTCGAGAAACACCTGGGTTATCTTCGCATCGCTCGCCGCCGTTTTCACGCCGTCCGGGGTCATCGGCTGGTCGGATACCAGTAAAAGCGCGCCCGTGGTGATCTCATTGTGGAAACCGGTGATGAAGATCGTGGCCGTTTCCATGTCGATGCCGATGCAGCGGATTTTTTTCAGATATTTTTTGAAAGCATCGTCATGTTCCCACACACGGCGGTTGGTCGTATAGACCGTGCCAGTCCAATAATCGCGTTTGTGATCGCGGATGGTGGTGGAGATGGCTTTTTGCAGGCTGAAAGCGGGCAGGGCGGGCACCTCGGGCGGATAATAGTCATTCGAAGCACCCTCGCCGCGGATCGCCGCGATGGGCAGCACGAGTGAACCGAGCTTGGCCACATGTTTCAATCCGCCGCATTTGCCGAGGAACAGAACCGCTTCCGGATGGATGGAGGAAAGCAGGTCCATGATCGTCGCGGCGCTGGCGCTGCCCATGCCGAAATTGATGATGGTGATGCCGTTGGCCGTGGCGTTGGGCATAGGTTTGTCCGCGCCGCGAATGGGCACCTTGTGCCACTTGGCGAACATCTCCACGTAGTTGTTGAAATTGACGAGCAGGATGTGCTTCCTGAAGTCCTTGAGCGGCGTGCCCGTGTAACGCGGGAGCCAGTTTGCGACGATATCAGCCTTGGTCTTCATACCTTGTCCAATGGGTTTTCACACAGAACGTGCGTCCGGGCAAGCGAAAATCCGCGCGGAGCGTGGGCGGCCCGCCCGCCAGTTCTTAAAATCAAATCCAAAAATACCATGAACACGCGGGCGAGCCGCCCGCGCTCCTAGTTACTTACTGCATCAACCGGAAGAATTGTTTCTGGCCGGAGAAACTGTTGGTGAAGACGCTGTTGGTGCCGGTGGTCTGGATGCCGTTCGTGATGATGTACCACGATGCAAAGTTGGTGCTGCCTTGCAGGGTGTAATTGGTCGTCGAGAAAGACCAGGCGATCTGAAAGGCATTTGTGCCCGAATGGGCGATTTTCAAAGGCGGCGGGGGCGGGTTGGTGGCGACCAGGCTTTGTGCGAGCCAGAGCGAGGCGTTGAGGATGACCCGGCCGTTGCTGGTGCTGGGGTCGGCGTAACCTTGGGAGTAAAACAGGGAATCATTTGGGTCGCCCGTGCCGTCATCGAACGGCGAACTGTCACCGGTGGTGGCGAACTTGCCCGCGCCGAACGTGCCGTAGACGAAGATCGCGTTATTCGTGGCGCGCGTGGTGCCGACGTTCCAAATGGCGATGGTCGTGGACGGGTTTTGGTTGGTGTTCACCGTGATGGAACTGCCGTTGTTGTAATAAAAATTTGTGACCACGCCCGCCGGGCCGCGCGTGACGGGGTCCGTGGCGTTGGTGTCCACGTTATAGGTGTTGGGCGAAATGTTGTCGCCGTTGTAATGGATGCCGAACGGATAGTTCTGGACGGAATTGGTCATCAGGTCGTTCAACACCTGCACGGAATCCGCGCCGTCATTGTTGCGGTCGGAAACACCATGATCCGAGACGATGAACAATCCGCCGCCACTTTTCACGAAGCTGATGATCGCCGTCTTTTCGGTGGCGGTGAACAGGATGTTCGGCTCGACCATCACGAAAACGTTGTAGTTCGTCAGGTCCTGCGGGTTGGTGCTGTCTTTCCAGGTGATGCGGCCGTTGTAAGGCAATGTCTCAACGTGATGCCCGTTTTTCACGAGGTCGATCGCCCAGGCGGACAACGCGCCGTCCCAGTAGGTTTCCGGAGTGCTGGCGGTGACGGTTGACTGGTCCGGGGTGGGATAGCGCTGCGGGTTGGATTCGTTGCCGCTGCCGGTGGTGCTGCCGGAACCGACGCTCGCCGAGTTCACCGTGAGGTTGTGCAGATCGGCATCGATCACCCAGTCGGCGCTGCCGGCCATCTCGGCCTTGGTCGCGTCAAAGAGAAAGCTTGCCGCCTGAACGCGCGGCAAAAATGCCAGCGTGATGAGCAGAAGCAAAACTCCCTGTCTCCGAAACTGCGGATCGAAAACCATCTGGTGTTTTAGTTACACCTTGGGTCCGTACCGGTCAATCACCGAACCGATTATGACAAATGTTTAATGTGGGGCGGCGGCTTGCGCGGCCCATTTTAGCTTACTTGATGGCCAGCGCGACGTTGATCTGTTTGATGGCCTCGTTGAGATGTTTCTCGATGTGCTTCTGGCCTTTCACATCGGCGGAGGCGAGCACGCTGGTGATCAGGCCTTGGGCTTCCCGCAACCGGTCGTCGGAGATGACCTGTTTTTCGTGGTCTTTGTAATCGCCCTTGAGATCGAGCTTGAGCAGTTTGGCGGCTTCCTCGACCGCGTGCATCGCCTTGGCGCGATGGCCATCATAGTCATGGTCGCCCGTGGCGAGAATACGATAGGCGCGGTGGAGCATGCCGGCTTCCGCCGAATCGCTGAAGGCCGTCCGCTGGAATTCATTCGGGCCGGCCGGAGAAACAACCAGCACAGGTGCCGCAGGTACGGTGGCGGCGTGAAGCGTGGCGCCATACGACAGAACCGCTGTCAACGCCACAAAGGTTGCGGATTTTGAGAGGAGGTTGGTGTTCATATACCGTATAAGACGCAGGCGGAGGCGTTAAGTTACAGGGGAGGAGTACGAGCGATTTGCGTGCAGGTTTATGAAAAGTGATTTCCACCCAACGCATTATGAACACGCGGGCGGGCCGCCCGCGCTCCTTTCATGGCGATAACGTGCGCTGCGGTAGGACCATAGTTCGGGTGACTTTACCAAGCCGGCTTTTACGGGGTTGTTTTCGATGTAACGGAGGACTTTGCCAAAGTGTTCTTCATCCCGGATGTAGCGGTCAAAATAATCTGTTTGCCAGAATTCGCCTTGGCGTTTTAGTATCCGATTGATGGCCTTGCTGGTAAATGATTTCCAACCTTGCAGGATTTCCGGCAATGGTGTTTCCAAGGTTTCGATCAGGGTGTGGACGTGATTGGGCATCACCACCCATGCGAACAAGCGATAGTTTTTTTCCATCGAAGTGCAAAAGATTTTCTTCGACCAGTCCGGCGATAGCAGGTTGTTATAGATAACATTCGCCATAACCAGCATCCAAGTATGATTCGACTTTTATACGTTTTTCACGTTCGTCCTCTATTGCGAGAAATGCTTCCCATTCATGACGGCGATTGGCTGGCATGGAATCATTCAGACGGTAGGTGATCATCTGACGTGTGCCCGGTGCGTCGAAGTGCGGAAGGTAACCACGAGAATACCATCCGCGAAAACCGAGTTCCTGATCCGCAATTGATAGAGGTTCGGTCCAGGTACTTTTTTCCCGGATGAGTTGCCGGATGTTCCGTTTGCCGTTCATGGCTAGAGTGAGGAGCGCGGGCGGCTCGCCCGCGTGTTCATAGTGTTTCGCGTTTTATTTTTCGAGGAACTTGCGGGCGAGCCGCCCGCGCTCCTTTTGCAACGTGCCTGCGGGCATTTTTGAAAATTTATTTCGCCCAAAATTATGGACGGCATGGCTGCTACAAAACAATGCCTGCCTGACTTAATTGAGTGTGGATTGTCTGATAAATTTGAGGCGATAATTCTCGTTTCAATATGTCGGCAATCAGTTGATGGTTTTTGTTTAGCTGATCCAATTTATTCTGCAATTGAACCAATTGGTCGCTTTTTGAGTGTCCTTGACTCAACGCCGGTTCTGATTTTGGAGCAACTTTCAAAGATTTGGCCCAGAGTTCTTCGGAAATAATCTGGCATTTTGCGCCAGAGTTTTTGAAGCCGAGCACGGCAATGATTTTTCTCCCATAACTTCCATGTCCCCACGAAGGTTCGGCATTATTTCCAACAACGAGATAATTGAGGGCTTGGTTTGGCCGTTCATAGCAAAATCCGCCGCGCAGCCTGGTCGCTTCTTGACACTTTATTCTGTCGCCATTTTCGAAATCGAAAATGCCTGTAAAGCAGAATGAGCGGCCTTGAAAAATAATTTTAGGCTCCGGTTTGTCCAAAAATTCGTTGGAAGATGGAACAAGCTTAACTGGGTCTTCGGCTGAAGGTTGACGAGGCTTCAGCACATAAGTTTTTCTCTTTTGAGGTGGCATTTAGAACAATTCAATTTTCGGTTTGGGTTTTTGTCCTAGCATTTCGAGAAAATCTTTTTCCGATAGGATTTTTACACCTAAATCTTTGGCTTTCTCAAGTTTTGAACCTGCTTCTTCACCGCACAGGAGGAAATCGGTATTCTTACTGACTGAGCCAGTGACGGTGCCGCCAGCATCACGAATTAGGGCCGAAGCTTCATCGCGTGACAAAGTTGGGAGCGTGCCTGTAAGAACGAAGGTTTTCGCCGTGAATGCAGATGCTCCTGATTGTGGATTCTTGACTGCCCCCATTGGTTGGATGCCAAGCGCATCAAGGCGTGTAAGAACTTTTTTTCCAATTGGAGTCTCAAAAAAACGGAGCAAGTTGCGAGCGCCATCTAGTTCAATATTAGCAGTGACTTCCAAGATTGGAGGAGCCAGTTCTTTGTTTTCTCTCTTTCTTTTTACTTTCTTTTCAACTTTTAGAATAACTCCCGCTTTTTGAAGATTTTTTACGAGTCCTTCAATCTGCTGATTTACTTTTTCCTGCTGTTCAATTCTTTGACGCCATTCTGCTTTTTCTTTTGAGGACAAAAGATCAATTTCAGATTTCAAAGAGTGCCGCTTTGCAGCATCGTTTTCTGACTCTAATTGCTTTTCTTTATCGATCCGAGACCTGCGTATCGGCCCCATATTACTCATCGAATCAGGGCTCAACGACTTTGCTTCCTCCACTTTTTCATAAAGTGAAAGACACTGTTTCAGAATTTCTGAATTGGAAATTTCCTGAATATCCTTATGGAGTTGTGCCAATTGGTAAGCGGTTGTCTCACCAACACTTGGCACTCCTAGCGCCAAAATCCACCTGTTCAACGGCGCAGTTTTGGCGCGTTGGAGGGCGTCGAGGATTTTGGTAGCGTTCTTTTCGCCGAAGGTGCGCGGTTCGTCGAGGGTGCCGAGATTCAGTTTGCCGAGGACTTCGAGTTTGAGGTCGAAGAGGTCGAGCGGTTCCTTGACGAGGCCGCGTTCGACGAGTTTTTCGGCGACGATGCCGCCGAGGGATTCAAGGTCGAGGGCTTTGCGTTGGGCGAAATATTCGACGCGACGGGTAAGTTGCGCGGGGCAGCCGGCGATGTTCTGACAGCGCCAGGCGACGGCATCGCTGTCACCATCGGACATCTTTTCCTTGGCGATGGGACCGCCGCAGGCGGGGCATTTGCCGTGGACGTAAGCGAACAAGTCAAATTCCTTCGCACCGGGCGGGCGTTTGGTTTTGGTGACCTCGAAAATTTCCGGGATGACCATGCCGGCTTTGCGGATGACGACGGTATCGCCGATGCGGATGTCTTTGCGGCGGATTTCGTCCTCGTTATGCAAGGTGGCGCGGGAGATGGTGGAACCTTGGACGAAGACGGGCTCGAGTTCCGCCACGGGCGTGAGCACGCCGGTGCGGCCGACTTGCACGGTGATGGTTTTGAGCACCGTTTCGGCGGGCGTGATCCACGGCACGGGTTTGTGGACGATGGCGTAGCCGGGGGCGCGGCTGCGACCGGGGATCTTTAACCAATCGGCGAGCGTGTTGACCTTGAGCACGATGCCATCGATCTCGTAGGGCAACTGGCGGCGGAGGTCTTTGTCTTCGTTGTAATGCGCGACAACTTTGTCGTTATAGACTTTCAGCACTTCATCGATGCCGTCGCACACCCACCAGAGTTTTTGCGTGGGCAGGCCGGCCTTGGCGAGGGTTTCGAGCATTTCGGAATGGGTCTTGAACTCCAGGCCGTCCACTTTGCCCACGGCGTAGAACACGGCGCGGATGGGGCGTTGGGCGACGAGTTTGGGATCGAGCTGCTTGAGCGTGCCGGCGGTGGCGTTGCGGGCGTTAGGAAAAGGTTTTTCTCCCTCGGCGGCGAGCCTGGCATTGACGGCATCGAATTCCTTGATGGCCATGTAGGCCTCGCCACGCACTTCGAGGAGGGCGGGGGGATTTTTCAGGTGCAGTTCCAGCGGGATGCCGCGCAGAGTTTTGAGATTGGTGGTGATGTCATCACCTTCGGTGCCATCGCCGCGCGTGACGCCGAGGGCGAGCTTGCCGTGGCGATAGTGGACGCTGATGGAGACGCCATCCGCTTTCGGCTCCATGATGTATTGGATTTCGGAGCGGCCGAGCTGCTTTTTAATGGTGGTGTCGAAGGCGCGGAGTTCGGCCAGGGTGTTTTCGTCTTGGGCGCGGTTGCGCTGCTCGCGATCGGGCATCTCGTCCTTGGTGGGGTGATCGCTGGCCTCGACTTTGTCGAGCGAGAGCATGGGGACGAGATGACGGACGCGGGCAAACTTCTCGCTCGGCGCGCCGCCGACGCGTTGCGTAGGCGACTCGGGCGTGACGAGGTCGGGAAAGTTTTTCTCCAGTTCCTGGAGTTCCTTGAACAGCGCATCGTATTCGCGGTCGGTGATGAGCTGGCGTCCGTCGACGTAATAGGCGTGGTCGTGCCGGCGGATCTCATCGGCGAGCTGCGCGTGGCGTTTTTTGGCTTCGGCGTGTGTCACGTATGGATTATTAACGCAATCCTGGTGAAAGAAAAGGAGGCTTGGATTGATTTTGAGGCGATGCGCTGTTCACAGGACTGGGCTGAGAAAAAAATCGGGGACTGATGACTTTTATCTATTGAAGAAGTGCCTAATGGGTGACCCTTTCATGACCATTTCACGGCGCGGGATTACAGGAAAAACTTTTGGTTTGACGAATAGAATGCAAGAATTCCATAAGATAACCAGATAAGGTGAAGAACTATCAATATTAAAATTGACCACGCCAACCGTGTGAGAGTGACAAATTTTCCGGACAAGAACCAAATTGCAACCGCAGTGGTTAAAATCGGCAAAATGAGGCCGACTTGGTAGTGAGACTTAAATTGTTGCGCACCAACCGAGAGTAGGTAATGGCCATGTACCCACATAGCACTGTGGAAGTCAATATAGTCAATCCAAAACAACAAAAGTGTGGGCACTAATGAACACATTACCATTCCCAATCCCAGTGGTAATCTCCAATCACTATATTGCGGCTTTATATTTTTTATCATATTAACTCTAAAATTTATCATTCATGGATGAATATGGAATTATCTTATCCGGGTGTGAGGCATGCTCATTTGGAACACTGAATAAGCCGTCCCAAAACGAAGTTACATTAGCCTTAACTGTTATCGAATGGCATGAACATTTGCAATGTCATACACATTTGTCCGGCTTTCGCAACAGCCGCGTTCCATGCTGGAACGAACCATTCATCAATATCATCATAAGGTATTTCAACATCCGTTGTGGGCACTCCGGGAATCTGATTATCCTTCGATGATATATTTCCGTCCGCCTCAGCATCAAAACAGCCAATAAAGGTTGCCGCTGAGCATGGCCCCGCAAAATCAAATTTGTCGGGATAGCCTTGAGTTCCATGTCCATAAAAGACAATAACTTCACATTTTCCGACGCTTAAGGTTTTCAAGCCGAAGCAATCTATTACTCCAACTGGGTCATTTCTAGCAAACAAATAGGCGGGAAGCGCCGCCTCTTTTGCCATACGCTTTTGAAATTGGAGAGTTTCCCCTTTAGACTGTTTTAAAGTAAAAGCCAAGTCAGTCAATGGATCCCTGTTTTCCCAACTGCCATTATTCACTGAATAATGACGATAAAGGTATTTTAAATCCAATCTTAAACTATCCTCATACTGGGTGCTGAATCGGATGGGGTTTAAATTACCAACGGTTCCGGTGATGCGAATCGGCTCGCCAAAGTCCCCGTATTCATATTTGGCTGTATTGGCCCCATTTCCTGCACTGACTAGAGCAGCAACATTGCCATTCCCATCAAACGCGGCAACGTGCGTGCCATTCGTTTGAAAGCTTACAGCAAGAAGTCCCCCCACGCCACAAGCACCTGATATGCTACCACTCAAATCCAACCCTCGCATAAAGGACATCACCAAACCGTTTGTTTGACCAGTAATGGCCACTAACATCTTGCCATCCCACGCAAAATGATTTGTGTATTGTGGAGTGTAAGCACTGCCGTTCCAAGCGGAAACGCTTCTTTCACTCCAACGCCCGTCGGGCAGATAGTCCCATTCTTCTTTCATGCGCGCCGCCGATGGAACACCCGGCAAACTTTCCGTTTCAATCAAGCGATTTTCAGCATTCCAAACATTGGTCCACAAACCATCGCTCACCAAATTTCCATCGGTGTCATAAATGAACGTTTGTGGCGTTTGAGGAACGAGCAAGTTTCCATAATTTGTGAAGCTGCCGCCAACCGCTCGGACACCTTCCCATTGCGCTCCAACAGTGTTATTTGATTTGACCGCAGACCAGAAATACTCCCCTTTGCGCCAAGCAGTCTGGCCGTTTACCGTCACGGCGTTGGTTGCCAGCGCTACGCCAATCACGTCGTTTGTCCCCGGATAATCCCGTTGCGTGATCTGGTTCAGGTTGTTCACCGTATAGTTGGCCACACGGTTTTCCCCATTGCCACCGTTACTCGTCTGTTTTCGGTTGCCGATATCATCAAAGCCGTAACCGAATTGCTGGCCGGGAACAGCAGTGCCATCGGCAAAGTATTTATCGCCACCAGTCACTTGCCCCAAAGTGTCGTAGCTGTAGACCCAATAGCTGCCATCGGCTAAAACGTTCTTTGTTCGTTGATTCGCGGTGTTATACGAATAGCTGAAGTTAACCGCAGAGGACGCAGAGGGCACAGAGGAAATCTGTGTCAATCGGTTCAAATGGTCGTATGTTTTCGTGGTGGTCATCCGGGTGTTGCTGCCCTGTTTGAAGAGAATCTGGCTCACCAGCGGCGAATTATCAACATAGGAATACGTCGCCGTGTCGCTGTTGCCATCGTCGACGGTTTGCAGGCGGGAGGCGTTATCGTAACCGTAGGTGGTGGAGGACAATGTGACGGATGGGCCAGATAGGACGGATAGATTATCGCGGCGTAGATCGCTGTCGTAGTGATTGGTCACGGTCAAGCCAGCCAGAATGCCGGCGGAGAATGAGTCACTCAAAAGGTCCCCCGCCAAATCGTAGTACATGCATTCAACATTCGTGCTCCACGCGGTTTTGATTTGTCGGCCCAGTCGGTCAAATGTGTTGGTGACAGAGGGCGTGCTGTCTGAATAGGCGATGTTGGTCAGGCTGCCGGCACCGTCATAGCTGTAGCTGGTGATGATGCCACGCGCCCAGGTTCGCGAGGCCAACCGGCCCGCATAGGTGTAAGTGTACGACGGGCCATGGCCATCGTCGTACAGTTTATTTGTCAACCAGCCGCGATGGCCGTCGTAAAGCCATGTGGTCACGCGCGCACCGGCCAGACTGCTAAAATCGGTCCAGTTGGTCATGGTTTGCATGCGGCCAGCGATGGGTTAAAACGCGAGGAAGAGAATGACGAAGACGAGGATTTGAACAACAAAGTAACCAAGGAAAGGTGCGGAAATGGCGCTAACGAATGCCGGTGAGGAGCAAGCTAAAGCTTGAACTCCAGCGGAGGGCAGGCGCGCAGGTGCGAGTGGGACAGACAAGCGTTCTTGGGACAATGGAGGACTTACCGGCAGGGCTATGTCACCCCTGACGGGGCTTAAGATTTTTTTACCGGACGCTTTTCTACAAATATGACGCACCTACGGTGCGGGAGACGCGAGATCGCAGGCCGGGAGATGATCTCTTGGAGAAAGCTGCATCCATTTCTTGACATATACTTAATTATTTAGTATTTATTATCTTAAATATGATAAAAAACTAACATAATGAGAATATAAATGCAGGGTCAAGGGGCAGACGGTGCGGGGACAAGCTGTCCCTGCTCCGAAGACGTGGTGCCGTGGATTTGCAGTTGGATGTTTCCAGCAGGGACGACAGCCCTGCGGATTGCAGACGCGCGCTACGCAAAAATTTCAAAAAAAGCCAATGATTTTGCGAAAAGTCCGATGCCGGACTGGCAATCAAATCAGACCAAATCAAGGTATGTGTATTTATGATTCATGGACGGTTGATGGGTGGATGTCGTCGGCGCAGAACGGCGCTTCGCTGGTTCTGCGGAAGTTTGGGCAAACCGGCAGGTCTGCCCCACCGGAATTGAGGTCGGCCGGCCGGCCGGGGTGGGCTGCTGGTGCGGGCGGCGTTCCTTCGCCAAGGCTGCGGTCCGTTTAAAGGGTTATCCGGGTAAATCCGACCTGATCCGACTTTAAAAATTATGAATGATATGCGGACAAACGCAGAGAGGCTGAGAGATGGCAGGGGGACAGTTAGAGCCGACTCACGTCGTCGGCTACAAATTATTGGGGCTGGCCGGCTGGAAGCCGACGCTCCCAGTGGGGTGGCGCTCGGCCCGGGAGCACGGGGGCAAGCTAAAGCTTGAACTCCAACCACGAAAGACCTGTGATATCCCATGATTTCCCAAGAGATTTTTTTGGGGGAGGGGGCTGCGAGTGCTCCCGGAGTTTTGTCGTTCGTTGGAAAAATTTCCAATGAATTCCAATCGTTTCCAATGCTTTCAAACCATTTCCAAGCACTTTGGAAAAAATTTATGAAAAACATCGGTCATGATGGTTTGTTTTTTGAGCGCGGTGAGTTTTGGTTTTCCAGCGGGACGCGTTTGGGTTTGCATCGTCTTGAGGAAAGCGCCAGAGGGCAGGCGCACTCCAAGACGCTTCGCGAAGATTCGGGGCGTGATGTGGCAGTTACCGGGGATGTCTTCCGCGAAAGGGATCAATTCCCGGTTAATTTCTGGCACCGCTTCGCGGTGGCCGTCGGCGGTGAACGCGCGGTGATGAAGGAGTGCGCAATTTCGGGGTGAAGATTAATCAAGATGCATGCCTGTGAATTAACTGAAATGTTTTTTGACCGGAGACCCATACGAAACTACGCTGGTGGGATGCGCGGGAATCTGGCGAAGGCGTTTGAGTGGAGGAGCACGGAGGTGTTCCGGCGTGCCGCCCTGCCCAAATCTTACACGGATCTGCTGGGGCGGAAGCTGTTCCTGGCGCTGCTGACGGTGCAGGGATTGGGTGCATTTGCGCTGATCACGCTGACGGTGATCCTCAAAAAATTTAATGTGGCGCGCAGCGTGGTGCATCCGCGGGTGCGGCAGGAGGTTTACCGTTCGGGGTTCTCGCTGCTGTTGATGTTCGTGTTTGTTTCGCTGGCGCTGGGATTTGTGGTGGTGGGGCAGACGGTTTCCGCGCTGGCGCGGGTGGGGCAGACGGCGTATCTCGGTTCGACGATGGTGATCGTGATCGTGCGCGAACTGGGGCCGCTGCTGACGGCGATGCTGGTGCTGGCGCGCGTGGGCACGGCGAACGTCATCGAGCTGGGCACGGCGCGGGCGCTGGGCGAGGTGGAGGCGCTGGAGGCGCTGGGGATCGACCCGGTGCATTATCTGATCATGCCGCGGGTGATCGGCATGGCGGCGTCGATTTTTTCGCTGACGATCTATCTGATCATCGGCGCGCTGGCGAGCGGCTACCTGTTCGCATTTTTGCAGGATGTGCCGCTGACGCCGGAGGATTATTACAAGCAGATCGCGGAGGCGCTGACGTGGATGGATTTTGCGCTGCTGGCGTTGAAGACGATCGCGTTCGGGTTTTTTATCGCCATCGTGACGTGTTATCACGGGCTGGCGCAACCGTTGAAACTGGAGGATGTCTCGCGCGTGGCGGTGCGGGCGGTGACGCAGGGCGTGGTGGTGTGCGTGCTGATTGATGCGGTGTTCATCCTGCTTTATCTTGTGACATGAGCGATTCTTTCAACAATTTTTCGTACATCGAGATGCGCGATGTCGCCGTGGGGGCGATGCGCGATGTGGCATTGATCGTGTTGGAAGACGTGAACTGGTCGGTGGCGGCGGGCGAATTTTGGGTGGTGGCGGGCCAGGAACATGCGGGCAAAAGCGACCTGATCATGCTGGCGGCGGGGTTGATGCAGCCGGCGGCAGGCAGTTGCCGGCTGTTCGGCACGGAGACGCGGCATTTTGGCGAGGCAGAACTGCCCGAACGCCTGCGCGTGGGTTTTGTTTTCCAAGGCGGACAGCTGTTCACGCAACTGACCATCGCCGAAAACGTGGCGCTGCCGTTGCGTTATCAGAAAAATTTGACGGGCGCGGAAGCGGTCAATGCGGTGACGATCCTGCTGGATCTGATGGAACTGACGCCGTTCGCGAACCTGACGCCGGGCAACGTGCCGGCGAACTGGCGGCAGCGGGCGGCGCTGGCGCGGGCGCTGATCCTCAAGCCGGAACTGTTGTTGATGGACAATCCGCAGGCCGGTCTGGCGGCGCGGCATCTGCAATGGTGGCTGCGTTTTCTCGATGCACTATCGCGCGGGCATGAACATTTTGGCGGCGTACCGATGACGATCGTCGCCACGGCGGACGACCTGCGTCCCTGGAAAAACGGTGCGCGCAAGTTTGCGCTGTTGCGGGACAAGAAATTCATCCTGCTCGGCGCGTGGAACGAAGTGGAAAACGCGGCTGACCCGATCGTAAAAGAATTGCTGACGGCTTCGGCCATATAACCTGATCACCCACCATGCCTTTACAAGATCTTACCCCGCAACTCCGGACGCGCCTCAACAAGATGGAACGCGCCGTCGGCTGGTTCGTGTTCATCGCGACCGCGCTGCTGCTGTTCGGTTTCGGTTACTACATCTATCACACGGCGGAACGCAAGGGGTGGTTCAAGATCAAGGCGCCGTTCTTCACGTATGTGCAAAGTTCCGCCGGCCTCAACGTGCAGGATGACGTGGTGATGATGGGTTTCGCGGTCGGCAAGATCACGAGCGTGGAGCCGCAGAAGCCGTACGAAAAAAATAATGTGCGCGTGGAATTTGAGATCACAGACCCGTATTTCCGCTATCTGTGGACGGGCGGTTCGTATGTGAAGGTGAATGCGGCGGATTTTCTGGGCAAGCGCCAGTTGGAAGTCACGCGCGCGACGAACGGCTATGCGCTGGTGGTGACGCAGCCGGTGACGGCGTTCACCAATTTTGAAGAGCTGCATCAGAAGATCGTGGCGCAGCCGGGCGAATGGCAGCTGTCGCAGGATGTTTTTGATCTGGAAACGAACATTCTTTTCCACGCTTATGAGATGTTGACGGAATCCAACTTGGAAGTGATCACGTCGCTGAAACCCGAATCCATCTACGCCTATAACAACAAGGTGACCAAGGATCACATCGTGGCTTCGTGGGACGGGCGATATCATCACTACAAAATTTTCACGAAGGGTGATGACACGGCGTGGCTGAAGGCGATGGAGACGGCACCGATCGGTGACCAGTTGCAGGGGATGGTGTCACAGGTGCAGAATGCGTTGCCCTCGTTCCTGGCGTTGACGAACAAACTAAACGTCATTTTGGACAACGCGGCGAACGCGACTTCGAACTTGAACAATACGCTGGTCTCCGCGAACAACACGGTGGCGGCCGCGCAGCCGCTGGTGACGAACCTGACATACATCAGCGCAGAGTTGCGCGACCCGGGCAGTCCGCTGGTGTGGGCGCTGGGCGCGGACGGGAACGGACAGGTTCAGGGCGTGCTGACGAATCTGAACACGTTGCTGGTGAACACGGATACGAACTTGGGGGCGTTGCTGTTCAATCTGGCGGATCTGACGGGCGGGTTGAATGCGCAGGTGCAGGCCAACTCGAACTTGCTGGGCGGGGTCTCGAAGACGGTAGGGGACGTGGATGACATGGTACAGGGCTTGAAGCGTCACTGGCTGTTGCGCTCGGCCTTCAAGACGCCGGTCACAAATCAGCCGCCGACGAAGCCCAAGAAATAAACCTTGGCTGCGGCGGCGGCGTGGGGTGAG
>DASZCA010000068.1:0-8920 GCA_035943555.1 Verrucomicrobiia bacterium
TTTTCACCGCGCCCCGTCGCCAGCGCTGGCTTGTCGTACAAAAAGAACGGCACGTCCGAACCCAGCACCGCCGCCAGTTCATGCAGCTTCGCCAGCGGCAATGGCCCGCCGAACAGTTCGTTCAACGCCGTGAACGTCACCGCTGCATTCGCACTGCCGCCACCGATGCCGCCGGCCAGCGGCAGGTTTTTTTGCAGATGGATACGCACGCCGTCTGTGATATGCGCCGCCGCCAGAAAGGCGGTCGCCGCGCGATGCACCAGGTTCTTCGCATCCACCGGGAGTTCCGGATCGCTGCACGTCAGTTGCAGTCCGGTACCCGCCCGCTCAAAGCTCATCCCGTCGCAGATGTTCACCGGTTGCATCACGGTTTCCAGTTCGTGAAAACCGTCGGCGCGTTTGCCGAGGATGTTCAGGATCAGGTTGACCTTGCAGGGCGATTTCTTTTCCAAACGCATGGGGGAATATTTTAAACCGCGAACCGGCCGGAATACACGCAAAAGATTTTTAGCTGGCATCCTTTCCTATGGAGATATTGCGCGAATGAAAACAGCGGGGAAAAGAGAGTTCTCCGGGCGGGCGAAAGCGGCGCTGAAGCGACCGCCCTCCAAACGCTTCGCGCGATATGGGCATGGCTTTGAAATTTATGATGCCACAAAATGCCTGCTGCGCAGGCAGGTACTGTCGCAGCGCGACAGCACCCACCTTGTACGGCGGTTCTTACATCATCCTTTTAGTCTCTACCCACCTAAAAAGCAAAAACGCGCCGACATTGCTATCGGCGCGTTTTGAAAGACTCTGTGTTTTAGTTATCAAACACTTTGAACCGGCTGCCCGGGATGAACGGGGCGATATCGCCGCCGCTGAAGCCCGTGTACGTATCCGTATCAAACAAAGGGTCGGAAATCAGACCGGGCTTGTAGCTCTCCGGATACACCGGATGCGGCGAGAGATACTTGGTCGCGATCGGGTCGTACGGCGGGATCGGGAAAGTGACGATTTCGTAGAGGCCCAACCCGGTGCGTGCCATCGAGCGGTCAAAGCCACGGACCACGCCGGTCGTGTAGCCTTCGCCGGGCGAGTCCAAGACAGACTCCTGCTCGATCGTGCGGCGCATCTCACCCAAGCGGATGATGTCCCACGAATTGCTGACACCACGACCGAGTTTCTGTTCCGGGCCCGCACAACCGGCCACGAACAGCGCCGCGCAGACGGCAACGAGAGGGAGAATCATTTTACGCATACGTATGTCAGGATTGATATTTTTGAATTTAACCCGATTCCTCCGCTTGTAAAGCGTGTTTTATTTCAGATTATTAACAATTCACGCGGCATGCCGCTGCTGCATGCATCCAGCCCGGTTCAATGACCGGAATGGTGCAAATGTTGTTGCGCCCATGGCCAGCCATATTGGATTCCAGCCCAAACCAATCCGCCGGCCAAAGCGACAAGCAACAACACCATAAATAGCGCACGCCGCGCCTTCGCCCGGTCCGGTTGCTCCCAATACCAAGCCACCCAGACGCTGACTTCATAGAGAATTTGCAAAACGATCGCCATGACCGCTTGCGTAAAGACTTCCGGCGTCGTCAGCAATGCCCCCAAGATAAGGTTCACGATGATCATGTACCGGCGGAATGCCGCCAGCTTGGCGTAATCCAGCAGCCCGATCTTCACCAGCGCCAAAATCAGCACCGGCAGCTCAAAACCCAGCCCCATCCCGATCAAAAATTTGGTCACGAAGGCAAAATACGTCTCTGCCCGCCAATCCGGCACTTGCACGCCCATCCAGAGCGCCCACCACTCGGCAAATTTCAATGCCCGTGCCAGCACGAAGAAATAGCACAGCGCCACCCCCGCCAAGAACAGCGTTGCCCCCAAAAATGCCGCGCGCATCGCATACTTTTTCTCCTTCACCTTCAACGCCGGCAGGATGAATTGCGCCAGAAAGAAGAAAATGAACGGCGAGGACAACAATATCCCCCCATAAAACGCCAACGTCATCGAAGAAAAGAACGGCGCCGACGGATCCAGATAGATCAGATCCGTGGAACCGGAAAGTTTTGCCTCCGTCGAAGGATCGTTGTCGATATGCACTGACAGCAGCACATTGCTGCCCACTGTCACCGGCTCCAACCGGATGACCGTGAACCAGTTCGTGCCCAGGTCATAGCCGGCGATCTGGTTCGTATTTCCCAGCCGTAGGGTGGTGATGGTGTTCGGCCCGAGCTGGACCAAGGCGCGATGCTCTTGATTCACCCGTACCAGCGCCGCATGGGCCAGCGGCCATTTCAGAATGGCCACGATCTGCGGGACGGCGTAGAGGCAGATAAACAGGCTTAGACCAAGGGCGGCGGCGATCTTGATGATCAGCCAGCGGAAGTCTTCAAGATGTTCGAGGAAGGATTTTACCGGACCTCCGCCATCGTCCTCCAAGTCATCGGGGGGCGGTTGTATGGGGGCGGCGGCCATGAAACTGGATTACAACCGTAAAAATCAGACAACTTTCGTTTCGGGCGGAGGCGTGGACTGGGCCGCAGTATTCGCCGGAGGCGCTTTTGAAACCGCCGGGGCGATCGTACCGTGCTGTTGCTCGGCTTCGATGGAATCCACCACTTCGCGCGAGGCTTTCTTGAATTCATTGATGCCCTTGCCCAAGCCCTTCGCGAATTCAGGAATCCGCTTCGCGCCAAACAGCACAAGCACCGCCACCAAGACGAGGATCAACTCGCCGGTTCCTAATCCTAAAATGGCCAGCATTGCATTCATAAAGATAAATATCGGTCTACTGCCATCAAGCTAAGCCTATTTGGCCACTTAGTAAAGCAGCAAAAGACCAGACGCCTGCCACAGCCATGGGGTTGCAGCCAATTACAGCCCGGCAGGCATAGCCAATAAAAAAGGCCGCGATTGCTCGCGGCCTTGATATTTTTGACGGTCAATCGCCTGATTATGCGCCAGCCTTCAAATGGCACAGCACGAATTCGCCGCGGCGGTTCTTGCTCCAAGCAGCGTCGTCATGGCCCGGATCCGCCGGCTTGTCCTTGCCGTAGCTGATGGTGCGGATGCGTTCCGCTTCAATGCCCGCATGAACCAACGCCTCACGCAAGGCCAGCGCCCGGCGCTCACCGAGCGACCGGTTATATTCCTCCGTGCCACGTTCGTCGCAATGACCTTCAATCAGCAGCTTGGCGCTTGGATCAGATTTCAACTTCTCGGAAACGATGATCAGCTTGGATTCTTCCTTGGACAGGACCGCGGCGCTGTCGAACGCGAAATGAACCGTCTGGTCGGCCAAGGCGGCGCGGTCTTGATCGCAGGCGTTCGGGTCCCAGTCGGCTGTGGTTGGAATCGGGCCCGAGGGGGTGGTCGTTGTAGTCGCGTTGGGATCAAAACCCGGAGGGAATTGACCGCCGGGCGGCAATGTACTCGGACCTTGCTCGCTGCCAGGTGCATTGTGAGTCATACCGGGTATCGGCGTGATTTTGGAATATCCCTTGCGGCAACCCGTCGTGGCGCCGACCGCGACCAGCGCGATCATGGCGGATAAAATCATCTTGTTCAGTTTCATAATGTTCTCTTTCTGTTGGTTAGAATTTTTTAATGGTTAAAAGTTATTGGTGAGAAGCAGGAAATTCTGGAGTCATCTCGCCCAAGCGGGTTGGGAATTGCTTCCCGTCGCTCGGCGACAATCCTTGTATTGTTTGGTGAAAACGTCAAGCACAGACAGCGTTTGATGCCCGTTGCCGCCATGGTTGAAAACCAGCGTCCGCGAGTTCGGCGACCAGCTTGGGTTCTGGCCCGCCACGATCACCGTCGGCGGCAGCGTGCCGTCCGCCCGCATCACGCAGATGTTAAAATCGGCCGTCTGGCTGGTGAAGGCGATCCATTTGCCGTCCGGTGACCAGTCGGGTTCGGTCGGACTCGGTGAACCACTGGTGTTCAGATATTGGACCGCTCCGCCCTCCGCCGGCACTTTGGCCAACCGGCGGCGTTCTGCCTTCTTCGTCGCGAAACAGATCCAGCGCCCGTCCGGTGACCAGCAGGGCGAAGAATCTTCCAGCCCGCTCGTCAGTTTCTTGAGGCCCGAGCCGTCCGCGTTGCATACCCAGACGTTCGGGCTGCCGCTCTTGCTCAAGATCATCGCCACTTTCGAGCCATCCGGCGAAACCGCCGCGCTGGTGTTCAAACCCGAATAGCCCGCGATCACGCGCCGCTGGCCGGTGGAAAGACTGTGTTGAAAAATATCCGGATTGCTCCGTGCATAGCTGGTGTAATACAGCGTCATGCGCCCCGGCATCCACGCCGGATGCGCCACAATCGTCGAATCCGACGTGACCGCCTGCGCGCCCGCGCCGTCAAAATCCGCCACATAAATTTCGCCATTACCGCCCGGAGCTTGGGACTTGAAGGCGATCTTGGTGCTGCCAATCGGTTTTTGCGCGACACTGTTCCCTGCGGTGGTCACTTGCACAATATCATCCGCGAACGCGTGCGCCTGCCGCCGCAAACTCGCACCGTTATAGCTGCGTGAGAGGATCACCTTGCGCGCAAATTTGTCGGTCACGCTGCCCACCACCGTACCGTTGTCCGTACCGTTGATGACAAACTGCGCCGCATCCGGTGACACAAACGAGTAGCCTTGCACATAGAGGTCAAATTTCAAAACCTCCGCCGCCTCGCCCGTGAAACCCGTCAAGGCCACGGGAATGGGTTTGCGTCCGAAGATATCAATGCCTCCGTTAATATCGATTGTGTCCTGCGCGCGCGAAAAGTTCAGCGCGGCAACTGCGATGGCAATGGCAAGAATTTTTTTCATCCGTTAAGTCGTTTGGCTTTGAGATTGAAGTTGATGATAAATGTCCGTTCTTTTTCCTTCGCGCCATCAGGAAACGGCGCGACAAAATCCACACGGTCGAGCGTCCGTTGAACGCTGCGGTCCACCTTGGAATCACCCGAGGCATTGACGATGCTCGAAGCCGTCACATGTCCATCATTGGCGATCGTCACACTGACTTTGACGATGGCCTCGTCATTGTCCGCGTTATCCGGCTCGATCCACGCCCCCTCATATTTGCTTTTCACCACCGAGGCGTAGTTCGCAAATGAAACGCTGCTGGTGCCCGGCATTTCCACGTCGGTGGAAGATGAGGCATTATTCTTGATGCTGCTCATCGCCGCTTTGAACGCTTTGCGCTGTTGATCCCGTTGCTTGGCATCAGCTTTTGCCTGTGCCGCAGCGGCGGCGGCGGTTTCAGCGGCATGATCTGCCATTTTTTTTGGATCCACTTTGACGACCGACATGTCAATTTTTGGTTTTGGCTTTACCTTCGGTTTCGTTGGCGGAATTTTAATTTCTGGATTCTCCACCGGTTTGACCTCTTCCGGCGGCTTCACTGGCTCCACTTGTTTCACCGGTTCTACCACCTGCTTGGGCGGATCTGGTACGGGCACCGGCGGCGTGGGCGGCAACGGGATCGGCTCCGGCGGTTGCGTCACGGGCGGCGTAGGCGGTGGTGGCGTGGGATCGCTCTTCGAACCGGTCGTTGGCCCATCCGTGAGGTTCACCAAGGTGAGCACCGGGGTGTCATCCTGCGGCGGCTTCGGCGAGGTAAAGGCCGAGCAAAGCAATACCACGATCACCAGCAGGTGGGCACCGGCGGCGGCGAAGAGGCATTTTTTTTGCAAACGGGTCATTTGGGTGTCGGGTCCGTACGCAATGAATAGCGGGTGATGCCGCGTTTTTGACAGCCATCCAGCAATTGAGCGACGAGGTCGTAACGGCAATCTTTATCGGCGCGGATGTACACCACCATGTTAGGATTGTTTTTTAATTCCGTGTCCAACGCGCTGATGATCTGCGGCAGCGGCGTCTGGCGCGCCTCGTATTTATAAATGCCCGAGCCGGCGACTTCGACCGTCTTGATATCATTCTTGTCGACGTGCTGGTTCGTCTGTCCGCCGCGAGGCAGTTTCAGCTCGATGCTCTGCGTCAACAGCGGCGTCGTGATGATGAAGATGATCAGCAACACGAACGCAAGGTCCAGCAACGGAGTGATATTGATATCACTCAGCGTGACCAGATGGCTGCGTTGGGAAAAACGTCTCATCGAAAATTATTCCTCGTCCTTCAAAAATTCCGTCTCCATGTTGGAGACCAGCTCTTGCGCAAAATTGTCCAATTCCACCGTGAATGCGCGCAGGTTGTGCACCAGCCAGTTGTACCCAAACATCGAAGGGATCGCCACGAGCAGGCCCGCCACCGTCGTGCCGAGCGCGGCGGAAACACCCGGCGCCATCACCGCCAACGAAGCGCCGGTGGGCGATTGCGCAATGCCGGCGAACGTGCTCATCACGCCCCAAACCGTGCCCAGCAAGCCCATGAACGGCGCGCCGCTCACCGCGATGGCGAGCAGGATCAAACCCGATTCCAGCTTGAGCGCTTCCTTGGCCACCACGTTTTCGATGGCGCGCTTGATGTGCTCCATGTTCTTCAAGGTGACCTGCTGCTTGGCGCGTTCGCCCGTGGGCCCGCGCAGACGCGAATCCAGTTGCAAGCAGCCCGACTGGTACACCGCGTAGAGCGGACAGCCGTTCACTTCCAGTTTGCGATCAAACATCTCCAGCACCGTTTTCTGCGCCGTGAATTCCTCCGCGAACAAAGCATTGAGCTTCCGCGCGCGCCGCATCTGGATGACCTTAAAAATCATCATCCACCAGACGGCGATCGAAGAAATGAACAACAGGACGATGATGACCTTGGCTTCCGGTCTCGCCTGGTCCCAAACGTAAAGAAGCTCCACCTGTTTGGTGGCGGCTCCGATGAGTGCAATAGATAACCCGCTCATAAAAAATCTGACTTGGTGGTGAGGAACCGGTTTTGGCCAAGTGGCGGAACTCCGAGCATTTGCCCGCCGACGCAAAGTATCAATCTACAGGCCCCAAAATGCAAAATCTTTTTGCGAAAAAATGTGGAGGGAAGCTGTCCACAGCCGCAGCGACTTCCGTTGAGGAGCAGGTTGTCGCAGTTTTGGAAACTCATTCCGTCCGATAACCATGCGCCTTCGCCGGCCACGCAAGAATGAATAAAATGGTTCCGATCACGGCACAGCCGACCAGTCCCGCGAACCCGGCATTCCAGCCATAATGTTGAACGACGTAGCCCAGTCCATAGCCGGATAGCGTTGTGCTCGCATACCCAAAAATGCTGGTCAGGCCCACGGCCGTGGCCGCCGCGCGCTTCGTGGCCAGATTGACGCAGGCGATGGCCAGCAGGCATTGCGGGCCATAAATAAAAAATCCCGTGGCACACAGCAAACCCGTGATCAAAATTTCAGATTGCACTTCGATCTTCCAAAGGAGCAAAACCGAAACGCCGGCCAGTGCCATGAAAATGACGCACGCCCGGGCGGCGCGACCGCCAAGGTAACGGTCGGTGATCCAGCCGCCGAGGATCGCCCCGATCGCCCCGAACACCTCAAATCCCGCGAGCATCCCGGCAGCGTGCAGGATTTTGATATGCTTAAATTCCAGCAGCATGGTCGGGCCCCAGTTGAAAACGGCGTAACGGATCGTGTAGACAAAAAAATTCGCGCTCGCGAGCAGCCAGATGTATTTGTTGCCAAAAACCTGCCGCCGCACAAACGCGCCGTGGTCTTCCTGCCGGTCTTTCTCCGGCATGTCCACGTGGGTGCCGGCAAATTCCGGCAGCCCGACCGAGGGCGGCGTATCCGGCAGCATGAGCCACAGCACGACCGCGATCACCACGGCGATGGCCGCCGGCACAAAAAAGCAAAGCCGCCAGTCCGGCGCGAACCAGACTCCGCTGACCAGAAATCCGCAAAGGGTGACAATCCCGATGCTGCCGAGGTTGTGTGAGGTGTTCCAGATGGAAAATTTTGTGGCGAATTGTTTCGGCGGAAACCAGTTCGCCATCAAGCGCGCGCACGGCGGGAAACCCATGCCTTGAACCCAGCCGTTCAACATCCAGAACAATCCCAGTGCGAGCACGGCGGAACTGCATCCGAAGCCGACATTAAGCAGCGCCGAGGAGGCCAGCGCCACCGCCATGAAGACGCGCGCATTGGCACGGTCCGCCAGAAAGCCGTTGAAAAATTTTGAGATGCCGTAAAGCACGCCGTGCAAGGTCAGGAACAACCCCAACTGCCCCTTGGTGACACCGAGTTGCTGGCCCATGAAGGGCATGGCGACGCTGAGGTTGCCGCGCACGAAATAAAATGTGGCGTACCCCAGGATGGAAAAAATCAGCACCCGCAATTGCCAGCGTTCGTATTTCGCCGCGATCGTCGCCGGATCTGTCAGCATCACCGCCGCCGGTGGGGCCGGCTGAAACATCACCAGCCAACCACCGCCCTTGGCAGGCTGGTGAAGGTTCGGCGGCGGTGTCATACAGGTTCAGCAAAAGCCGTTCAGTCATTATCTTCCGTGGCCTTCACGGCCCATGCGGGATAGGGCACTTGCGAACCTTTCATCGCGCGCCACAGGATCTGATTCAGCACATCCTCCGGACATTGGTCTTCCTTGTCCAACGGCAGCTTGGCCGAGACGATCGCATCCTTGCGCAATTGCGCATCCTGCACCTTTTTCGACGGCGGGTTTATCTCATTCAGCGGCACATTGTTCGTCACCGCCGTGTACGCCGTAAAATCCGGCGTGTTCGTGAAGCAATCGAACATCGGCGTCGCCGTCGCATCCATCTGGTTCATCGGCGGCAAACCGAGCATCAGTTCCATCGTCCGCAACAGGCTGGTGTGGTTGTACTGTGTGTGCACCACTGCGCCGTGTTTGATGTATGGGCTGATGGCAAATGCCGTCGTGCGATAGCCGCTCACATGATCCCAGCCGTTCTGCGGATCATCCTCGATCGCCAAGATGCAGGTGTTCGTCCAAAAAATGCTAT
>DASZCA010000069.1:0-3188 GCA_035943555.1 Verrucomicrobiia bacterium
CAGACCGATGAAATGTATGACGCGCTTCAGGCGGTCCGTCTCGTCCGTTCGCACGCGAAGGACTGGCATCTTGATCCCAATAAAATCGGCATAATGGGTTTTTCGGCCGGCGCGGAACTGGCGGCCTCGGCCGGTCTTAAATATATTGAGTTTGATGCGAAAAATAACGCGGCGGACGATCCGCTGGCGGGCGTAAGCTCGCGGCCGGATTTCGTCGGCCTGGTTTATCCTGGGCCGACGCCATTTAGCCACGACACTAATGGCGGCACGGTTATCCCAAAAGATATGCCGCCATCTTTCATCATCTGCGCGGGTTCAGGCGACCAGATCCATGCTATATGGGCCGATACATATTTCGCCGCGAATTTGAAGCAGGGTGTGCCGAACTTGGAAATGCACATTTATGGAAGGGGTGGTCATGCGGGCGGTTTTAATGATCGCGGTGATAGCCCTTTGGGCACCTGGCAATTTCGTTTCATTGACTGGTTTCGCGACCTTGGTTTTTTGAACAAGCCCGGCGTGGAAACGCAAGCAGCCAGGGATGTAGCAGCCTATGTTGTCAAATCCTCAAAAAACGAGAATCCTAGCATTCACCCAGGCACCGGAACACGCTAGTGCGAAGTTAATAAAAATTCTGATTGCATTTTGAGCCAAAGTGATGTGAATTCACGGTTTAACGGCCGGTAATTAATTGGAAAAAGTAAATGCGACCCCGCCGCTTATTCACTGTCCTGCAATCCGGTTTTTAACTTTACAAAAGACCTAGGCAATTCAACTTTCAGACACTCGCTATGGCGAAGCTGGACCGGCTTGGTATGAGAATGTGAGCCTGCCAGCCGTTGACAAAGTTATCACTTACGGACAGCATGAGGCATGACCATTCGTGCCCTCCTTTCAGCATTTATTTTCGCCAATGTTCTTACCGCTGTTCATAACACCCATGCCTCTAACATGCCGCTGCCACGAAGCACACCCGAAGCTCAGGGTATTTCCTCCGAAGCTGTTCTCAATTTTGTAGAAGCAGCTGACAAGATCAGCACCCTTCACAGCTTCATGATTGTGAGGCATGGCCAAGTGATCGCCGAGGCGTGGTGGAAACCCGAGGCGGCCGATAAGCCGCACATTCTGAATTCTCTCACCAAAAGTTTTACCTCAACGGCAATTGGGCTCGCGGTGGCGGACGGCAAATTAAACCTAGATGATAATGTTTTGAAATTTTTCCCAAATGACGCGCCGCTCCATCCTTCGGACAATCTCAAGGCCATGACCGTGCGCGATCTGCTCACCATGACCGGCGGCCATGATACAGAGCCAAAAGAAATCAACGGCAACCCTTCGGTGAGCCAATTTTTGGCCCACCCATTTGTGTATAAGCCCGGCACGCATTTCCAATATAATACAATGGGAACCTATACCCTTTCAGCCCTGATCACTAAGGTGACCGGTCAGACGACACTGGAATATCTGAAGCCGCGATTATTTGAGCCGCTGGGCATTGAAAATCCCGACTGGAAAATGAGTTCTGAAGGCAATTCAATCGGCGGTCATGGCTTATATCTGTGCACGGAGGATATCGCGAAATTTGGCCAGCTATATTTACAAAAGGGCAATTGGAATGGCAAACAACTGATTCCAGAAAAATGGATCGCCCAAGCAACTCGAAAGCAGGTGCCAAATGATCAGGAATCCCACGCGAATATCGGCATAGACTGGCGGCAAGGCTATGGCTTTCAATTCTGGCGCTGCACCCATGATGCTTTTCGCGGTGATGGTGCAGGAGGTCAATTCTGCGTCGTGATGCCCGACCAGGATGTTGTCGTCGCCATCACAGCCGACACCGGCAACATGCAAGGTGAGTTGAACGCCATTTGGGATAATCTGTTTGCCGCGTTTCAATTCGGCGTGTTGCCTCAAAATGCCACTGGACAAGAAAAATTAAAGCAGGTAATTGCCAATCTGAAGGCTCATCCGGCGAACCGGGAAAAATGAACGTGACTATTATTGTTGGTGAATTAATTTGGGAATGTTTCAGTTTCTAATGCGCAGGCTGCACATTATCTCTAAAACCCAATAGGCCATGTTGCCTATCGCTTGATTCTTCCCATTTGCTTACGCTTCAATCAATCTCTAAACGTCTTTTGAAAAATCAGGCGTGCTTTATTTATAACCTGATGGCTGCCGATTTCGGTTTTAGTGGTAAATGATGAGTCAATAACCGGAGCCTGCTTTGAGCCGCCTTGGACGATCTTATGAAGATCCCATGTTTAAATGATTATTATAATCTGAACGAGAAATGCCTAATGGAAACTGGGAGATGAACTTTAGGCCATTCGCTTCAATGTTGCTGTTCGTCAGTATATTGACCAACTGGCAGGTTTTTGCTGGAGAAGTATTGTCAGCGACGGAGTTTAACCAGGAGGTGCGTCCGATTCTTGAGGAATATTGTTACGATTGTCATGGGAACGGCGAGAATCGCGGCGGTGTGGCGTTGGACACCTTTAATTCAACAACGAATTTTACCGAGGGTCGTGACATTTGGTGGCATGTTCTAAAAAATCTCCGTGCCGGTCTGATGCCACCAGCCAAAAGAAAATCCCAACCATCAAAAGAACAAAAGGAGCTGGTTGAGAATTGGATCAAGAATTCAGTCTTTGAAGTCAATCCGGTGAATCCTGATCCCGGCCGCGCCACGCTGCGCCGGCTCAACCGCATAGAATATCAAAATACTATCCGCGATCTTCTCGGTGCGAATTTCGATGTGAGCGTTGAATTTCCGCCGGACGATACGGGTTATGGCTTCGACAATATTGGCGATGTTTTGACCATTTCGCCAATGCTTCTGGAAAAATACTTGGTCGCGGCGGAAAAAATTGTCGACCTGTCCGTTCCTGTCATCAGCACCGTCGTTCCCGAACAGGTGATTTCAGGACGGGAATTTCGTGCCGGAGCGGATAACAGCGCCGGAGGTTCCGGGCCGTTGCAGCTGTCTTATTATTCGACAGAATTTGCCACCAATATTTTTAATTTGCCGCACGCCGGGCAATATCATTTGAAATTAGATTTATCCATCAGCGAACGGAATGTCGATGATCAGCCAGATTATAATAAGTGCCAACTCATCTTCCGCGTTGATGGCAAGGAGAAGTTCAACCGAGAATTCATCTGGCAGGACAGTGGAACGGCTTATC
>DASZCA010000070.1:0-15542 GCA_035943555.1 Verrucomicrobiia bacterium
CGGGAGAAGGGACCAGCCGCAGCGCGTGGCCTGCAACCGCCGCCACCATGCCACCAAGCCGCATATACCCGTCCATTCGTCATTCGGTGGCCGTACGCCAGTACTTCGTCATTTTCATGTTCCATACCCCCGATTAAATCACAGGTCCCCAAAATCTGAATTCGTGTGGGGAATGTAACTGGCAGATTTATGCCATTTATTTTCAAAAAACCGGAGTGGGAAGGGGGTCCGGCCAAAAAAAACCCGAGAAAATCATAAACCCACCATGCCTATTGTAAAAACGCGGCCGGTTCCAGAAGTGGTCGAAATGGTTTGAGAAGAATTGGTAAAAACGGCGCTTTTTTTGACTGGGCATTAACGACCCGTTAAGGGGATGGCAACTGAGGGGCGGCTCCGGTGTCATAGGTCACCCAACCGGGCTGGGGAGCGTCAGACGGCAGGAAGATGTGCTCGCCAGGCAGCAGGTTGACCGCCTGTTGGATGCCAGGATCAAAACCACCCTCAATGCTGCCCTGATATTGGCTGTGGTGAATAGTTTCACGCGTCCAGCCCGTTGGGCTGCGATAAGCCATTTTTTTAACCCAAAAACGGCCATCCAGCACAGCGTTTCCCCCACTTGAACCGAATGGCATGCCACCATTGATCGCGCTGGGGTTGCCAGTGAAGTCGCCAGGGTAATTGGAGAGTGATCCATCGCGTCCAAAGAGAATGCCAACGGCAGAGTTGTTCGCCTGTGCAGGGCCAACGATAAGCATGTTGGTGCATTGTTCGCCGCGAAACATTGCTGCCTCACTAGGGTAGCAAAAATGAGTCGGCACTGTTGGGGGCTGGGGAAACACAAATGGCGCATAGGGTGTGACCTCATAAATCGTGCCAGGACTGAGCAACGCTATCAGGTCCAACAGTGACAGAGCGTAATTGATGCAGTCAGCCTTCGTGTAGGGCTGAGATACGGCGCTGACCGACTTGCGGCTGCCAAAAAAATCAGGTGGCCAACCCGTTGCGCCGGTGACGAAAAATTCGCCATTGATATTATATGTGACATCGCCCGAGGCCAATATTTTACCGGTATCGCCATCGAGATAATCCGTGTGGAGCTTTAAATAGACCACATCCGGTATTTTCCCTGAAGCCATGAACTGCCCAGTTGACGTATGGACATCTACCCAACCAATTCCAAACGGCGCGTAAGCATAGGCCCATTGAACCTCAGAGACGAGGCCGGTGCAGCAGCCGCAAACGCCAAAGAGGATCGCGCTCATGCCGGGTCATCCTGTGCCTGGTAGAATTCAGAAGTCAGCGCGAGCAAGGTGCGTTGTTTTAAAACGCCGTTAATTTTCACGCACACCTTTTGTTCCTGAACGATCAGCGTGTGCCATTTACCATCGCTGCCTTTGGCTCGCGAAGGATCGAGGATGATGGTCGGTGCGCCATTCGCGGCCGGCTCCCAGGAGCTGATGCCGGTCGTCCCATCATGCTTGATGATGGGATCGGTGCCGGGCACCGGATTAACCGCCCCGCTGATCACGCCTACTTCGCTGTGCGTGCCACCGTGCTGGGTGTGGTGGGCGTGGGTTTTACGACCTTGCCTAACGTTGCTGGTACCGCTCCCAACCTGGCCGCCGAACAAAACGGTCAGATCAATGGTCGTGACGCGATAACGCGTGGCCCGCACCGCATCAATCAATTCATGTCCGGTGATCTTGAGGGGTGCACCAAATTGAATGCGCGTCGTCCCGTTCTTGATGCTGCGACGCCGACTTTGTACACGCGCCTGCACATTGCGCCAATCGGGCTGGCCATTGACACCGGGATTGGCCGTCTTGAAATTCAGCGAGTTCGACAGCGTGATGTTTTGAGTCGCGCCGGCGACGGCCTCCACGTCAGTGAAGCTGCCTTCAATGGCAAGATTCTGCCAGCTCTTCCACATCGACTGCGCCAGGCCAACCGGAACTGGCTCGGCATACTGCTTTATATTGGTTGCTCCAGCCGTAAACGTTTGGGAAATGCTGTTCGTGTTGAGATTGACGGCCGTCAGTTCCTTCGTGAGGTGTTCATACCGCACATCGCCATTTTTGTTCGTGATCTTCGCCCAGGCCGTGGCGCGCAGACGCTGACTGTTCACTTTCGGAATCCAATCCGCCCACTGCCCGTCGACCACTTCATAGACGCAGGTAGGATCGTAAGGCAACGCATTGCCGGCCGCGTCCAATTCGTCGATTGGAACGATCACGGGTGCCGGACGAGAAGCATCAGCGCCGAAGCCAGCGAGCAGGATGGATGCAGTTGAGACAGTGCCAGCCTGCAAGGAAGGTTTCCAATATTGCCACGTTTGCAACGACGTGAAATCAAACTGCTTGCTCGCAAAGCTGGCCGTCTGGGACGTGGCGGTCGAAGATCCGCCGCTCAGATCGCAGAACAGGTCCACGCCGCGAAATTTAGATTCAATGTCGCCCGGTAGCGCCGCTCCGGAGGGCGCGCCACTGACGGAATTGCCCTGCCCCAGGGCGGAATACCAGTCGGCATAGGTGGCGATGAACTGGCCGTTGGGCGTGCTGTTGGTCTGATCGTAATTGATTTTGACGTAACTGCGCTGCCAATCCGGCCGCTCTTTGATGCTGATCGCCTCGCGCACCGTAGTGCTGGTGAGATCAATCGTGATCGGCTTCAAGCTCGCTTTGCGGAAATGGATCGTGGGAAACGGCACCGTGGTGTAATCCCAATCGACTACAAAATCCGGTTCCTTACGGAACATCAATTTGATCACGTCCGCACAGAGAACCCCTTTTTGCATGTCGCTGAAAGGCATTGTAGCCGGCTCAGTGACACCTAGGGCGATGGGAGCGCCCTGGAGGATGGCCCAATTGATCGCATCCGCGATTTGTTGCCCGGTCGATGCCTGAAAAAAACCCGTGCCATTGATGCCGTTGAACAGAACATTCAGCACGACGCGCGGGGTGCTGATCACGGTATAGGTCTGAGGTGTGGTACTGCCGGCGACCGGATAATTGCCGGTCGTGATTGAATACCTCTGTTCGTAAATCTTGCGCTCCAGATACCACCAACCGTTCATCACCCTGCCGGAATGGTTCTGAGCATCGCTGCTTGCACTGCGAGACCATGGCTCGACCCGGCCGACGAATTCGCGGGTGCCATCCGGCCGTAACACGGCGAGGTTTTGACCATAGGGCCAGAGTGACGCGGCATCGAACGCCTTGCCGCCCACCGTAAAGGTGCCGACATGAGCGGCGAGATTTTCCTCTTCGATGACGAAATCCTCGATTCCCAGGGTGGCCAAAGTAACCGGCTGACCGCTCAAACTATAATCCGCGTTGAGCAATTGAACAGACCACGAATTGGAAGGTTGTGCGGGCATCAGAGCAGGTTGGAATTGGCCAAGGCATGTTCCGCGATTATGCGGGTCTCGGCGGCGTCTTTTTGGAGCGCGGTCAAAGCGGTGCCGAGCTTCTTGGTATCCGCACCCAAGGCAGCCAGTTCGGTGACGATCGACATGGCATCGGCCAGGGCGTCACTCATCTCTTTTATTTTAGCCTTATATTCTCCGATGTTCTGCTGGGTAGGACCGTGCGAATCCAACCATTTTGAATCCTCCGTTATTTTTTTTTGATCTGCACCAAAGGCGGAAGCATCAGCATCGATCTTTCCCGTTTTATCTTTGTCGCGTTGACGGGCGGCCGCTTGCGCATTTTCATAAGCAACCGTCCCCGGTGTGTTGGCGGCATCCGGAGCTAATTCAGGTGCGATCTTAAGCTTTAGCTCTTCGGCCCTTTTGCCTTTTTCCGCCGCCTCCTTTTCCAACCGCTCTTTCTCATCGGCTGCGTCCTTGATCCGTTTTTGTTCGGCAGCGGCCGCATCCGCCTTGGCTTTGGCATCTTCAGCCGCCGCCTTTTCTGTTTTCTCATTGGCATCGAGGCCCGCCTGAGTCACTGAGAACTTGGAGTTTTCAGACTTCGAGGCGCGGTACATTTCCACGAATCCCTGAAAGCCCACCCATAATTGCTGACCCCATGATTGTTTGGTGCCGGCATCGGTCTGTAATCCTTGGATCTGTTGAACGCGTTCGTCAGCCGCCTTCTGTTTTTCCCGCTGGGCATCTTCGACTGTTTTATAGGCAGCGGCCTCGGCTTCGGCCTGCTCTTTGGTTGCCGGTCCTTTCGCTTTTTTGGCTTTATCGGCGGCAGCAGCCGCTTCAGCGGCGGCTTTATCGGCCTCGGCCTTGTCCGCGGCCAATTTTTTATTCCGCGCATCAATCTCAGCCTGGACGGTGGCGTCCGATGCGCCATTTTCGATGATGCCCTTTTTGCGGTCATACTCGCCCTGATCCATGCCGCCGGCGCGTTGCACATTGAGTTCCGCCAAGGCACGATCTTTGACCGCTTGGATGTAATCTTTCTGCGCTTTCAGTTCGGCATTGATGACACCCAGCGCACGCGTGTGAATTTCCTCGGAGGAACTGAACGCTTCCTTTACAGATTCCACTGCCTTGGCGATTCCGGTCCACGCCGTTGCCGTCTGATTGGCCTGGTCGATACCCGCTGTGAGATCCGGAAGTTGGGATGCCTCAATTTTCTCCAACGCATCAAATAGCATCCGGAAAACACCTGCCAGAGCCAGGGCGGGACCGACCGGACCATGCGACATCGCCAACAGGGATTCACTGGCCTCGCCGGCCGCGCCGGGAATCATGCGCAAAAGCGTGTGAAGCTGGCGGTGATTGTGATGCAGAAACTCGGCCGATTTGCTGGCCTCCTCTTCCTTCTCGCCCAATTTCGTCAATTCGGGCGATACCTCTTTCAGGCTGGAATTGACCTTGTTTAACTGGGTTTGAAGTTCGGAATAATCCTTCCCCAGCGCCTTTGCTTTGCCGATCTGCATCTCCAGCGCGGTCGCGGTCTGCTGTGCGCCGGCCAGCTCGGCGGTCGTCTTGATCGCGAACGTCAGATCTTTATTTTCGTCACCCATATGCTCAGCGGGAAATTTTCAATGCAACGGCGGGTTGATAGAGCAACTCATTGCTCAACTGGCTTTCGTTGCCGTTCGCATCAAAACAGGTCATGGCCAGATAATTGGTCGCCCAACATTGCCAGATGCTGGTGGTCCAGCAGTTCGTTGGTGGCACCTCGATGATCTGGGAATAGGCACGGCTGGCCGAGCCGATGTAGAGACGGTATCGCGCCGCCAGGGCATTCGTCTGCCACGAGGCCGTGATCGGGAAATTGGCGGTTGGAAATGTCTCCAGCCGGCTGCGGATGAAAGCCTGTTGCAGCGAGGTGGAGATCGCGATCCGGTTCGTGGCGCTCCCAAGGCCGTACCAAGGGCCGGTGACGGTTGAAGACACCATGAACATCACCGGGACGCAGGACGTGACCGTGAGCCAGGCGGGCGGTGCAAAGGCGACCGTCGAAGACTTGGCCATGAGCTGCGCGGATGGCTTGATTGCAGACGCATGCAGAACGGTCACCTTGGCCACGGGCAACGGCGCGGTCGGCGGCAGCGGCTGGCCATCGGCGGCGAGCGCAAGCATCCAAACCATGGACCAGAGGAGCAGCATGAGCATGATCCCGAACAGGATGTTGCCGAGGGCTTTCATTAAAACCAAAAAGTGAACCAATAATCCGTGTTTGCGTTATAGGTAAAGGCCGCGTCAAAAAAGTCCACCTGACTGGGCGTGGCATCGTTGAGTTGCTGGCGGTAAAAGTTGATATTCACATCATTGTTGTTGCCGGCATGACCGTAGTTTGCCCAGCCCCAGTTAGGTGTGAGCGGAAGTGCGCTATAGCTGATGCGAAATAAATTGGTGTTGCTGATGAAGCTCCCGCCGCCAAAACGGAAATAGACCTGCATCGAGCGGCCGACGATGTTTGTGGGGTACAGGATCAGGCCGGTCAGCGTAGACTGGGAGCCGGCATTGGTGGTGACGGTCACACTGGTCAGGAGGTTCGTGTTGAACATCCATGATATGTTCGTGAGTTGTTGGTAGGTCGGAGCTGCGATCACATTGCTCAGGCCGCCGCCGTTGCCGGTGAAGCTGCCGGAAATTTGATTGGAAGCATTCGTCAGAGTAACCGGCGAAACTTCATTGTTGGTCAATACCACGGCAGGGAGGGCTAACAGCGGTAGCGTCCCACTTGTTATTCGGGAAGCGTTGAGATTTGTGACACCGCCGCCATTCAACGTAACAATTCCATCCCAGGTCCAAGAGACCGGCCCCACGAAACCGCCAACATGGTCTTGCGTGCGGCCAAACCAGCCCGACAACGAGAGTTGCGTTTCTTTCCCGTCTTTCACGGTATATTGATCATCGTCATCACCGTCCATGCCGACGAAGTAGCCATTGTTTGGGCCGTTTTGAGTTACAGTTCCTGTAGGCTCATTGAACGTGTTTAAATCACTGATCAGGGCGATATGTGCGCCACCAATTGTGCCGGAAATCAAAGGCATTTCACTGCCGAGAAAGATATAGTCCGCCTGCTCACTATATAAATCGTAGCATTCCCCTACTTGAATTTGCCCGCGTGGTGTCGCCACCATGGCGCGGCATTCCAATGAGTGGATATAGCCGATGTCCCAAACTTGGCCGCAGAGATCAAGCAGGATACATGACCCGATATGCATCATGCTGTTTGTCGACCAAGTGTTCGTGAAAGTGTGACCGGGATTCATCATGCTCACCGAACCGAATTGGCAGTTGTAGATGGAACCCCAGTCCGAGATGTGACACACGATGCCATCGGCCAAGTCCCCAAAAGTATCGTCCTCAAACTTGCTGAAATTATTTCCGGGCGCAAAAACGTATGCGCCAATCAGACCGCGGGGTGACGAGGAAAGATTTCCGCCGGGATAATGGGCGGTGATGGTGTAGTTCGTGTTGATCAGGTTCGTGCCCCCAAATTCGCACTGGGAAATGTGATACCAATTTGCGTTTAATTTTATCAGGGCCGCATTGCAATCGACCGAAGAAATGAAGCTGATGCCTTTCAGCACGATGCAGGCGGCCGCATTGAATCCGCCCTGCGATGGAGCGAGGATTGAACGTTGGTCGAGAATCAGGGCCGGCGGAATTTGATTCGTCGGGCTGCCGATGGCCGGACCGGTATAGAACAGTCTGGTCGCCCATACGCCATTGCCAGTCAAAGTCATGTGATTTGTGAAAATGACCGCCGTAGAAAGGCTGTAGACCGCCGCCCGGTTTGATACGGCCGGCGAAGCAAATTTTATCGTCAAACCGCCTTCCGAAGAGTTGGTTATATAATTGAACATGTTGACCAGTTCTTGCAAACCCGCCGTGGTGCTGGCGGAAAAATTGGTATAGCCGATGCCCGGAATCCACGCTGTCTTGTCGGCATAAAGCAAAATTTCTGAACCATTGGTGATGGCACCGGCGGCGGCCACGGCCGCGCCGTTCACAGACAGGACATTCGTCGCCGTACCGGCAAACGTGGCGCTCGTCGCCGTCGCTGCATTGCCGGTCAATGGACCCGTGAACGTACCTGCCACCGTCGCCCCCGTAATGACAGGATTCGTGATGGCAATGCCGGCAACGACGTTTGTTGCCACGCTCGCCGGACCGCCGGATGATCCGCCACCCGGCGTGATCCCGGCCTGCGCCAACTCATTCGTGAGCAACTTGAGATTGCCGTGAAAAATATTGGTTCCTGTCTTCAAAGCACCGGTAGTTGGATCAAAGAGGATCGCCGGATCGGCCGAGCAGAGCAACGGTGCCAGGATAAAAATGGTAAGCAGCTTTTTCATTGGGTGTTTTCTTTGATGATGCAATCGAAATGGAGATCAAAGGCGTTGGTGGCATAGGCGGCCGTGATGGTGTAGCCGCTGCTATTTTTGGAACCGACGGAAACAACCATGCCGCCTTGGGTGATGGCCCATGCGGTGTTTTGATCGGCTGGCGTAAGTTCGACGCTGAAATTTCCATCCGGCATCAGGGGCGTGCTGAAGCCGATGCCGATGCTGCCATAAGTGGCCGGCAATGCGGCGGAAAACGCTTTGCTGGAAGTCAGGCCGCTCACGAGGTTGCTGACGCTCTGCACGTAATTGCTCAGGCCCGTGCAGAAGGCTTGCACATTGTTGCTGGCGCTGACCGCGTAGGCCAGGGTGAGGGCATTTGAAGCGGACAAGCTGTTGCTCGCGGCGTTGGCGTAGGCGTAGGTGTTGCCATTGGAGATCGCGAAAGAATTGCTCCAGCTCGTCAGGTTGAATTGGAATGCTTGAGACAGCGCAGTGAACTGCCCCAAGATATTCGTGCCTTGAATGCTCAGGCTTTGAAAATCAGAGTTGCCGGCGACCGCAAGCTGGTTGGTGCCAGGTGCGTTGGTGCCGATGCCAAAACCGCCCGAGGCGCGAAACAATACCTGGTTGTTAGCGGTGCCTTGGAAGTTAGTCCCACCCTGGTTGTCCGCCCAGATGAAATCATAATCGTAAACGGTATAGGCGCTGTTGCCGCCCATGACGGAGTAATGACCGCCCGCCTGGTTATTGGTACCTCCGAAGATCGTGTTGAAAGAATCGTTTTGCGGACCGCTGTTGATCCCGATCCGGTTGTTTTGGCCGCCCAGCACGACGTTGCCGGCACCGTAGACGTGATTCCCAAAACCGCCCACGATCCAGCTTGCGTTGTTGCCCTGGTCAAGCCAGTTGAACTGCCCGCCCAAAATTCCAGATTGAAAACCACCGTCGATCCGATTGGAGATACCACCGATCCAGGCGGAACCGGTCGGAGTGCCGGAAGATATGTTGTTGGTTCCTCCCAACATGACCGAGCCGTTTGGCAGTGCGGTGATGCCGACGAGCGATCCTTGAAACGCGACGTAGCCATTGCTGAAGCTGTTTACGTTGGTGGTCATCGCCGCGAACTGCGCGGCAGAGTTCGTGACAATGTTGTTGCTGGTGGTGTTGAGCAGCGAGAGGCGGACCACGTCGTTTGACAGCGCGGTGTCGGGGATCACACCAACGATGTTGGTACCGCCCACAAAAAAGCCCGGAAGGGCAACGCCATTGATGTCGCATCCAAACGAGTAAAGCTCATCAGCCGAGGCGGAGATGGCGCAACCCAACAGCAGCAACAGCAGCCATTTCGTAAATCGTAATTTGCAATTCATAATTTTTTAAGCGTGACCGTTTTGATTGATATCGATGGTCCATTCGCCCTGAACCAGTTGGACCGTGAGATCGCGGAAATTGCCGTCCGAGCAGAAGAGTGAAAAGAGAGCCTGCCCGGCACCGTTGTAGCCGGCCTGGCTGACATCGATGGTCCAGCGGCCGTTGTTCAACAAGGCCAGCGTCACATCGCGGGTTTTACCATCGGCACACAGGAAGCTCATCTTGTTGCCGAGCTTGAAGCCGACTGGCAACGCGGGATTGCCGACCGGCAGGCCGGCATCCGCCGAGGTGATGTCCTGGACCAGCAAGGGCTGTTGCTTCGCCGTCGCGTCGGTCGAGGTGGCGTAGACCACGAGGGTGTACTGCGTATTGCTGCTCGTAAGGCCGAGCTGCGTGACGGCATTGGGGAGCGTGAGTGTGATCTGTTGCCCGGTCGCCGCCGCCGCGCCGCCTTGAAAGGCGGCGAGCGTCGCGCCGGTCGCGATGCCCGCTACGGCAATGGCCTGTTGAAATACGATGTTGTTATTCAGCGGCGAAGCGCGGAGACAGAGCGCAACCGTGACGCTGGCGACATTGGTAAAATCAAACGGCACCGTGCCATCCGCCGTGATGAACAGCTCGATCTGAAGATCCGAGCCGCTGGGGATGACCGGCGTGGCGGCCGTGATGATGTCCGTTACTCCCGGCCGGTTCCACTTTTGAGAATTCAGAAGCAGGCGCAGGCGGTCGGCGATGATGGCTCCGGGCATGATTTTTAGAAGTTACGTTTTGTGGACCAGGTGCCGCCGATGATCGGATAGCCGAACACGACGAGTGCACCTTTTTTATCAACCAGCTCGATCCGTTTTATTCCGCAGTAGTTCAACCAGGCTTCGCCACCTTGCGTCACGAATTGGATATCCGCGATCGCCGGCACCTTGTCCGCATGGCTGGTCATGAATGCCAGGGCATCGGCAACGGCCGTCGATCCACCGAATGACCGCCCGGCCGCGAAGGAGAAATCCGTCATGCGGCCGAGGCGGTCATAAAGGTTGGGTGCGATGGCATTGATCGGCTTGCTGGGCTGGATGGCACGATCCTGGGAATACTTAAAGCCGTTCACCCAGATCTGCTCGGCGATTGCGCCGAGCTCGATCTTGGCTCCGGTACCATAAGTGTAGGCCGTAACGTCCATCGCGGTTTACTTCTCTTCAGCGGTGTCCGTGCCGGGCGCTGTCTTCTCTTCGCCGGCATTTTCTTCAGTGAGCGGCGGCAACGGCTTGCCGCCTTCCAGCGTGGCCTGACCGCTGGCGAGGGTTTGCTCTTTGGCGGCCTCCGGAGCGGCCGCGCTGAGATCCACATTCGCGATGAGATCGGCCGCTTGCTCCAACGACTCGGCACCGGCCGCGATCGCCGCGAGATGGTTTTTTAACTGGACCGCCAAGTTGTGTGCCTGGCCTTGCGCGTTGATCAGGTGACCGGTGGGCTGTGCCGGTGCAGCAGGAACTGCCGGCACTGTGCCTGCGGCCGGGACGGCGGCCGTCGCGGGCAGGATGTGAGCGCCGGCATCGATGGCGGATTGCAGATCGTTGCGGATACCGACGATCGTTTTAATGGCGTCGAGAATTTTTTGTGCGGTGGTCATAATTATTTTGGATTTTTGGATTGCTGGATTATTGGATCAGACAATTGTTGGAACCGCCGCTTTGCGGGATGGCGAGACCATAAGTCCGGTTGGTAACCGGAAAGCTGAAGCCGTTGCCGTTGTTAAAATTCGTCGTGAAATTCGTACCCATCGTCGCGGCGTTGTAGATGAATGTGTACGAGTTGGTCACGGCGATGATCTGCGTGATAATGTTGGTGACGACCGTGTTTGCGTTCGTTGCCTGGATCGTGAGGCTGATCGGCGGCAACTGGACCATGAAGGGTGTGGTGGCCAGCACACCGCTGGTCGCCGGGCCGGTGAGCGCCAGCGGTTGGGAGAACTGCTGGGTTTGCCCGGCCGCGCTGAAGCCGAGCATTGCGGCCGCGCCAATCGCGATGCCGGCGAATGTTTTTTTGATGGTTTTGATAACAGGTATTTTCATGGGTGGGTTGATGGTTAATTGGCGGAAGCGCGGGCGATCGGAACGCCGGCGCTGAAGGGAACGGTGGAACGGAGGGTGAGATCACTGATACGGTTTGTTTTGCGTGCCCAGGCGAAACCGTCATTGGACGCGACGTACATTTGTTTCCCGATGATGGTATTGGAACCGAAGGTCAGCGTGAGGTCGCCGGCATTGCCCGAGCGCAACGTGCCGAGCGCCTGGGCCGGGATGAGGCTCGCGGCCGCGTCGGCCTCCAGCACGCCGATCGGCGTGCCCTTGGCGCTGACTTCAAATCCGTTGATGATGGCATCGAGCGTGCCGTAGCCATCGACATAGCACGGCTCCCAATCCAGATCCCATTTCCATTCGAGCTGCAACCCTTTGCGGAACACGAAGGCACCGAATGAGGTTCCGTTGTTTGACAGCGTGCCGTTCCAACCGGCGTTCAAGATCGGGGCGCGGAAATTGGATTTGTTAAACACCGGCGCGTTGTACGCATTGCCGGTCGTGTAGGTGTAGTATGCGCCCGCTTGATCCGGCGTCATGCCGGCCTTCAGGAGCGAGGTGAATTCGATATCTGCACTCCACAGATCCTTTTCCACGGCCAGTTCCATGTTGGCGAGCTTGGTGATCTGTTCATTCATGGTGGTCAGCCGGCTGCCGTCCTGGCCGTTGATCACGCCGGCCAGATTCGCGATGCCATAAAGCTGGCCACCTATCACAGGATTGAAGGCCACGCCGGGCAGAACGAGCGATAGGTTTTCATAACCGCTCCACAGTTTTCCGGTCGTGACGATGCGCCGGTCCGTGTCCACCGTATCAAAGCGGCCAAACTCCTCGGCCGAGACTTCGCGGCTGCCCACGACGAATTTGGTGCGGATGCCGCCGTCATTAAAACGGAATGTGCCGCCGCTCCACGTTTTGTAGCCCGGTCCGATTTTGATGTTGGATGAATTGATCATATTTTGTTTTTAGGTTGCGAGTTGAAATGGGTCAGATGCCAGGAATCCCGGCAACCAGGCGCGAGCAGCGATGTTCTGGCCGACGCTGGCAAACGGTGCGCTGTACAACGTGTCAGTGGTGGTCGGAAAATTACCGTCCGTCCGGTAAAAGATCGCCGCGCCAGGCTGAGCATTGGCCAGTGTGACATTGCCCCCGGCGACTGCGCCGGTGATGGCGGGCAGTTTCGGCAGGATGCTGCCATCGATGGTCGTGATGCCGTTCACCTGGTACACGTTATTTTTTTCATCGTAGATATGTTGGATCGCCGGTTTGCCGAGCCGGACATTGCGCGGCCAACCCGAGTTGCCCTTGATCAAGGCTGCAATTTTTTCAGCATGGTTGCGGGCGCTCGGCCCGCTGGAGACGAGCAGCGGGTTTTGGAAAATGGAAACACTGAAGGGGACATCCTCAAACAGGGTGCCTTCCACCCCGCTATCATCATCGGTCGCTTCCCCAACATAAGGGACGATGACGGTAGCAATTTTGCCGATCTTCAAATTGATCTCCGCGACGATGTTCTTTTGCGGATCGACCAAGATGAGAATTCCCGGACCGCTGATCACGGCGCTGATCTGATCCGCCACGAACTGCTCGAAATTTTCCAACGCTCCAAGATCGAGACTCATGCGGCACCTCCAAAGAATTTCGAGGTGACACCCATCAGCGCGGTGCCATATTCCGGTTCGCGATCGGCGATGGTACTGCCGATGAAGGAACGGGCGTCCTGATTCACTTTGCGCGCATGTTCCTTGACGTTGGCGGTGCCGCCGTTGCGCAGCCGGCGGACGTGTGCGCCGATGGTTTCGGTGCCGTGATACCCGAACTCCCAAAAGGCGGCGTAGGCCACGCTCGATGCGCCAAAGGCAGGACCGCTGCCGACCGTGGATTCCACGCGATCATCCAGCACCAGGGCATTCGTGCGGCCGATGGAGCGGCGCAGTGTGCCGGTCTGGACCTTGAGCACCGGACCGGTGAGCTTGGCGCGGATGCCGCGCACCGTCAGTTCGTTCTGGCGGTCCATGGTGCGGGCCAGCGCCCGGGCCAGGCCGCGTTTATTTTTGCACGCGGCGATCGCCCGGCGCGTATCCTCCGGGATCTCGATCTCGATGCGGATGGCGTCGCTCATGCTTCATCCTCCTCATCTTCCGGACCTTCTTCCGCCTGCAACACGCAACGGCAGTTGATCACTTCCTCGGCCTCGCCTTCCGGATCGCCGGGAAACATCAGGCCGTTGCTGAAGGCGTGGTCGTTCGGGATCGCGCCCTGATCTTCACATTCCTCGTGCGAGCTACGGACCTTGCCATCATGGGCCGTCAGCCAGCTTTTGTGGGTGAAGCCGGCTTGCTTGATCGCGTCCTGGCTGGCCGTGCCGTAAGCACTCGCCGTTTCGGTGCGGGCGATGGTCTGCGCCCGGCCATCATCGATGTCACCCAGGACATTCGCTACGCGGGCGGAGAGTTGCAGTTCCGTTTCTCCGGCCTTGCTGCCGGCCTCGAGAGATTGCTTCAGCGTATCGTAAATCTCCTGGGGAACGTCCTTCAGCTTGTTCGCCCGCTCGATCAAAAACTTTTTGGCGATGCCATGCGAGGTGACGAATTGATCTTCATCCAGCCCCAGTTCGGCGGCCCGGACCTTCCCGCTCTGTTCCAGCGCCTCTTCGCCGGCCTCGCGCATTTGCGCGAAAAACATCTTGGAAAAATTGGAGAGGTCGAACGGAAAATCAGCGGCGGCCGGCGCGGTGGCGTTCGCAAACGACGGAGCGCCTTTGCCGGATAGATTGGCCAGGGATTCTTTTTTGACATGCGCCAACACCCGGTTCAATGCGCGGAGATAGATCTTGCCGATTTGGGCACGCGCCTGGTCATGCTTCGCGAGCGTGACAGATTTTTTCGCCCGGCCTTTCATTTCCTTCATCAGGTCGGGTACTGACAATTTTTTAACTCCGTGATGGTCGGCGCTCAGATGCTTCCGGTAGATCCCGAAAATATCATCCATCAGTTTCTTGCCTGTATCTTCCGACTGGCTGCGCAGTTCGGCCTGCACCTCCTTCATCAGCTCCGGGGAAATATCAGCCGGCACTTTGCCGGCCTTTTGCAGCGCGGCAATCGCTTCAGAGAAATTGGATGGAGTTTTGACGATCATATCAGCCCGTCCATTTTTTTACTGGAGGCTTTGCGCCTGCCGGCTTTGTAAGTGACGCCGGAGCTGACCTGCATTTCGGTGGAAGAATTCAACGGGTTATCCGGCTGCTCAATCACGTCATCGCAACTGGCGATCCGGTTCAGGTCACGCGTGTCGTTCGCGTAGTCGATCTTCTCGGCCTCGGTGGGATCGATCTCCACCGCGGATTTCAACGCCCAGATGATCCGGCGCGTGGCCAAATCTTTCAGCCGCGAAGGAATGGCGGCGACATTCACATCTAGGCGATTGCGCTGGCAACTGGCGATCTTGCCGCGAATATCATTCACGACGCCCTGGATCAAACCGGTTGACCGGTTTGCTTGGCCGGCCGCCAGCGCGGCCGTATCGCACGCGTCAATCAGCGCGGCGATTTTGCCGTCGTACAGATTGGACTTCGTGATGGGGATCCAGTTGCTCAAGGCAGTTGATGGTTTTTAGTTGAGGGTTGAGAGGCGGTGCGTGCAGGCGTCCGCACGCACCGCAGTTGATCAGGGATAAACGCCGATATAGGAATTGGTCGGGTCAAACCAGAGGCTGTTCGTGGTGTCACTGTTCGACAGGGTGAGGAGCTGCCCGAGCGATACGTTATCCGCCGTCGATGCCGGGACGTTCACGGAAAAGAACTGCTCGTTGGTGTCGGTCACCACAGCCTGAGCGGTGATGTTGGTCGTGGTCCAGTTCGTCACCAGCGTGCTGGTGCCGGGGATGGCGTGGATATTCCCCTGGCGGATGCCGGCGGTGAGGGTGGCCTGTTTGCTGGGCACGGTGGCATTCGTGCCATAGAGCGCCCAGTTGAACGAGAAGCCGCGACCGCGCCAGATCTGGAACGGCTGGCTGGTCACTGTGTATTGCGCACCCGGTGCGATCTTTGTGGCCCCGTTGGTCATGGCGATCTGGTTGGTGCCGGCAAGCGAATTGGTCAACGGATAGATCTTCAACGGAATGGAGGTTTGCGCGCAGGCGGAGCCTGCGCCCACGACGAGCGCGACCGGGAGAATTGCCCGGCGCACCGCTTTCCGAATGGTGTTAAATATTTTCATGGTCAATTTTTTATTGGGGTGAATTGGCGGTGCGGCCGTGGTGGCCACACCGCCAGGTGTTTATTGGTTGGCGATGGTGAGCGAGCGGATGCCGCCCGCGTAGGTGATGACAATCTTC
>DASZCA010000071.1:0-13365 GCA_035943555.1 Verrucomicrobiia bacterium
ATAGGTCCCCAAAATCTGAATTCGTGTGGGGAATGTAACTGGCAGATTTATGCCATTTATTTTCATTTTTTCCGAGTGGGATGGGGGTCCGACCAAAAAAATCCCGAGAAAATCAAAATTCCCTTGTAATTATTAGCGATAATTGGTGTGCCAAAAAACCAACCAAAGCCAAAACCCGCACATTTGCTATAAAATCGAGAGGTTTCCAAATTTCGCCACCACGCCAGAATACAAAGACCGCCACCCAGGTAGGGCAGGTTTTCTAACCTGCCGGTTCTGGCGACTTTCTCCCGCAATTGCGGGACCAGTTCCCCTCCCCCACACATCCAAGTATCCATTCATCCCCGCCGCCTCACTCCACGCCCGGATCCAGCCGCTTGTCCACCAGCAGATACTTCCGCACGTAGTCATACACCGCGTTTTCCAGCGACGTGACCGGCGCGGCGTAGCCCGTGCCGCGCAACCGCAGCAAGTTGGCCTGCGTGAAATACTGATACTTGTCCTTGATGGCTACCGGCATCTCGATGAACTTGATGACCGGCTTCTTTTTCAACGCCGTGAACACCGCATTGGACAGGTCCACCCACGTCCGCGCCTGGCCCGAACCGATGTTGAACAGCCCGTTCGCCTTTGAAGTCGCCGCCAAGTGCAGCGTCATGGCCACACAATCCTTCACATACAAAAAGTCGCGCTTCTGTTCGCCATGTTTGTAATCCGGCCGATAGCTCTTAAAGAGCTGGATGACCGCCTTCTCTTGTACTTGCGCAAAACTTTTATGGACGAGCGAACGCATGTCGCCCTTGTGATCCTCATTTGGGCCGTAGACGTTGAAAAACTTTAGGCCCACGATCTTGTTCAGCACACCCGCGCGCTTCGCGTGCAGGTCGAACAGGTGCTTGGAATAACCGTACATGTTCAACGGACGAAGCGTATCGAGCTTGGTCTCGTTGTCTTCCATGCCCTCCGCGCCATCGCCATACGTCGCGGCGGAGGAGGCGTAGACGAACCGCACCTTGTTCTCCAATGACCAATGCGCGAGATCCTTGGTGAACTCGTAGTTGTTTTTAGCAAGATACGTCGCGTCCTTTTCCGTCGTGGCCGAACACGCGCCCATGTGCAGCACCAGGTCAAACTTTCCCAAGGCGCCGCTTTGCAAGCGCGGCAGCAGGTCGGCCGCCTCGACGTAATCCGCGAAACGCAACGGGGTGAGATTGCGCCACTTTTCGTTCGTGCCCAGGATGTCGCTGACAACGATGTTGTCGCACCCGCGCCGGTTCAAACCCCAGACGAGGCCGCTGCCGATGAAGCCGGCGCCACCGGTGACGAGCACGCGCGCGTCGGAAAAGTCGTTCGGCTTCATAGACGGTTACCAGCCGAGGATGTGGGCGAAAATCAGCGGCGCCACGATCGTCGCGTCGGATTCGATGATGAACTTCGGCGTCTTCACGCCCAGTTTGCCCCACGTGATTTTTTCGTTTGGCACCGCGCCGGAATAGCTGCCGTAGCTCGTGGTCGAATCGCTGATCTGGCAGAAATAACCCCAGAGCGGCACGCTGGTGCGCAGCAGATCCTGATGCAGCATCGGGACGACGCAGATCGGAAAATCGCCCGAGATGCCGCCGCCGATCTGGAACATGCCGATGGTGCTCTTCTTGGTCGCCGTTTTGGTATAAAACTCCGCGAGCCACGTCATGTATTCAATGCCGGTGCGGACGGTGTGGACATTCTTCACGTCGCCGCGGATGACCGCAGCCGCGTACATGTTGCCGAGCGTGGCATCTTCCCAGCCGGGCACCACGATGGGCAGGTTTTTCTCGGCAGCCGCGAGCATCCAGGAATCCTTGGGGTCGATCTGGTAATATTTTTTGTATTTGCCGCTCAAGAGCACCTTGTAGAAAAATTCGTGCGGGAAATAACGTTCGCCCTTCTTGTCAGCATCCGTCCAAACTTCAAGCATGGCCTTTTCCATGCGGCGCATGGCTTCGCCTTCGGGGATGCAGGTGTCTGTCACACGGTTCATGTGACGTTCCAGCAAGGCTTGCTCATCCTCGGCGGTCAGGGAGCGGTAGCCCGGCACGCGCTCGTAGTAATCATGCGCGACGAGATTGAAGACATCTTCTTCCAAGTTGGCCCCGGTGCAGGTGATGAGCTGCACCTTGTCCTGACGGATCATCTCGGCGAGTGAGAGGCCGAGTTCCGCGGTGCTCATCGCGCCACCGAGCGTGATCATCATTTTGCCGCCCTTGTCGAGGTGGGCGACGTAGCCCTTCGCGGCATCGACGAGCGACGCAGCGTTGAAGTGGCGATAATGGTGCTGGATGAAACGGGAAACGGGTCCGCCGGTGAGTTTCGGGGTCTGCTTTTTCTTGGCCATAAATATTCCCCAAACGATACGCGAGCGGTGCGGAAATCCAATCTCAAATTGAATAATTACGGAACAAGCAGGGGGGAAATTACGGAGCCGGCCACCATCACCGCATCATCACCAAATCCGCCTGCACCTCGGAAACCCCGGTGCGATTGCCGTCGAAATTGGAGTGGATCAGGACGTTGTTGGTGCAAGTGGTGTCATTCACCCGAAAAGCTGCGCCGCCACAATTTACAGCGCTGAGATTCGTAAAAGCGTTATAGGTGCATTCCGTCTGCGGCGCCGGTTGCAGGCCATGATCGGTTTCCACCACGGCATGGGCCATGAACACGCCATTATGATGGCTGTTCTCGATGGAGACGTTTAAGAACTGGTTATCCCGGCTCGAACGCATAAAAACGCCCAGATCATTCGAATTCAACATGGCATTGCTGACGACATTGTGGTTGAAGGCGAGATCAAGGGAGATGCCCGCGCCCGGATTATCGTGGAGATTCAAATCAGCAAACACACAATTTTCAGTCTCATAACAGGCCAGGCCGTCAAATTCATTGGCAAAAGATTCCAGCCCGCGCACCGTCAGGTGCCGGACATCCCGCGTGGTGACCAGGCCACCGGAACGGCATTCAGTGGTGACCACATTACGGACCAGCGAATCTGCCACCCCTTGGACAGTGATGCCGTTATTCCGGATTTGTGAACCTTCACCCATTTGCCGCCATACTTCACGGTGCTGTTGGGTGCGGTTGCCATCGATAGAGAGATCGCGCACACATAGCTCGCGCACGGTCTGTTTGGGATGGTTCACCGGCTCGCCCATGATCACGACCGGGCAGTTAGCGTCATCCGCCAGCCGTAGGACGGTGCTCGTGCCGGCACCGCGCAAGGTCTGAAAATCGCGGTGCAAAACAATGGGCTGGCGGATTGAAAAGGTTCCGGCGGGCAAAACCACCTCGCCACCGGCATCCGGCAGGGAGTTCAGCGCGCTCTGGATATCTTCGCCGGTCACGCCCGGCGATAACATGATCACGACCGGCTCCACGGAAGACTTCTCCGGGACATCCGCCGCGAACAGGGAAAAATTGGAAATAAGAAAACTCCCAACGGTAAAAAGTACCGCCTTGCCAATCCCAGTACCAAATCCTCGCTGAATGAAGTTCGTTTTCATGACGACCAAGTCTTGATGAACTTTTTGGTTTCTATAGTTACTATCGTCCAATTAGAAATTAACGCCACAACTATTTTTGGTTTTTTGCATGTTTTTTAGGCACAACCGGGCAATAAGCCCGGTTTTATTTTCTCAAATTAATTTTTCCTAACGAAATTTGATTCAGCATTTTTAAAAAAAAGTTTATCCTGCGCCCGTCATTTTTATGCCAACCGAAAAAATTTCTGCGCCCACGCCCGCCGCCCTTGGCTATACCATGCCCGCCGAGTGGGAACCGCATGCCGCCACCTGGCTCGGCTGGCCGCACAATGCCGCCGACTGGCCGGGAAAATTTGAGGTCATCCCCTGGGTCTACGGCGAGATGGCCCGCAAGATTTCCGCCGGTGAAAAGATCAACCTCATCATCCGGCATAAGCAGGACGAGGCCCATGCCCGGCGCGTGTTCAAACACGTCGGCGTGGATCTGCGCAAGATCCGCTTCGTCACCCACCCCACCAATCGTGGCTGGACGCGCGATACCGGCCCCATATTCGTGAAGAAGAAAGACGAGACCGCCATCGTCCATTTCCATTTCAACGGGTGGGACAAATATGATAACTGGCAGAAGGACACCACCGTCCCCCAGACAGCCGCCAAGCTCCTCGGTAAAAAATTGTTCCATGCGGAATGCAACGGCAAGCCCTTCGTCATCGAAGGCGGCGGTATGGAATTGAACGGTCGCGGCACGCTCATCTCCACCGAGCAATGCTACCTCGACCCCAAAGTCCAGGTCCGCAATCCCGGCCTCGGCAAAAAACAGATCGAAGGCGCGCTCAAAGATTCCCTCGGCGTCACCAACATCTTCTGGCTCCGCGAAGGCCCCGTCGGCGATGACACCCACGGCCACATCGACGACATCTGCCGCTTTGTGAACCGCAAGACCCTCGTTCTCGTCCGCGAACGCAACGGCAAAGACATCAATCATCGTCCGCTGGAAAAAAACTGGGACCGCATCAAAGACCTGCGCCTCGAAGACGGCAGCAAACCGGAAGTCATCGAACTCCCCATGCCCTCGCCGCTCCATTTTGACGGCGTCCGCCTCCCCGCCAGCTACGCGAACTTTTACATCTGCAACGCCGGCGTCATCGTCCCCACCTTCAACGATCCGAACGACCGCCTCGCCCTCGGCATCCTTGGCGAACTGTTCAAAGACCGCCCCGTCATGGGCATCCACGCCGTGGATCTGGTTTGGGGGTTTGGTTCGCTCCATTGCCTTACGCAGCAACAGCCGGTGTGAGAGCCCCTTAGACGTGGAGTCGGTCGCGCCCCGTCTCACCGTGGCCGTGGCGAAGGTGGATGCGAGATGATGGCCCGTCCGGCACGGACCGCCGCAGTCACCTTGAGGCGTGTTTGTCTCTAAGATGTTCATGTTTCAAAGCATTTGGATATTGGAACTTGGAATTTCTCTGGAGCTTGGATGTTGGACGATTGGAGCTTTCTTTGTTGCTTCGACGTTGGGCGTTGAATGTTGAGCGTTAAATGCTCCCCCCTCAGAAACGCCTCCGCATTCCTGATTTGCCATCATCCACCCTCCACCTTCCATCCGCGTCTGTTCCAGCGCCAGCCGCTTGGCCCTTAAATCCACCCGCCGCAGCGCCACCACATCCCGGCAAAACTCCCGCATCCGCTCCCACGATGCCGGTTTATCCTCTCCCATCCCCTCCGCCGACTTCGCCGCCACCAGATACTTGGCCGTCACCCACGTCGCCAGCGCCCCCGTCATCTCGGATTCCGGCGGCAGTCCGCCAGCACCCATCCGCTCCATCATCTCATACGCCTCCTGCACCCGCAGCCAATGCTGATGCCCCCCGCGCCGCCACTCGGAAATATTTTGTTCCCGCACCGCCTTGCCCCCAAACTCCGCCACCAGCAACGCCTGCACTACGGGCAATCCATTAAGCCACTGCGTCAACGCCCGTCCCGTCTCACCATTCTGCAAACGCACATTGACTTCGTCCCGCAACGCGGGCGGCAAACGTCCGATTTTACCTTTAATATTCAGATTCATGGTAGTCCTTGTAGTTTTCGCGATAACGGCCGTACGCCTATACTTCTATGGCCGGATTTCGACGGATTTCGGCGGATAACCATTCCCCCGGAGCGGGATCAGCCGCAGCGTATGGCATGCAACCAATGCTCGAATCAATCCGACGCGCGTCATCCTTCATTCTTTTCCCCATCTGTGTTTATATGTGTTCATTGCTGTCGATCATCGACCTGTGGTTAAAAATTCGCGCTAATTAGCGTAATTCGCGTCAAAACCCTTCGTTTTTAGCTGTTGAAATTTAAAATTTTCATAAAAGGTGCCCCCACGGCAGGAGTGGTCACTCCGCACACCGATTCCTCTTCACCGCCAACACCCGGCTCCACCTTGTATTCTCAAACACCATCGGCGGCAGACACACCACCGCGCTCGCATCCGCATGCGTCGCCAAGGCGCCCGCCCACGCGATATCCCCGTGACTCGCCGCATTCAGCAGATTGCGCCCCTCCGTAAAAACCCACCGCTTCCCCGAAAAGATTTTACGCAGCGAAAAATAATCTTGGGCGACGTCGGGCTCACTGCGCGGAAAAACCTTCTCCGCCACGCTCAACTGGTTCATCAACCCAAACCCCAGGTCATGCTTCCCGCCCGCAAAATTGAAAGGTTTAAAGATCCCCGGAAACGCCTTCGCCGTCTCCCAACAGATCTGCCGGCCCAACCCCGTCTCATCCCCGGCCGATTGCAACCCCGTCACACCCCGATGAAACTCCCATAACACCGATTTGATAAAATCCCAGTCCTCCGTCCGACACGTGAACAACGCCACCAACCGCAGCTTCGGCGCCTCTTTCCGGTCGATATAGATACACGCCAGATCACCCTCACCGCTCGCCGCCACATCAAATCCCAGCCGATGTTGCGCCACTGTCGCGAACAATTTTGAGAACGTCGCCTTCACCCATTGCTCGATCCTCCGCCGCCGCACCTCCGAACTCCCCGCCTCATAATTCCCGAACAATTCCGTCACCTGCGCCGCTTCCAAGTGTACTCTTTCGATCTCATACTCCTGCTGACACGCCGCGATTTGGCCCCACGATACCATCGCACTCGTCGACCCCGAAGGATTGCACAAGTAGACCTGCTCATAGATCTCCGGCAATCGCGCATCATTTTTGCAATCCGCCAGAAACTGCTCGCGCGTAAACTTGGTTTTCCGCCATTGATTAATTTTCTCCACCAGCCCGCCTTCCACCGCATCCGGCATTGTCACCCGATAATAACTCCACCCGCCCTTGCCCGCCCGCGCCTCCTGCGCGAACTGGTAAAACAACGTGTCCGTCCCGTTATGCGCCGACCACATCCCCAAGTCATACCCCATCCGGATGCGCCCCTGCGCCGTCTCCCAGAGCAATTCTTGCTGCGGATGCTTCGCGTACTCATCCAGCCCCACATCCCCGCCATACACCGCCATCGCAAACGGATTGGAACTGAACGCCAATATCCGCGACCCGTTCGTAAATTTCAGATAACAAAAACGCACCTCCACCGTGATCGCCTTCCCATCCGGCCCCTTGCCCGCCACCTTCTGCACCAGTTCACCGCGCGACTGGATGCTCCGCGTGAAATTAAAGACATCAGCCAACCGCCCGCACGTCCGCATATATTCCACCGCGCTCGCCTGATCCTTCGTCGCGAACAGATAATCGCGATTTTTCATCTGTAACCGCTTCCGCACGTTCTTGAACGCATCCGCATACGTCCACCCCACCCGCACCGACTTCTCCGCCAGTCGCAACCGCGAATCATCCTTGATCCACTTCACCTGCCACGGCAAAAAATAATCCTTAAACCTCTTCGGCTTCAAATCCACAGTCACCGCCGGTAAAATCGCTGCCATGTTGAGTTGATGGTTAATAGTTGCTAGTTGAGAGACGAACAACCCGCGACGGTCCCTTCGCCCCCTTGGGGGAGAAGGCTAGGATGAGGGGGTTGCTTGGATGTTGGACGCTTGGAGCTTTTTGCCACTTGGACGTTAAATGTTGGATGTTTCCCCAATTCTTCACTCTTCATTCTTAATTCTTCCTTCGTTATTTGAGCCCCATAATCTCATCCACCTTGTCCACACACGCCTTCAGTTCCTCCTCCGTCATCGGCTCATTCAAATCCCTCCGCTTCTTCCCCTCGTCACTTGTCACTCGTCCCTCGACACGATCCTTGTGCTTCTTCTCATCAAACTTCAACCGCCGCGCCTCCAACGCCAGCGACCCCGCCAAAAAATCCCCGCGTTGAAACCCCACCACATCCCCCGCCGCCTGCCGCAACAGCTTGAACCGATCCGGCCCATCCGGCAGCCCCGTCAACTCCTCGCGCAACGACAGCAAATACTTCGGCGTCACCCATTTCGCCGCCACGGTCGAGAGCACATCCCCGGCCACTCGTTCCGCCGCCCGCCCCTCCGCCGCAATCACCCGTAAAGACGCCCAAGCCTTGTTGGCTTCTTCATTCCCTGTCCTCCGTAGCCTTGGCGAAGGAGGATTCATTCGAGCTTCTTCATTCTTCATGTCGCCACTGTAGGCGGCATGAACGTTCCCGTCATTCCGAATAGATTCCGATTCATTCCGACCTCATTCCGACCATCCCTTTATCGGAGCGCGGCGTTCACGCCGCTTCAACGTCTATGTATACGTAACCAACCGAACTCTCCACGACCAACGCTTCAACAAGTCAGCACTTCCTTCATCCCCATACCCCCCACCTGACCGAATGTTCTTTTCAAGAACTCGCTTGCCTATATACGTCATATGCCTACGATATGTATTAATCCAAATGGGAACTGGGGTAAATATTTCTGGAAATGTGATCAAACCTGAGCAGGAAGCCAAAGGTTGGAAAGATAAGCCCACCTCAACGCTCCAATAAATGTTGCCTATAATTTCAAATATATGCCATCACATATCGAGCTTGATGCGACCCCAACAAAAGAAATCTATCGCTCAATAATCGCAGACTATTCGTTAAACGCCGGCATTTGTGAGCTCGTAGATAATGCACTTGATGTCTGGAGTCGTGGGTCGAAAATTTCGCCAGTTGAAATTGACGTTGATGCCGATCACGATCAACAAACTATTTCCATCTCCGACAATGCTGGCGGGGTTGGAAGAAACGACTTGGAATATCTAGTAAAGCCGGGCTCGTCATCCACAGACCAGACCAGCCAATCTATCGGCGTTTTCGGCGTTGGTTGCAAAAGAGGACCAATCGCACTTGCTCAAAGGGTCGACATCTACACGCAGAGACATGACGACGCATGCTTTAGAATTCCCTTCGACGATGATTGGATATCAAACTCCAGTTGGCGGATAAATGTTGAAGTTTCGTCACGTTCAATTCCAGGCCAAACCATAATTCAACTTTCCAGATTGCGCGCCCGGCTTAACGGCAATGCTGTTGATCAATTAATCGCTCATCTTGGATTGGTGTATGGAAAGTTTTTATCGCTTAATAAATGCACAATACATGTAAATAAGCGCACCGTAGTTCCTCTGCTTAAAGAGAATTGGTCTTTCCCGCCAGAATATCTTCCACATTGCCAGGATAGCTTGTTTCAAACCCCTGAAGGAGAAATTGTTACCGCCCGCATCACCGTTGGATTCAGAAGCAACCGCGATGACGAAGAAGATTACGGAGTCTATTTTTATTGCAACGACCGATTAATTCAATCAGCAGCAAAAGATCACGCGGTTGGCTACTTTGCCGGCGCCGCAGGAAAACCTCATTTTGATGCGTCTTTAGTTCGAGCAATTGTTGAATTTAGCGGAAGCGCCAGACAGATGCCCTGGAATACATCTAAAACCGCAATTCAATATCATCACAAAACTTTCAAACATATTGAAAAATGGTTGCACAACAGTTTAAAGAAATTCACACAAGTAAGCAGAGCTCTGAGAGACAGTTGGGACGAATCTGTTTTCCCCCACCAAACCGGCAAGGTTGCTGAAGCAGCGCCATCTTTTGATGAGGTGCCGTTAAAAACATTTACGCTAGCGAGGCCAGAGACGCGCAAATCATACGAACAGCGGATGGTCGAGACGAACCAAGAAGTGGCCGATAAGAAACCGTGGACAACAGGATTATATGAAGGCGTTGTGGCAACTCACATCCTTATAAAAACCCACCTTAAGGAACGAAATCGTATTGCACTGATTATTTTGGACAGCACATTGGAAATAGCTTTCAAAGACTATTTGAGCAACGAAACGGCAAATAGCATTAGCGACGATCGGCTGTCGCAACTTGCGAAAGAGAGAAAACAGCTTGTCGATGAAATTGTTAAACAAAAGCCTTCATTGATTGACCAAGCGCAACGTCAGCAGCTTGATTATTTCTATCGCTTGCGATGCAAACTCGTTCATGAACGCTCGAATGCTGGAATCAATCCAGACGATTTGGAAAAGTATCGGCACCTTGTTCAGAAGTTGCTAAATAAAATGTTCGGCATCCGTTTTGTGGAATCAACAGGCAAATAATTTAAAGCTCAAATAAATGTTGCCTCCACCAAGCAAAATCACGTGGCCTCATTTCGCTGAGTTTAGTCACCACCGCATTTTCTTGTATTGCCCGACCGACGCTACGACAATCGCGGTGAAGCGGCAGCACCAATAAAAACTACTTTTGTAGGATACATATTTTACAAAAAGTCAATAAAAAAAATACTTTGGCTTCAATTTAGATTCTTTTCGCCGCCTGCTTTTAATCAAAATTATATTGGCGTGCAACTCAATCCAATATCCGCACCGTACAGACGTCTGTACGGCCATCGCGTCCAGTCGTCTAGACTAATCGAAATCGTGATGCGAAAGCCCCTGCCAGGCAATGTTGAAAATGTTGCCAAAAATTCAAATCCACCCATCTTGTTTTTTATAAATTATGTAAATAGGAATTGTTAACAAGTTTCTCCTACAATTTTAGGAACTATAAATATATTATTTACAGTATGTTACATTGTTTTACATAAAACATTGATAAACTGATTCCTAATTGATGTTGACAACTTTACTCAAACAACACATGTTCAACACAACTCGAAAGAGCTATTACGTTATGGACGAATCAACCAAAACAACCGTAGACAAATACCAAGCCAAGCTGGTGGCACTTGATGCGCAAGCACGCAAGATTAAAATAGCCATCAATGGCTTGTACGAGCTGGAGGGTGAAGAACCGCTCTATCCTAACATAGATGGTGAAGAGCAAAGTTCTGTCAATCGCCCCCAGACTATTCGGCCCGACCAATTCTTCGGCCGCCCATTGGCAACCGTGGTTCGGGAAATCCTTAATGCGCGCAGTCAGCGCCAACAAGGCGCCATCCCCATGGATGAACTTTACGCGCTAATGACCAGCGGCGGTTTTGACTTTGAAGGCAAGGATGACGTCGCAAAAAAGCGCACCCTCGCCATCACTATTGGAAAAAACCCTGCTTTTGTTCGCGTTCCAAGTTCCGGTCATGTTGGGCTTGGGGAATGGTATCCCAATGCCAAGAAAAAACCGGCACCGGCTGCTTCTGGCCCTGCCGACGACGGCGACCCGTCTGAAATAGGTTCTGCGCAAGTGGAAGAGAACCGCGCTGATCGCGAGCAACAATCAGCGGCCGAGGAGGCCGCCGACAAAGAATGAAACATCAATTAAAAGGAAATACATGAAAAGAAGGGCTTTGAGCCAAACCGCTCCAATTACCGGCGGCAAGGCGAAGATTAAAGTCCTGTGAGAGTGTAACTGTCTAGGGAACTCTCTCACAGGGCGAGGTGAACTCGCAAGCTCCGCGTGGCGCAAACCATGCGGGGCTTTTCCAGCCGTAATGGACTCACGGTGGAACTGGGGCAAAGCCCGCAGTGTTTGAATACATAGAAATACTGCCACGGTCTTCTTTCCCGGTCAAGAATTGAGTTCTAGAAAGCACAACTTCTATGTCAAAGCATAGCGAGTCACGTCCGGGCTATGTCCTGATTTTTCGTCCTTGGATTCATCATCCAGTGACGAAGCAGGTCATTTATCCGAAGCGGGGCAAAGTGTTTCCCATCTGGATTAAAGCCGGTGGTGAACAGCTTAACCTGAACCTAAACTAAGGTGAACGAGCCACGCGAGGACCGGCCTCGCGTGGCCTAATTTTTCCTGTTAGCAATGCTTGGATTTCAACCCCAACCACCCCCTCCTCCTCGTATCAAACAAAACCCGATAAACCTCCCTCCGCTTCAAATCATCAAACACCTTGCACGGATGCCGGTACCCGCCGCAAATCTTTAATAACCGTTCATCCTTCGTGCTCACCGGCCCGACGCCGTCCGCCTGCGCCGCATGCACCAGCGCCACGATCTGCGCCATCGCCCCGTGTAACTCGATCACCGCCCGCCCCGGCATCTCAATCCGCGCAAACCCCGCATCATGTGTCCACCCACAAACCTCACAAACCCCACTCTTCGTCATCCTCTTACTCATCGTCTTCGTCGCTTGCCCTTTCTCCGCGCCTTCTGTGTGATGCAATGCTTTAATGAGCCTCTCACTCTGAACAAACCTCTCCTCCTCCGCCAGCAACGCCCGCCGCGAAATCTTCGCCACCACCACCGCCCCCGATTCCATCCTCACCGTCCCCGCCACCGTATCAATGGACGTCACAGCCGTGACCTCAACCGCCATGTTTGTCCCGCAAACCAACACCCCCTCCGTCAGCAACAATTCCAACCGATACTCCCGCACCATCTCACCCGCCGCCGACGTCTCCGTCCGCACCGCCTCCCCCCAATCCCCGCCACAAAACGGAAACACCCCCGCCGTCCGCAAAGACGACACCGCCCGCCCCCGCCAGACCATCTCCTGCCGCCCATCAATTTCTATTATCTTCATGCAGCCCTCCAACTTAAGAAACTTGTACAGCAACCCGTGGCTGGTAGGGCGCGTCGCCCTGTCACGCCGAAGCAAAACGTAGGCGGATCCGTGCGCGCCGCCGCCTCCCAACTGCGACTTCCGATTTTGCCACGAACCCGATCAATCATATTCATCCTCCAATCCTACCCCCGCCGGTTGGACACCCGCTGTCCAACCCTCCATATTTCGTTCCACGCTTGGTTGCTCCTTTCCCCCTTGAATTTTGATGTCTGCAACATGTCTCCGCCAGCGCCTGCGGATATGACAAAAAATTAATTGAGCATTTACGGTGCATGTCCCTATGCTGGCCACACCCTGGAGCGTTTGAAGAAAAGTTATCGCCGTTCGGAGCGAGGATTTTTGGGTTTTGGCGAGGCTTTGGCGAAGGAGCAGGTTTGAACAACCCTGTGACTGAGCCGAAACGAAGCCAAAACCCAAAAAGACCGCCATCACTCCGGTCATAACCGAACGGCGATAACTTTTCTGAAAATGCTCTAAGCTGCGTCCGGGCAACGGATCTTGAATCAGAAACAAAAATTCTTACAGATCGGCGGTTTGTCCGCTTGGGAACAGGCGGGCATTTCCCTTCTGCTGCTTATCGCCCTGATCTTCGGCGTGGTGGTCGAATGCCGCGCCACCTTGACTGCCAAACATAATACAGACCTCGGCGTTTATCTCGCCGCCGCCCAGGCCGTCCGCGAAGGCGGAAACCTCTACGCTGCCAGCTACAACTTTGACCACTACATGTACCCGCCGTTCTTGGCGGTCTTATTGGCGCATGTTGTTCCCGATCCAGTGGCGTATGGCGCGCCCGCCACGGTCGCCTTCGCGGTCACGGTCAGTTTGTGGTACATCCTCAGTCTGGTCGCCCTGACTTTGGCCGTCTCT
>DASZCA010000072.1:0-6751 GCA_035943555.1 Verrucomicrobiia bacterium
TCTTCGATTATATCGAAACCTTTTATAACCCAAAACGCCTCCACAGCGCCCTCGGCTATCTGTCACCCGTCAACTTCGAATCCAAAAAACTATGATCAAAAATAACAAGAAATCCCTGTCCATTAAATCAGGGCAAGCTCACCGGGTTGGCCGGGCGAGGTTATCCGGGTTAATCCGACCTAATCCGACCAAAAATTATGAGTGATATTCTGTGAAACGCAGAGACGCGGAGGGCGCAGAGAGTCGCGGAGACAAGGAGCTATTCGCCGGAGCGGTGGTGTACGCCGCACTGGCAGATGCTGCGGTCAGGTTACGGGGACAGGCTGTCCCCGCTCCGGTTGCATGGACGGTGTGGACGTCCAGGGAATGATCTGGACATTGCCGGCCATCGGGTGCGGCTGGTCCCTTGTTCCCCATACATCCACCTCCGCCATGGCTTCCACCTCCGCCATGGCTATGGTGGACAGGATGGTGGGACAGCCAGACCTGCGCTCCGTTCTTTGCGGGTGTCGGCGGCGGGTTCGTTGGGCCTGGTTGGGCTTGGTTGGACCAAAAAAATTTATGCAGGGGCGAATGGACACGCCGATTGGCGGCTTCTTCAATCTAAAGATATCAAAACGCGGATGGGCACAAACGGGGGAGAAATTGGAGCCGACTTACGTCGGCTGCTACAAAGTATTGGGGTTTGCCGAGCTGATGCTCGGCGGCCCGAGGTTATTTGCGGGGAGAGGCTGGTGCGAGCCGCACTTGCCATCCGCTCCGTTCGGCAGGCGGGCAGCAACCAGGAGATGACTGTGATATCCGATGAATTCCCAACGAATTTTTTTTGAAACGAATTTTTAAAATCGACGCAATTTTGGCAGCGCAGCGTGCCGGCTGTTGATGCCTTGGTTCTTTGACATAGGCTGTTTGTAGGATACCGCCCTACACGGTTTTAACGTTGTGCCGCTTGACCGGAGTGGGCGGGTGGCGCATGATTTTTTGCATGAAACGTTTTTCATTTCATGGCCTGACCGCAGCGGTCTTTTTGGCGGTGGCCGCGAGTTTCAATGTCTTTGCCCAAGATCAGGCAACGGCGTCCGCGACGGATACCAATGCGGCGGCGGCGGATCCGGCGTTCGAAGACGTGGCGGATGTGCCGTGGCTGCCGAATGTGCTGTTGATCGGCGATTCGATCTCGATGGGATATACGCCGGATGTGCGGGCGAAGCTGGCGGACCGCGCGAATGTGCATCATCCGGCGGAGAATTGCGGGGCGACGGAGCGCGGGCTGGAGAAACTGGACGCGTGGCTGGGCACAAACCACTGGGATGTGATCCACTTCAATTTCGGCCTGCATGACCTGAAATATCTGGATGCCCAGGGGAAATATACGGACCCGGAAAATGGGAGGCAGGTGGCCGCGCCGGATGTGTACGGTCAGAACTTGCGCATGATCACGCTGCGGTTGCAGAAGACGGGTGCGAAGCTGATCTTCGCGACGACGACGCCGGTGCCGCCGGGCGCGCTGGGCCGGGTGGCGGGCGATGAACTGCATTACAACGACATGGCGAAGGCGGTGATGACGGAACTGAACGTCGCGGTGGATGACCTGGGCGGCTATGTGGCGGCGCAGCAATTAAAACTGCCGCCGCGGCCGGCGAGCGAGGCGCCACCGGCAGGGGAGAAGGCGAAGGCCCGGCCCGGCGAGATCCAACAGCCGTTCAACGTTCATTTCACGCCGGAGGGGTACGATCAATTGTCGGACATGGTGGTGACGAATATCTTGCGGGTGTTGCCGCCGGTGAAGCCGCACACGCCGCCGCCACCGCCAAAGAAACCGGGGGTCAAAGATGGAGTGCCGCCGCCGCCGCCGGATGCGTTTCATACGTGACGGATGACGGATGACGAGTGATGCGTGAAGGGCGGGACCGCGCTTTTATCGCAGGGGACGCAATTCCGCGTGCGGAATCACTCGTTTCGAACCGTCCCACAGAGGCGTAACTGCGAACCTTAATTCAATGGCACGCCGCGACGGATGAAGGTCGGCACATCAAGGTCTTCACCATGATGCAAGGTCGGTTCGCTTTTGTCGAAACGACCTTTGGAGATGATGGTGAGCGGCAGTTGCGTCTGCACGGCCTTGGCGGGACCGGGCCGGCGGGCGCGCGCGGTGCGGGCGATGACGATATCGCTTTTGCCCGCGGGGTTCGAGGTGCCGGTGCGGGCTTCCACGCGAACGGGAACGCTGGCGGGTGCCTGCTTGGCCGCGATGATGGTGACGTATAACTTGCCCTTCAGGCTGGCATCAACGGCGGCGCCCATGATGATCTGCGCGTGGCTGCACTGGCGCTTGACCTGTTCCATGATGCGGTTCACCTCGGCCATGGTCAGTTCGTTGTCAGCCAGCATGCTGATGAGGACGGCCTCGGAATCGGCGAGCGCACGGCCTTCATCGAGGAGCGGGTGGGCAAGAATCTTCTCGACGGCTTCGCGCGAACGGCCCGCGCCGGAGGCTTCGACAAAGGCAAAAACATTCTCTGCATGGCGATCACGCAACAGCGCGCAGAGGTCGGTGAAATGCACCTGGATGAAGCCGGGCCGCGTGAGCAACTGCCACACGCCGCGCACGCCTTCGATCAGAAAGCCGCCGGAGAAGCTGAACGTTTCGACGAGGCTGGTGTTCTCATCGATGAGCTTGAAAATCTTCTGGCTGGGCAGGCAGATAACGCCATCGGCGGCGGCCTTCAGTTGTTCGAGCGCGATCTGGGCCTGCGCTTCGCGGCGGTTGCCCTCGCAATCGAACGGCAGCGTGACGAACGCCAGCACGAGTGCGCCGGCTTCGCGAGCGGCCCGTGCGAGGATGGGACTGATGCCGCTGCCGGCGCCGCCACCGAGGCCGGCGAGGATGAACACAACGCTCGCGCCTTCGCAGGCGGATTTGAGCATGGAAAACTGTTCTTCGGCCACGGCCTTGGCGCGTTCGGGATCGCCGCCGCAACCGAGACCGCGCAGGAGTTTGTTCTCGAGATGGATTTTGACGGTCGCCGGCGACGCGGCGAAACCGCCGGCGTCGGTATCGATGATGGCGGACTGGGCGGCGGCAAATTCCGTCGTGGCGAGCGTGCCAAGCAGCTTGGCGCCAGCATTGCCGACGCCGAACATTTTCACGAGCGGCGCGGCGGACGTTTCGGGAAAGAGCGCCTCCGAGAGCGGATTTTGATTTTCAATTGCCATACTCTGCCTTTTTAAAGTCAATTTTTCTTAAACCAGCTTTTCACGAGCGATGCAAGAAACGACCAAAAGCCTGCTTGAGGCCCCCGGGTGAAAAAAGCGTCTTCGACGCGCGCCGCCGATTTTTTAGCGAGCCATATTTGGCAAGGCCGATGGCCGCGCAAAATTCCGGCTGCTCCAGCGTGTTAGTGAGGCCGCCGACCGCGCCCGGATGGCCAAGCGTAACGTTCATCTGGAAGACGGTTTCCGCGAGTTTCACGATGCCCGGCACGCGCGAGCCGCCGCCGCAGAGAAACACCCCGGCGCGCAGATAATCCGTGAGCCCCGCCTGCTCCATCTCCTGCGCGATGAGCCGGAACAATTCTTCCAAGCGCAACGACATGATCCGCTGAAGATGTTCGACGTTGATGCGCTTGAGTTCCAAACCGAGTTCGTTGGTGATGCTGATGGTCTGGCCCTTGGCCTCTTCGGTGACCTGCGCCGCGCCGTGCTCGATCTTTAATTTTTCCGCGCGGCTCAGGGGCACTTTCAAACCATAAGCGAGATCGTTGGACACATGGTCGCCGCCGACCGCGAGCACGCCGGTGTGGCGGATGGCGCCGTCGGAATAGACCACGTATTCCGTGGTGCCGCCGCCGATATCGATGACGAGCGCGCCGAGTTCCTTCTGATCGCCATTGAGCAGCGCGAGCGAGGAGGCGACGCCGTTGAAAACGATTTCGTCCACTTCCAATTGCGTGCCGCGCACGAGGCGAATGGCATTTTGCAGGCGGTTGGCATTGCCGTGGATGACGTGCATATCCACCTCAAGGCGTCCCCCGAGCATGCCGACGGGGTTCGTCACGCCGTCGTGACCGTCGACGAAGAAATGTTGCCGCACGGCATGGACCACGGTGTTCTCGGCCGGAAGGTTGATAGCTTTGGCATTCTTGATGACGTCTTGCACATCATCATCGGTTATTTCGCGTTCGGCGGAAACAACGGTGTGCATACCGCGGTTGTTGAAACCGCGGATGTGGCTGCCGCTGACACCGAGATACACGCTACGGATCTCGACATCGGCCATCTGTTCGGCTTCGAAAACGGCGGCGCGCAGATCTTCCTCGACCTGTTCCGGGTTGATGATCTCGCCCTTGCGGACGCCGCGCGAGCGCGATTGTCCCAGGCCGATGATGTTCAGCGCGCCCTCGGCGTTCTGTTCGCCAACCACGACGCAAATTTTGGACGTGCCGATCTCCAGGCCGACCACGATGTTAGAATCATCAAACATTGTTCCTCCGGTTCTTTAAAGGTTTTGGCTTGGGGGCCGCCACGGGCGCCGTGCTGGCCAGCATCCAGCGCACCGGCACATTGTTCGCCACCGCCAAGTCCACCGATGCGATCGTCCGCTGCTGGCGCATGCCCAGATCGTAGATCTGCCGCCAGCGCCGCAGTTGCCGGTCAAAATCTTGCAAGGCAAAGGTCACTTCGGTGCCCTGCCCCGTCGAAACGATGAGCACGCCGGGCGAAGAAATGTCCACGCGCCGCAGATCAACCAGCCCGGCCATCGGCGAACGTCCAAAAGCCGAAACCAGCCCCAGCGCGGCTTGCACATTGGCGGCATCCGGTGCGGGCACAGCTTCACCGAGCTTGAGCTTCACGGGATCGAGACCGGAGATCACGGGCAACTGCGGATTCAACTGCGTCACCGGGACAATGCATTCATGCGGGTCACGCGGCTTCATCGCCACTGAATTCTTATCGAGTTGCGTCACGGCCATGGCCAAGTTGCCGTCGGCGTCCGTGCAGGGCATGTCCACTTCCGCGATGGGGCTGCGCTCTGTCACGCGAATGCGTAGCGTGTGCGGCAGCACTTTTTCCACCGAGGCCATTTCGATGGCGGATTCCATCTCCAGGCTGCGGCGGACATTTGCGAGGTCGAGAGCGAACAGGTTTGCGCCGGGCTTGACGTTCGACCAGCGGCGGAGTTGTTCTTTCGAAATCACGCCATCCGTCTGGATTTCGACGTTCTGGATGGCGAAATCCGGATTGTGATAGACAAATTTATCCAGCAGCAATTCGCCCGTACGCCAGATGAGATACAGGCCGAAGAACGTGCCGCAAACCACGGACAACATGATCGCACCCAGCCGCATGCGGTTGGCCCGCACCTGGTCAGAGCGCAGCTTCACGTCAAGGACGTGCGTGCGCCCCAGCCGCCGGTTACGATTCTTATTCTTTTCGCGCCTAAACCACATTTTGATTTATTATTTCCGCTGCAAGGCCAGGCCGATCATCCGCTGGCATAGCTCCGCGTAATTCATTCCTGCCGCCGCCGCCGCTTTGGGCAGCAGGCTTGTTTCCGTCATGCCGGGCAGCGTGTTCACTTCCAATACCACGGGCGAACCGTCGGTCCGCACCATCACATCCACTCGCGCATAATCGCGACCACCTACAGCTTTGAAAGCGCCAAGCGCCGCTTCCTGAATACGCTTTGTCGTGGCCGCGTCAAATTTTGCGGGGCAGTAATATTCCGTGGTGCCGGCTGTGTACTTGGTCTTGTAATCGTAGTTGCCCGCCTTCGGACGCACCTCGACCACCGGCAATATCTGGTCGCCCAAAATGCCGACCGTCGTCTCGCGCCCGATGATCTTTTCTTCGACCAACACTTCCGTATCAAACTTAAGCGATTCCGTCAGCGCCGGCTGCCAGTCCGCCGTCTTTTCCACAAATTGCAAACCAACGCTCGAACCCTGCCGCGCCGGTTTGACGACCAGCGGCGGTTGAAAACTTTCCGGCCACGGCGCCGTCGGCGTATTCACCACCAGGAAACGTGCCGTCGGCACACCTGCCTGCATGCACGACTGCTTCGTAAGCAATTTATCAAATGCGATGCGACTGGATTCCGCGTCGCAGCCCGTATAGGGCACGCCGAGCGCATCCAACTGCTTCTGCACCGTGCCGTCCTCGCCGTACGTTCCGTGCAACGCAAGAAAGACCACATCCGTTTTCGGCGGCAAGGTCCAGTCCGACGTGCGGGGGTCAAGCTCGTGCACTTCATGGCCCAGCGACCGCAACGCATTGGCCACCGCCGCGCCGGTGCGCAACGACACTTCGCGCTCAGCGCTTGGTCCGCCGAGCATCACGGTGATGTTCAATTTTCGGCTCATTTTTGTTTTACAAAATTCTGCAAGCTGATGGCGGTTTTCGGAAACATCTTCAAAAGCTGCTTGTCAGCCGTTACCAACGGCACGCCCAACTCCTGCGCCAAAGCGATGTACTCACAATCATAGGCAGTGCACTTTGATTGCGCCGCCAGTTCCAAAACCTGCCGGGACGAAACGCGGTATTCACCGGTGCCGATGATCTCTTCCGCCGAGCGCAAGGCGATCATCGCCATATCCAGACTCATCCCGGCGTGCTGGATATACTTCGTCAACGTGTTGCGAAATTCCGAGCGCCACAGCAAGGGCGACACCCAGACCGCATCGATTGCGCAAACCGCGTCTGCCAGCTCTGAATGGGCATCCCGGATCGCAAAGTAACCGATCAAACTGGC
>DASZCA010000073.1:0-16934 GCA_035943555.1 Verrucomicrobiia bacterium
ATAAATGGGGGAAGCCGACTTGCCGAGCTGGTGCTCGGCGTTCCGCCGGGGCGGAGACCAGCGTTCCGGCTACTTGCGGGGCCGGGCCGTCCCCGCTCCGTTAGGGCAAATCCATCAACACCGGTTTCTACCCGTTTCTACTGTTTTCTACCGAATTCTACCGGTTTCCACCGCTTTTTTTAAAAATTTATGAAGATGATCGATCACTTAAAGGTGCCAAGGATGGCAACGGCGCGGAGGTGTTCTGGAAGATTCGAGGGCCGTTAGCCGTTATTAGCCTTTATTAGCCTAAAAATTATGAAAGATCTAACGGACAGGCAAATCGGATCGCGCAACTTGCAAGCTCAGTGGAGGCGCGATATGGAGAACCACGAAGATATTCTGCAATATTCAATGAAATTCGATATGCTTCGTTGAAATTTGGTCAAAAAAATTAGCCGGTCGATGATTAACAGCAATGAACGCAGATAAAATGGAGAGGGAAGGACGGCTTGATGGCGAGGTAAGACAAAGGTTCAACCCAATGAGGTTTGGACTTCTGGCACTCCGCCAAGGTGCAGCCTGGCATCAGCCGGTTTTCAGGGGTTCCGCTCCACGCCAAGGGACAGATTTTCATTTTGATTCGCCGGTCAATTTTTTACCGTGTGAACCGGATTTGATCCATGCGTAAAAACCCCAACCAAATCCTCGCGCTGTTGCTCGCAGGAATCACTTTAATCTGCTTCTGGCCGGTCGGGCAGTTTGGCTTCACCGGCTATGATGACATCGATTATGTTTATCAGAACCCGCATGTCCAGGACGGGTTGGACTTCAAAGGCATCACGTGGGCCTTTACTACGGCGTGGGCCAGCAACTGGCATCCCTTGACTTGGTTGTCACATATGCTGGATTGCGACCTCTTCGGGCTTGATCCACATCCCCCACACTGGATCAATCTCGGATTTCACGCCGCGAACACGTTGTTTTTGTTTTTCTGGCTGCACGAGTTGACTGGCCGTCGCGGTCGCAGTTTTTTGGTCGCCGCATTGTTTGCCATCCATCCGCTGCATGTGCAATCGGTGGTTTGGATCTCGGAGCGAAAGGATGTGTTAAGCGGTTTTTTTTGTCTGGCCACTTTGATCGCCTACACACGCTATTGCCGGGATCGGACCGTCCGGAACTACACGTTTGTGGCGATGCTCTTTACATTGGGATTATTGGCCAAACCGATGCTCGTGACTTTGCCGGTCATTTTGTTGTTATTGGATTTCTGGCCGCTGGCACGCAATCCATTCTCATCCGTACCAAATTCAAAGCCAACTGCCTGGCTGGCGCGTTGGCGGCCGTTAATCATTGAAAAAATACCGTTATTCCTGCTTTCCGGCGCATCAAGCATCGCGACCATTTGGGCACAAAGATCCGGCGGTGCGGTGATACCTGTGGAGAGCCTCGGCCTGATGGATCGCGTTCAAAATGCGCTAACCGGTTACGGCCTATATCTGGAAAAGATGTTTTGGCCGACAGACCTCGCCATTTTCTATCCCCTGCCTGTCCATGGCCCCGGTTTTGCGACGGTTGCGGCATCGTGCCTCCTACTGCTCCTCGCATTCAACGCCGGAATCTGGCAACGGCGGCAGCGACCGTACTTGCTGGTGGGTTGGTTGTGGTTTTTCATCATGTTGCTGCCGGTAATCGGCATCATCCAGGTGGGAGGGCAATCCATGGCCGACCGTTATACTTATCTGCCTTCAATCGGCCTGTTCATTCTCGTGGTTTGGCTGACGACGGAACTGTTGCCGTCCCCGGCAAAGGCGGTTCGCGTCGCGGCCGCCTGTGCGGGTACCGGGCTCTTACTGACTTGTGCTTGGGACACGCGTTATCAGCTCAGGTTTTGGCATGATAACATCACGCTTTTCAAACGCGTTTTGGCAGTGACGCCCAAAAACAACGCGCAAGGTTATTTTTACCTAGGCATCTCATACGGCGAAAACGGTGATCTTGATCTGGCTGCCGACGCGTTGGAGCGATGCTTGGAAATTTCACCCCGATTCGACCTAGCCCGAAGCCGGCTCGGCAACGTGCTGTTGGTACAAAAAAAATATTCCGCCGCCGAGCCGCATCTTGCAGCCGTGTCAAAGGCCCATCCGAACGATTTTGCCGCCCACGTCACTCTGGGAATGTGCTTGGCCGGCGAAGGGAAAAATATTGCGGCCCTCTCGGAATATCAAGCAGCCCTCAAGCTCCAACCTAAAGACGCCGGCACCGGTCAACTGCTGACAGACATCGCGCCGTTGGCGGTAGCTGAAGGAATGGCAGCCTCGAAAATTGAACGGGAAAGGACCGATCTGTCGACGAGCAATTATTTCGAAACTGCGTCGAATTATAGAAACGCTTTGACACAGAATCCCGATTCCACAGAAATACTAAATGACTTAGCATGGTTACTCGCAACTTGCCCGGACAAGAAAATTCGTGATGGAGCGCAAGCTGTCACCTTTGCCCAACACGCCTGTGAGCTGACACAATTCAAGGAAACCATTTTTTTAGGAACCCTTGCAGCAGCGTACGCCGAGGCGGGAAAATTTGATGATGCCGTTACCACCGCCAAACGTGCTTGTGAGCTTGCCAGTAAAAACGGGGAAACGGAACTGCTTCAACGAAATCAAGAATTGATGATCTTGTATCGCAACCATCAAGCCTATCATGAAAAGTGACCTCCGGCTTGTCACTTGCCTTGCACAAACTGGCAGGGCAACATCGCCGCGCTAATGCAACCTTTTTGCTCCCGCTGCCGCTTCATTTTTGCCGCCGCCCTGGCAGCAGTGCTGGCCATCGGTGCCGGCGGTTGGTGGCTTTGCGTCAAGAGTGATTCCACCGCCTTCTTGCCGGCGCATGCAGGTGCGGAATGGATCATGGATGTCAGCCCGGGGGGAAACTCCGCCCGCCCCGCGCTCAGCGTCAGCACCGTTTTTAAAAAATCATTTTTGTTAGATTCCGTTCCGGGAAATGCCAGCGTAAACGTGTCCGCATTCAAAACCGCGGTCGTCCGGATCAATGGGCAGGAGGCAAGCGGATCGTGGGCCAAAACCGGGCATTGGAAAGCGGTCAAACAAGCGACCGTAACCGGACTGCTGCATGCGGGAACGAACGAGATCACGGTTTCGGTGACGAACAGTTTTGGTCCGTCCGCGCTGTGGCTGAAGTTGACGGCGGATAATTTCTCGCTCGGTACGGATGGTTCCTGGGAATCATCCACGTTGGACAATCATTGGTTGAACGCGCGCCTCGCGGCGGCCCCACCGGTGTTGCCGGAGTGGAGCCCGTTGCACGGCCCGCAACGGACAATCGATTCATTGAGGCATGGCTGGAAAACTTTGCTGTCAGCCGTAGTTGGCGCTGGCCTGCTCATTTCCGTGATCGGCTGGCGGCTCAGGCGGTCGACGACAGTGCAACCGGAAAAATATATATGGTTATTATTTGGTGTGATCATCGCCGTGCGGGCGGCGCTTTTTCTAAATGATATCGCCGCGCTGCCGGCCACGACGGGGTTCGATGCGGAGGAACATGCGGCCTATGTTCAATTCATCCAGGAACACAAAGCTTTGCCATTGCCGAACGATGGCTGGGAGATGCATCAACCGCCGCTGTATTATCTGGGTTCGGCATTGTGGCTGGATGCCCTGGGACTGAAAGTGGCGCAACCTGGCGCTTTGTTGCCGCTGCATGCAGTGAATGGGATCATCGGCCTGCTGCAATGCTGGGTGGTTTTGCTATGTCTGCGCCGGATGTTTCCGGGTCAATTTTCCGCGCAAGCCGCCGGGATGCTGGTGGCCGCTTTTCTTCCGCCAAACCTCTATCTTTCCTTATACGTCACGAATGATCCGCTGGCGGGACTGCTCGTGTCGGCGGCGTTTTATTTTTTTCTGCGCTGGCAGGCGGTTGTAGGCGGGGCAAATAAATTTGCCGCGGGTATCGGGCTCGCCTTGGGTGCGGCGGTGCTGACAAAGCTGAATTCGGCATTGGTCGTGCCGGTATTTTTTTGCGCGATGGCGCTTCATCTTCTGCAAAAAAAAACCGCACCGGCCGCGTGGTGGCGGCACTTGGGCATCATGTTAGCGGCTTTGGTGCTGGCTTGTGGCTGGCATTATGTGCGGGCGTGGATCCAGATCGGCACCTTGCCCTTGCCCAACAGCCAGACCAATGCGACGGCCGCGTGGTGGCAGGAACCGGGCTTTCGGACGGCGGGTTATTACTTTCATTTTGGACATTCGCTCAGTTCACCTTTGTTTAGCGGCATGAACAGTTTTGCCGATGGGATTTATTCCACGCTGTGGGGTGACGGACTTATCAGCGGTTGGAATGACATGATCTACCGGCCTGCCTGGAATTACGACCTGATGAACTTCAGTATTTTGCTGGGGCTGTTTCTGACTGGTTGCGCCAGCCTCGGGTTAATCATCAGTCTTCGTAAATTGATGCCTGAAGGCGATCCGGTTTCGCTTTTAGTGAGTGGAACGCTAGCGGCGCTGGCGGTCGGCATTATCTTTTTGACCTTGCATGGACCGTGGTTGGCGCATGTGAAAGCATTTTATGCGTTGCCAGGGCTGGTGCCATTTTGCGCCGTGATCGCTACCGGATGGATCTGGCTGGCGGCCAAAGGCCGCGTCATGCAAACCGTCCTGTGGACGCTGATGCTGGTCTGGGCATTCACTTCCGGCGGCTCATTCTGGATTCAAAGTGATTCGGCGGAATATTGGCGCAGCCATGCTCTGGTGCAGTTGGAAAAGCAGGACTATACCGGCGCCGTGGACAGCCTGACGCGGGCATTGCAACAAGAACCTGCGAATGCGAATGATCATTGCTTGTTGGCCAAAATTTTTATCGCGCAGGGAAAAACGAACGGCGCCTTGGAAGAACTTTCAACGGCTTTAAAGATTCAACCGGATTTTCCGGATGCGCTGGACACGGCGGCGGCCATCCTCTCGCAAAGCGACCAACCCGGCAAAGCGCACGCGGTAGAACTGGCCCAACGCGCCTGTGATCTCACCGGCTTCCGACAAGCCGCACTGGTGACCACGCTGGCGGCTGCGTTGGATCAAAACGGTCAACGGGCTGAAGCGCTGGCCACTGCACGAACAGCGTGGGAACTTGCCTTGCAAAATGGGGACAAGAATTTGCTAAAGCAGAATTGGGAATTCATCAATCAACGCCAACAACAGCCGTAGCCGGCCCGGCCCGTTTTACACTCCCCCAAACCGGCGGTGACGGCGGGCGTATTCTTCCAAAGCCGCGTAGAATTGCGGTTTTTTAAAATCCGGCCAGAACGTCGGCGTGATGACCAGTTCGGCGTAGCTGATCTGCCATAGCAAAAAATTGCTTACGCGCATCTCGCCGCTCGTGCGGATGAGCAGGTCGGGGTCCGGCACATTGCGCGTCCACAGATGGTCGGAGATGACTTTTTCGGTGATATCCGCAGGGTCCAATTTACCGGCTTTCACTTTTTCGGCTATCTGCCGGGCGGCATCCACGATCTCGATGCGGCTGCCGTAGCTTAACGCCATGATCAGCGTCAGGCCGTTGTTCTTGGAAAGCGTATCAATGGATTTCTGCAGATGCTCCTGAACATTATCCGGCAGGCGATGAATCTGCCCGATGACTTCCAGCCGGACGTTGTTTTTGTTCAGCTCCTTCGTCTCACTCTTGAGATAGTGAACGAGATATTTCATCAAAGCGTCCACCTCATCCTTGGGCCGGTTCCAATTCTCGGCGGAGAACGCATAGAGTGTGAGATACTTGATGCCTAGTTCACCGGCGGTGCGGATGATTTCGCGCGCCGAATCCGCCCCGCGCCGGTGGCCCTCGATGCGCGGCAGGTGCCGCGACTTGGCCCAACGGCCGTTACCATCCATGATCACCGCGACGTGGCGCGGAAGATTGGCCTGGGCTTCGGCGTTCAAGGTGGTGGCGGCGGGACTCATTGATTCAGGTCAAACAAATATGGTCTGCTCACGTCCCGGGCCCACCGACGCGATGAATAATTTGGCGTTGCTCAACTCAGCAATGGCCTTCACATATTCACGCGCCTTTTTCGGAAGTTGCTTGAACGTCTTGCACTTGTCGGTCGGCGTGAGCCAGCCTTCGAATTCGACGTAGATGGGTTCGCATTCGGCGAGCACCTGCGCGTCGTTCGGGATGTAATCGTATTGCGTCTTACCGTGGCGGTAGGCGACGCAGACCTTGATGGTGTCCATGGTGTCAAGACCGTCGAGGTTCGTGACGGCGATGTCATCGATGCCGTTGACCATCGTGGCGTGACGGGTGGCGACGGAATCAAACCAACCACAGCGGCGGGCGCGGCCGGTGGTGGCGCCGAACTCGCGGCCCATACCGTGCAAAAGATCAGAAATTTGCTGGTTCTCAGTCGGCAACGGGCCTTCGCCCACGCGCGTGGTGTAGGCTTTCATCACGCCGACGACACGGTCCATGCGGTGTGGCGGCACGCCGGAACCGGTGCAGGCGCCGCCGGCCGTGGTGTTAGATGACGTGACGAATGGATAGGTGCCGTGGTCGATATCAAGGAAAGTCCCCTGCGCGCCTTCGAACAGAATGTCCGCCTGTTCGCGGATAGCCTCGTGCAACAGCACAACGGTGTTCGTGACGAAAGGTTTTAAATATTTGCCGGCCTTGTTGTATTCCGCAAAAACTTGCTTGAACGATAGCGGCTTGGCGCCAAGCGATTTCAAAATGGCGTTGTTTTCCTTGAGGCGGGCGGAGAGCTTGGCCTCCAATTTAACAGGGTCGATGAGATCATTCACGCGGAGACCGACGCGGGCCGCCTTATCGCCGTAGGCCGGGCCGATGCCGCGCTTGGTGGTGCCGATCTTATTCTTGCCCTTGAGCAGTTCACGCGCGCCATCCAGTTCGCGATGATACGGAAACACGACGTGCGCCGTTTCGCTGAGCACAAAATTCTTGGGCGTGATCTTGATGCCGTTTTTCTTGAGGCCTTCCATCTCGTTCACCAGGCCGATGGGGTCGAGCACCACACCGTTGCCGATGACACACAGCTTGTTTTTGCGCAGGATGCCGGAGGGGATGAGGTGCAAGACCGTCTTCTTGCCATTGACGATGACCGTGTGACCGGCGTTGTTGCCGCCGGCGTAGCGGACGACGACTTCCGCCGTCTCCGTGAGCACGTCAATGATTTTGCCTTTGCCTTCATCGCCCCATTGGGCGCCGACCAGGATCGTATTTGCCATAAATTTTTCTCTGACCGCGCCGAATGTGTTCAATAAAAATCCCCGGACGTAAATCCGGGGCAAAGCGGCGGGGTCTTTGCCGGAAGAAGCTAGAAAAACGCGGCGGGCGTGTCAATCCAGCTTTCCAAACATCTGGCCCGAGCGTGCGAAAGTTTCTGTGGGCACGCCAAGATAATGTTTGGTCAATACATCACGGTCCCATGGGTTTTTGGTGCGCCAGATCTCAATTTTTTGCCGCAAGGACAGATGAAAGGAATACCACGGAGAGACCAACGCGGTGTGGATGAGTGGAAAGTCCGTGCCGTAGACTTCCCGCCCGGAAAATTCCGGTTTGGTGAGCGCCTCCTTCATGCATCCAGGCTTGTTAATCTGCGTCAGTGCTGAAATATCCGTGTACAGGTTTGGATATTCGCGCATCAAGGCGGCGAGCCGGTCAGGGCCGCGTTGGCCGGCATATTTTTCCGATGAGGCGATATGCGCGGCGATGACCGTCACGCCAAGACTCAAAGGCAGTCGCAATTTTTCCGGGTCGCCAAAATTTTCGTTCGCGCGGGAAAAGGATTTTTCCTCGCCAGTGTGAGACAATAAAGGCAGGTTCAGTTCTACCATCTTTTTGTAAAACGGAACGAGTTTCGGGTCGTCGGGATTGATTTCCATGATGGGCGGAATCCATTTCACCAGGACCCCGCCGTGATTTTTTGCCCATTCCAGCCGCGCCAGCGCATCCGGGCGGTATGGGTTCACCGAAGCGCCGAACAACAGATTGGTGTGCCGGGCACAAACGTCCGCAACATATTCATCGGGGAAATAAACCTCGGTGCGGTTGGTATCCAGCCGTCCATCTGCATCGATCACGCCATCCAACGCGAGTAATACGGCTTTGCTCACATATTTGCTCTGGGCGAGCGATTCTGAAAGACGATCCGCCAGCAGACGGTCCCCCTGCCCTGCGATTCCCTCGCGCGAAACTCCGAACGCGCACAGATAAATGCCAAACCGCCAGTTATCGCGCAGCCTTGGCGAAACAAAACATCCGCTATCGCCTGCGCCGATTCCGGCCAGATGACAGTGCATATCCACAATGCCGGCAGGAATGGGTTCGACCGGACGGAACGGCCGGGCGAGGAGATAATTCCAGAGAAAGACCGTCACGAGCATTCCGGCAAAAAGAATTTTGCGGCGACGCGCGGCGGAGGGCGGCTTCGGTTTCAACAACTTCACCGCGCCACGTTAGAATAAAAAGACGGACAGACAGAATTGATAATAAAGTGGCGAAGATTGAGAAAAACGATGCCACCAATTTATCAACCATAGGCCGCCGCGTATTTGCGGGCGAGCGAGGAGAGTTCGGTCACAGCGGCCTTGTGTTCCGGATCGGCGGCAAAATTTCTCAATTCATCCGGGTCGCGCGAATCAAGGAGCATGGCGCCATTGGCGCCTTCCTTGCCATATTCGGCATAACGCCATTTCTCAGTACGCACGGCCACGCCGTGAACGGTTTTGCCATCCTCGCTCCAGATGCTGTACGCGGGCTTGTCCCATTTTGCCGTCGGCTTTTTAAGCACCGGCTTCAGACTTGTGCCTTCGAGATCTGGCTGGGCGGGCAATCCGGCCAAATCCACCAGCGTGGGATAGATGTCCAGCGATTCGACGATGCGCGGACAACTCTGGCCGTTGCCCTTCATTCCGGATGCGGAAATGATAAGCGGTACGCGCGTGCCCATTTCGAACAGTGATCCGGCCTTGGACCATTTGCCCTTCTCGCCAAGCTGATAGCCATGGTCCGCCACAAAAACGATGATGGTGCTCTCGCGCAAGCCGAGCCGGTTCAGTTCCCCGATGACGCGCCCGAGATTCCAGTCCGCCCAAGAAATCGAGGCGAGGTAGGCGCGGATGACTTCCTTTGCCTCGGCTTCGCTCGCGCCGCGACCAATAAACAAGTCGGCGTTGCGTTTGCGGATGGCGGCGGCGGGAAATCCAGGCGGCACTGTGGGCCACGCGGCGAAGTCGGGCGGCAGCGTTATTTTATCCAAATCGTAGAGGTCAAAAAACTTTTGCGGCGCGGTCGGCGGGCTGTGCGGTTTTACCAACCCGCAGGCGATAAAGAACGGTGTATCCTTGTACTGACGTAAATTTTCGATTGTTCGATCTACCGTATTGTAATCGCCATGACCCTCGCCATCGCCGTCCAAAACCACAATCCGGTCGGAGTAGGCAGCGCGGGCATTATCGGCAGGCAAAGGTGGAAGGACGCCGTCGGGTTGGGGAATCTGGGTACGAGTAATTTGTTTATTGTGTCCCACCGCCGGACCGCTGCCATCATCAGTCGGACCGCCTTGATCGCTTGTGGCGTTCCATGACTTCGCATCATCAATGCCGCCGTGATAAATCTTACCGGCGCGCACAGAGATGTAGCCGTTTTGGCTGAACAGTTGCGGCAGCGTCGTCCAATCCGGATGTTCTTTGCGAAAATCGGTACGGTTCCCCAACACGCCGGTGGTCGATGGCCTGCGACCTGTGAGCAACGACGCGCGCGAGGGATTACAGAGCGGAAACTGGCAATAGTTGCGATCAAACCGTACCCCGGAGGCGGCCAATGCATCAAGATGCGGCGTCTTGGCTTCGAAACGGCTGCCATAGCAACCGAGTTCCACACGCATGTCATCGGCCATGAGGAAAAGCACGTTTGGTTTGCGCGGCGGCGCGGCGCGCAGCACGGCGGGAAAAGAAACGACGGCGGAAGCGGTCGCCACGGTCCTTAAAAAATTGCGGCGCGTCCAGCAGCGAGGGTGGCGGGAGGGCATGGGGAGAAATTAGCAGCGCGGCCAAGGGTGGCAAGCCAACGCTCATCGCCATTTCAGGGGATGTGTTTCCGATAGCAGTGCGGAACGTTTGCACCGCAACGCCATTGAACGTATTCTCCTGCTGCTTGAGCCAGCCGCCTATTATCAACGCTGTCCGGCCGTTCCATGTTTTGACGAAACCGGTCGGGCCGATCTGCAATCTTGATTGCAAGTACTGCTTCTATCTGGAAAAGGAAAAGCTCTATCCCGGCGAAAGCCAGTGGCGCATGAGCGACGCCGTACTGGCCGAGTACATTCGCCAATACATCCGTAGCCAGCTGGTAACGGAGATCAATTTTGCCTGGCAGGGCGGTGAACCGACATTGCTGGGCGTGGATTTTTTCCGCAAAGCCGTCGCACTGCAACAGCAGTTTGCCAACGGCAAAATCATTTCCAACGCCATCCAGACAAACGGCACCCTGCTGGATGACGAGTGGTGCGAATTTCTGGCGCAGCATAAGTTTCTGGTCGGTCTTTCCATCGATGGCCCGCGCGAGTTGCACGACCGCTACCGCGTCGATAAACGACAGCAGCCGACGTTTGACAAGGTGATGCGCGGATTGGAACTGCTGAAAAAGCATGGCGTGGAATTCAACACGCTGACAGTGGTCAATAGCGCGAACTCGCTGGCGCCGCTGGAGGTGTATCGTTTCCTCAAGGGCATTGGCAGCCAGTTTCTGCAATTCATTCCGCTGGTGGAGCGCGCGGCCCCGACGGAGATGAAAACGGAAGGCTACGATTTCGCCGCGCCTCCCCTGCCCGGCCGAAAAACGGAAACTTCACCGGTCACGCCGGAGAGCGTTGACGCGGCGCAGTACGGAACTTTTCTTTGCGCGATCTTTGACGAATGGGTTCGGCATGATGTCGGCACAACGTTTGTGCAATTATTCGATACGGCACTGGGCAATTGGATGGGACTCGGCTCCTCACTGTGCGTATTTGCCGAGAAGTGCGGCGCGGCGCTGGCCATCGAGCACAATGGTGATCTGTACAGTTGCGATCACTATGTCTACCCGCGCTACAAGCTCGGCAATGTGATGAACCAGAGCCTCGGCGCCATGGTGCGGGCGCCGCAGCAGATCCGCTTCGGGAATGAAAAATCAGACACGCTGCCGAAATATTGCCGGAAGTGCGAAGTGCGTTTTGCCTGCAATGGCGAGTGTCCCAAGCACCGGTTCACGACCACGCCGGAGGGCGAGGACGGACTGAACTATCTTTGCGCGGGCTACAAGAAATTTTTTAACCACATCGATCCGCACATGAAGACGATGGAACGGCTGCTGCGGGCGCAACGTCCGCCGTCGGAAATCATGACGATGCTGGAAGCGAAATAATGTGAGGAAATCGGGCCGAAAAACAAGCTGGCGGAGAGAGTGAGATTTGAACTCACGGTAGTGTTACCTACGCACGCTTTCCAGGCGTGTGCCTTAAACCACTCAGCCATCTCTCCGCACAGGCAAGCAGTTTCGCCGACCCGCGCACATTTTTCAATTCAAAACTCCAACGGTTATTTCTGGCACAAGGCGGCCAGATCGCCGAGTTCCTTGGCGTTCAGATCGGAGACGAAGCAGTAATGCAGGCCGTGGGTGCTGGTGTTGATGATGGAATAACCGCGGAGAGCGGTGGTTTCCGGTTTCGTATCGCCCGTGGCGGGCCAGACGAAAACGTTGATAAAGTGCTTATTTCGCTTGTAGATCAGCGCGGCGACGGCGCGGCCGTTCAAGTAATCCAATCGGCCGCCGACGAGCGGGAAACCTTCGGCGGCGAAGTCTTTGACGTCGGGCGCGAAATCCAGTTTGCCATCGAACCAGGGTTTGACAGTGTGTTGATCGGTGGAGACAACATCCATGAGATGTTCGACCATCAGCGAGCGGACGTGGCCGGCAACGGCTTCATCGAGGAACCGGTCATGATCGGACATGCCTGCCGGGCGCAGCATGAGGGTAAGCAACGCGAACGCGGTTGCGCCGGCGGCGAGCCATTTCCAGAGCAGGGAGAAATCGCTTTGGCGCGGGCGGGCGGGAGCTTTGGCATCGCCGGCCAACTGGCGAACGTGAATGCGCAACGAAGCGGGGGCTTCGTGACGCAATGGAGCCTGGCGAAATGCAGTTTTGAGCGAACACAATGATTTTTCTTCAGCGGCGCAGGCGGCGCAGCTTTTCAAGTGGCGTTGCAATTCTATGCTGCTGGCAGCATTGAGTTCACCATCGACATGGGCGTGGAGCAAGGGGCGGAGGTCAGCGCAGTTCATGCGGCTCCTTTCTCGTTGAACGCGGTTTGCAACTGGCCGCGCGCGCGGGCAATGCGGGACATAACTGTGCCGACGGGAATTTCGGCCACTTCGGCGATTTCCTTGTAAGACAGGCCTTCGAGCTCGCGCAGGACGAGCGCTTCACGAAATTCAAGCGGCAGGCTTTCGAGGGCGGCGCGCAGAGCACCCTTATCGGCACCATGAACCAAACTGGCGGCGGCACCGTGATCTTCAATTTCTGCAAGTTCATCTTCGTTAATGGTGACGATGGCCGCCGGGCGGTTTTTTTTGAGCCACGACCAGGCGGTGTTGCGTACGATGGCCAGCAACCATGAACGCCCGTCGCCGCCCCGGAAACCGCCAATGAAACGGAACGCGCGCGCGCACGCGTCCTGCGCGATGTCTTCGGCATCGTGATCGTTGCCCGCGAGCCAGCACGCAAGGTTGTATGCCGCATCGAGATGCGGCAGCACGGTCTGCTCAAACAGCTTTGATCGTTCACATTCTTCCACCGGAACTATTTTTAATTCGCGCCATCATTTAGCAAGACCATTCTGCGTGGAATTTTATTCCCGGGAAAATTTTTATGTTTGGGGGAATAACTGCCGGGTGGAACCGGTCTGGATGGGAAAGGACATCCAAACTTATGAAAAACATACCAGCTGAAATCATCGAGGCCACCGGCCACAGATCCCATCGCCATGAAGTTTCCGGGCTGCCACCTGCTCCCGGTCCACGTCCGGCCTGCGTGCATTGCCCATGCCGGAAGAACCGCAACTCTTTCTATTGCGGAAAAATCGTGCCGTGTTCACCGGTTCCCCAACTGGCCCGCGCCAACGCATAAAAATTTATGATCTCCCTAATATTATACATGGTGACGGTGGTCAGCCTCATCTGCCGGGTAACAGGCTGGTGCGTCTGGCACGCGTATCTGGCTTGCGGCCGTCTTTTGAAAGCCAGCGGTCATAAGCAGCCACAGTTCCCCAAAAAAATTGCATAGGCCGGGAATAATCCAGTGATAAATGCGGTAGGTATGGATGTAGACAAGACCTTGAATCCTTCAAGGGCATAAAAACCAATCAATCAATATAAAATATGAAAGCAGATCCGATGCTGGCACTGTTCAATCTGGGCGGCGCAGAAATCATTTTAATCGTGGCCGTCGCGCTGCTTCTTTTCGGCGGCAAAAAACTGCCCGAACTGGCGAAGGGGTTGGGCCAGGGCATAAGGGAGTTCAAGCAGGCGACGGGCAGCGCCCGGGAACAAATAAGCGCGGCCGTGGAAAGGCCGCCGCCGGCGGCTCAAAAAAATTTACCTTACCGGGAATAAATATTACGCAGCAGCAGTCTTGGACTTTGAGCACGGAATCACAACTCACATTTAACCACCATGAAAATGAAAGAAAAAAATATCAAACACGATCACAACACGGACGGACTCGACCGGCGCGGGTTCCTGGAATGCATGGCGTGGGCGGGCACGGGCATGCTCTGGACGGTAGGCGGCGGCCTGCTCGGCTCCACGTTGCTGCCGGCGCGCGGCAGCGCGGCGGAGATGGCGAAGGGCAGCTTCAGCTTCGTGCAGATCAGCGATTCGCATATCGGCTTCAACAAGGAGGGCATCAATACGGACGTGAGCGCCACGCTGAAGGAAGCGATCGCCCGCATCAACGCATTGCCCGAGCAGCCGGATTTCATTTTGCATACCGGCGACCTGACTCACCTGGCGAGCGCGGATGAATTCGACACGCTGGATCAATTGCTCAAGAGCGTGAAGACGCAGCAGATCTTTTATGTGCCGGGCGAACATGACGTGACAGGTGATAACGGCAAATTGTATCTGGAACGCTTTGGCAAAAAGACCAAGGGCAGCGGCTGGTACAGCTTTGATCAACGCGGCATCCATTTCATCGGCTTGGTGAACGTGATGGACATCCAAGCGAACGGGCTTGGATCACTGGGCAAAGACCAGCTTGCGTGGCTGGAAGATGATTTGAAGGGGCGCTCGGCGGAAACGCCCATCGTGGTTTTCGCACACATTCCACTGTGGGAAGTGTATCCACAATGGGGCTGGGGCACGGATGACGGCGCACAGGCGTTGAGCCTGTTGAAGCGCTTTGGTTCGGTGACCATTTTGAACGGCCATATCCACCAGACGATGAAGAAAGTGGAAGGCCGGGTGACGTTTCATACCGCGATGTCCACGGCGTTTCCGCAGCCGGAACCCGGCAAGGCGCCGAAACCCGGCCCGATGAAGGTGGAAGCTGGAAAACTGCGCGAGCATCTGGGCATCACGGATGTGAGCTATCTCGAAGGCAAGGGTTCGCTGGCCGTGGTGGACTCAACGCTCAGCTGACAGGGTTGCGATGAAATATTTGATACTGACTGCACTGATGGCGTTCGCGGCGGTTGCGCGCGCGGAAGATTCAACGAATCTTCCCGCGCCATCCATCGCGAAAGATGCAACGGACGCGCGGGCGTTGTTTTTGAAAGACTGCGCGCATTGTCACGGAGCCACGGGTCACGGCGATGACGGGCCAGATCTCCACAACTTGGATTGGACGGATGCGCAGATCGCCAAGCGCATCCGTACCGGACGGAGCGGGCAGATGACGGCGTTTGAGGGGAAGCTAACGACGCAGCAGATCGCGACGTTGGTGGCGTATGTCAGATCGTTGAAATGATGAAACTGAAAAGAAATTTAACGTGGGGGATGGTCACGTGTGCCGCCGGATTCGCGCTGTTACAATTGACGAATCCGGCGCGCACCAATCCACCGGTGATCAACGACATGGTGGCGGCCAGCGCACCGCCGACACACATCACGGCGATGTTGCACGCGGCGTGCTATGACTGCCATTCAAGTGAAACACGGTGGCCGTGGTATTCGCATGTCGCGCCGATGTCGTGGCTGATCGTCAGTGATGTGAGGGAAGGCCGGGACCGGCTGAACTTGTCAGAATGGCCAACTGATGCCAAACGGGCGGCAAGGCGGCTGGAAAATATGAGCAGTGAAATCAGCTCAGGCGACATGCCGTTGGTGAAGTATACGAAAATGCATGCGGATGCGCGGTTGACGGAAGCGCAGCGGAAAGAATTGGCGGAGTGGTTGGACGGGGAAGCGGTGAGAGTGGAATGGAAGTAAGAATTGGGTATTTGGAACGTTTGTTCGAACGGGGTTGGCCGGGGTAGCACGAGCGGTGGCGGGTCTGGACATTTTATCGGAAACTCAATACTAATGAATGGTCACGCATGACCATCCCGCGGCAAAAACTTCCCGTCACCTATCTCCTCCTCGCGAGACGGGGCAGAATTTCCCGGTCAATTTACTACCATGCATCTCTGCTATTGTGGTGCTCATTTTACATCTTTTACGAGGGATTGGATTATTTTTTGGGGACGACAAGCACCTGGCTGATTTATCCGCTGTTTTTTTGGTGTCTCTATGTCATATCGGCCAAGCGATTGCATGATGTCAGCAAGTCAGGGCTTTGGCTTTTACTGGCGCTCGTACCGGTAATCGGGCAGGCGTACCTAGCGTGGTTGCTATTGTTGAAGCGGGGCACGCCGAAGCGCAACCGGTTCGGGGCCTCGCTGGAGGCGAAGATCGATTATCTCAGAAACGACGATGGCATTGCCGACCCAACGGTGAACGGCGAGAAGTGGATCATCAACGATGTCACCAAATTAAACCCCATCTTGGTTGGCAAAATCGCGCGGCCGCAATCGATCGAGGAAGTGCAGGAACTGGTCCGTAACGCGACCGGTCCCGTCGCGGCGGGCGGCGGGCGTTTCAGCATGGGCGGGCAGACGGCCAGCCCGGACTGTCTACACCTTGACTTACGCGGGTTGAACCGTGTGCTGGAGTTTTCCAAGGAACAGAAATGGATCCGGGTGCAGGCGGGCATCCGTTGGTGCGACATCCAGCACGAGGTGGACCGGCATGACTTGAGCGTGAAGATCATGCAGTCCTATGCCAATTTCACCGTGGGCGGGGCGATGAGCGTGAACGCGCATGGCCGGTATATGGGCCTGGGGCCGGTGATCCTTTCCATCCGCTGGATCCGCGTGGTGATGGCGGACGGCTCCATCGTGCGGGCAAGCCGGACGGAAAATGCGGAAATCTTTTTTGCGGCCATTGGCGGCTATAACGGGATCGGCATCATCGTCGAAGCGGAACTGGACCTAGCGGACAATGTCGCGATCAACCGGGTGGCGAAGAAAATGACCCGCGAAGAGTATCCGGAATTCTTCAACCAGAATGTGCGGGACAAGAAGGAACCGGTGTTTCATAACGGCGACATGTACCCGCCAACGTACACGCGCGTCCGGTCGGTGACGTGGGAACACACCATGGAGAAGCCCACGGTCCAGACGCGGCTGATGCCTCTGCAGGAATCGTATCCGATCAATCGCTATTTTCTGTGGTCGTTCACCGAAGTTCCATTGGGGCGCTGGCGGCGGGAATTCATTATCGATCCCCTGCTCTATTTCCGCCGCAAAGTATGCTGGCGGAATTATGAGGCGGGGTACGACGTGGCGGAACTGGAGCCGCGTTCGCGCAAAGACAGCACGTATGTGTTGCTGGAATATTTTGTGCCGG
>DASZCA010000074.1:0-5054 GCA_035943555.1 Verrucomicrobiia bacterium
GTTCAACCCTTGGATCGCCGTACCCATGAGCGTGACGGTGACAATGCCGATAACAATGCCGAGCGTGGTCAGTACTGAGCGAAGTTTATTAGCGCGGATGGCGCTCCATGAAATCGCCAAACCTTCGCGGAGTTCGGTCAAAAAATTCATGGCACAGTGGAGGGGACGGATTGATGGATGGGTGGATTTTTGGATGAATGATTGGTATGCGGCAGCGTGTCATTCCAATCGTCAGCCTCACGTTTGCGTTCCAATGATTCGATCAGTCGCAATAATTTGTTTTCAACTTCGTAGTGCAGTTGGTCAAAGCTTTCAAACTGGTTTGGTGAAATGATTTTAATTTTTTCCAGCCCAATCGCGCGGGTAAGAGTTTCGGCCAGCGAACCTTTCGCAATGTAAAGATATTGCAGGTATTCAGGCAGGGAACGTCGGCCATAGCCTTCGGCTATGTTTGCGGAAACTGATTGTGCGGCATCCCTAAATTGAGATTTTAACTTAAAATCGGGAACGCAATCTGACAATTCAAACGCCAGCGCGAACAAATCCATGCCGCGATGCCACGCTTCAAGTTTCATGTAGCCGCGATTAAGATTTTTGCGCTTCGTATATTCCATAACACCGAAAACATCAGTCATTTCGGAACGCAAATTTTACTCTTTGTTGTGCGCATAGCGTAAATCCATTCATCCAAAAATCCAATCATCCGCTCCTTTGGGTGACCCGTTCATCGCTGGCGATGAGGCCGTCGCGGATGCGGATGATACGGCGGGCGTGGAGGGCGACTTCTTCTTCGTGGGTGACAACGATGATCGTATTGCCGCGATTGGAGAGCTCCTCGAATAACGCGAGGATTTCGGTGCCGGTCTTGGAATCAAGATTTCCGGTCGGTTCGTCGGCGAGCAGGATGGAAGGCTTGTTGACGAGCGCACGGGCGACGGCGACGCGTTGGCGCTGGCCGCCGGAGAGTTCATTGGGCCGGTGATGGACGCGGTCGGCCAGGCCCACGCTGGAAAGGGCGTTCATGGCGATCTCGCGGCGCTCACGTTTGCCGACGCCGGCGTAGACGAGGGGCAATTCGACGTTGCGCAGGGCGTCGGAGCGAGGAAGCAGATTGAAAGTCTGGAAGATGAAGCCGATCTCCTTGTTCCGAATTTCCGCGAGTTGGTTGTCATTCATCTCGCTGACGCGATGGCCGTTGAGTTCGTAGCTGCCGTCCGTCGGCGAGTCGAGGCAGCCGACGAGATTCATCATGGTGGATTTGCCGGAGCCGGACGGGCCCATGATGGCGACGTATTCGCCGCGTTGGATCTCCAGGGAAACGCCGCGCAGGGCGTGGACAGTTTCCGTGCCCATCTGATAGCGCCGCGAAATGTGCTGGAGGCGGATTAGGCTCACGGGGTGGACTTTTCGGCGAAGGTGCCGCCGGAGCCTTTTTTGATTTTCTTGCCGTCGTCAAGGTCGCGGCTGATGGCGCGGTAACCGCCGGTGACGATCTCATCGCCTTCCTTCAAACCATCGCTGATCTCCCAGAAGTTATCGTCGCTGATGCCGATCTTCACAGGGACGGTTTTGACATGATCGCCATCGAGGACGAAGACCACTTCGACGGGTTTGTTCTTATCTTCGGATTTTTTGCCGTCCTTGGTGACGGTGCTTGAATTGGTATTGCCACCGCTATCCGCAACAGCATTGGTGGAAACGGAGTTGGTCGGGCTGGCATCGGTTTTACCCTTGGATTTGACGATGCGGGTGGTGACGCTGGCGATGGGGGCGGCAATGGTATTGGTGCGGGTGCGCGTTTCGATGGTGGCGCTGACGGACATGCCGGGGCGGAACTCATCCAGATCACTAAAACGTATGCGCACCTGAAATTGCGTGGCGGATTGGCCGGAAGAGGAACTGCTTAAAGTGGCAGATGAACTTGCGTTCATATCTTTAGATGAATTGGCGACATCAGTGACGACGCCGTTAAATTTTTTATTTTTGATCGAATCCACCTCGAGCTTGGCTTTCTGGCCGGGTTGGAGAAGGACGATGTCCATCTCGCCGATGTCCACGCGCGCTTCCATGTTGCTGAGGTCGGAGATGACCATGATGTCCGTGCCGGCATTCTGCACGGTGCCGAGGACGCGTTCGCCGGCCTGGGAGTTGAGCTTGCTCACGGTGCCATCGATCGGCGCGAAGATAGTGCACTTGTCGAGTTCTTCCTGGGCGCTGTCCACGGACGCTTTGGCGACGTCCACCTGATGGCCGGCGCTTTCGACCTGGGCGTTGGCGATATCGAGGGCGACTTTGAAGCCGATGTAATCTGAATCGGACAGGAGCTTCTGGCCGAACAATTCCTTGTTACGTTTAAAATCCGCCACGGCTTTTTCGAGGGTGGCCTGGGAAGTAATCTTGGAAGCGAGCGACGACATGTAATTGGCCTGCGCCTGATTCAACGCTGCGATATAAAATTCGGGTTTGATCTTCAGCAAGAGGTCGCCTTTGTGAACGTATTGGCCTTCCTTGACGTTGAGATCGGTGATCTCGCCGCTGACCTCGGGGCTGATATGGACTTGGAGGACGGGATAAATTTTGCCGTTGGCCACGACGGTTTCGGTGATGGTGTGGCGGCTGATTTTTTCCGTCTGCACGGTGATGGCAGGATCTTTTTTGCGCAGGGCAAAATACATCGCAACAGCGACGCCGAGAAGGAAGATGACGGCAAAGATGATGAATTTGCCATGCCCTTTCCGTTTGGGCTTGGGTGCGACCGGTTGTGGGGTCAAAAGCGGGGGTGTTTCCACGGCAGGAGCGTGCCGAAAGCAGAGGGGCTTGTCCAGCGCGGGAATGATGTTGGGTACCGGAGGGTTATACTGGCGGAAACATTTAACGCTCAACATTCAACACCCAACATCGAATGAAAGCATGAGCTGAGCGGGCTACGAAGTAGAAGACCGGGTATTGGGCGTTGAATTTTTTGCGTCATGGTTCATGGGGGCATATCATGCCGACCGGTGAGGGAGTCAAAGGGCAGCCGTTATCGGGGCCAGACAAAGTTCGTGCCTAAAAGTGTCAGGCTGCAGGCGCCATTACAGGCGGCACATTGCCGGACTTCTGCTACCGCAGACTTTTCGGCTGTTTCAGGATCGCCATTTTGACGTGGCTTCAGGTACTGCATGCCTTGTTTGCGCATCTTTTCAAGGTCTGCCTGGAGTTGTGCTTTTTCCGTGTCGGAAAGCCGGAGTTCCGTCATGCGCCGGGCAATCCAGCCATGCATCAGTTCATTGATGACGGTCAGTCGGTTGGTGGAATTATCGCTGTAAAGCCGCGAAATCTGTTCTGGCGTCAGGCCCGGGCCGAATGTGTTGGCGCGGGTCTTCAGGCCGTACAAGTGTTGGGGTCGTGAGCGGTAGGCTTCGAGCGCGTGAATGGTAGGCGTACAAATCGGGCAGGCGTAAACGAAATGAACAAAGCCGACATTGGTCTTCATCAACAGGATCTGGTCGACATTGGTCGTGGCGATGCCATCCTCGTAGCAACCTTCAAGCACGGCATAAAAGATGAAGCGGTAGTTGCCGTCAAAATCCTTGGCCGAAGCGGATGTGACGTTCAGCACCAAAGACAACAGTCCGGCGAAAATAAACAGAGACTTTTTCATGAGTGATTGAGAATTGGGTTGCAGTCATCGGGTTGTCAACCGCCAAAGGGGGGCGGGCGATGATTTTCGAAAAGAAAAGGTGGCTGGCGTGGGCGTATCTACCAACTGACTGACTCAGACACTGCAACCAACAACTGCAACGAAACAGACTGCAACTATCAACTGACACTGCCTTCAACTATCAACTGACACTCACGCTCACACCAGCCACTGATACCTTCGTCCGGATCTGCAGGATGTCAAGGGATGGAAGGATTTATTTTTGGAAATGTTTGGGGAATGTAAAAATGGGGAAAGAACTGAAAAGGCGGGGCGCGGTATTGGCGTGGCAGAATGCGTCAGTTAACAGCCGACGGCGCGCGCGGAGCGACGCGCCCTACCCATCGTATAGCCAGCGCAGGTCATAGCTGTTCTGACGATTTACTTGGGACTTGACGGGGCGAGGGTATTTAATAAAATACATCCGTAATGTTGAAAAACGTATCACAAACTGTCATTCTGGTAGTCGCTGTAGTTAGCGACACCGTTGGCGCTTGTTGAACGTAAAAATTTAACAAAAACCCACGGCTGGTAACGGCTGTGGGTTTTTTGTTACCCTTGGCCGAAGCCGCCAAAACCTAGAAAAAGTATGAGCAAAACGACGACCGCACCTGCGAAAACTAAATCTGCCAAACCCGCCGCCAAGCGCGCGGAGGTCGGCCCGGCCATGTTTGGCCGCGACATCTTTGTGGAAGCCCTTGAACGCGAGGGCGTCGAAGTCATTTTTGCGTATCCCGGCGGCGCGAGCATGGAAATCCACCAATCGCTGACGTCCTCCAAGATCCGCACGATCCTCCCGCGTCATGAGCAGGGCGGGTCGTTCGCCGCGGAAGGTTATGCGCGCGTGACCGGCAAAGCGGGCGTGTGCATGGGCACCAGCGGTCCGGGCGCGACGAACCTCGTGACCGCGATCGCGGATGCGTTCATGGATTCCTGCCCGCTGATCGCCATCACCGGCCAGGTGAGCCAGGCGATGATCGGCCGTGGCGCGTTTCAGGAAACGGACATGATCGGCGTGACGTTGCCGATCGTGAAGCACAGCTATCTGATCACGGACATCAACGACATTCCGCGTATCGTGAAGGAAGCGTTTTACATCGCGCAATCCGGCCGCCCGGGTCCGGTGGTGATCGATTTTCCGAAAGACGTGCAACAGGCCAAGACGCAGCCGGTCTGGCCGACGCTCGAAGAGATCAAGAAAGGCATCCCTGGCTACACGCAGCCTGACTTGAAGGCGGATGACCTGGCGTTGAATGAAATCATCGGCTTGATTGAGAAGGCGGAGCGGCCGGTGCTTTATTGCGGCGGTGGCATCATCACGAGCGGCGCGGCGGCGGAATTGAAGAAGTTTGCGGAAGCCGCGAACATTCCG
>DASZCA010000075.1:0-23649 GCA_035943555.1 Verrucomicrobiia bacterium
ATGCTGTCGCAGGCTGTAATACAGGTTTGCAAAAGATGCAGGTACTTTCATTTGCCGCACCACCGTTTCAATCTCGTTCAGGCGCTGTAAATGATCGCCCTCTTGGGCGTGCGACGAATCCATGACCACTTCCCGTTCCAGCACCAGCAGTTTCCGGTACCATCGGTTGATCCTGAGCTGGCTCCGCCACCGGTAAAGCGCCGGGATCAGTTTGAACCCCGGAACCAGCAACAACAACACGGGCACAAATGCTATCGCGATGCGGTTGGCCAGGCTGGCGATCCAGAAGGGCAAGAAATTATAAAGGCCCTTCCGGCCGGACTTGTAGTAACGTTGCGCGTCCTGGCTGATGGCGAATTCATGGGCCAATGGCGCCGGAAATTCGCCCTGGTTTTGAAAAATGCCTGCGTTCTTATGCGCCACCGTGGCGGCCTCCAACACCAGGTCAGATATTGCTGAATTTAATCCCGGCCGTGCCACCAATTCCACCGTCGGTCCGATCAGCCAGACATCATGCGCTGGCAGGTTCTTTCCCAGATCAAGCGAACCTTCCGGCAGGAGCAGCTTGTTCAAAAAATTGAACCGCCGGGTGTACGCATCCGCCTGCTCAAAACTCATCAACTGCACGCCCGGTGACCGCAACAACGTGCGGATCGTCTGGATGGACGCCGAGTCGGTCATCAGAAAAACCGCGTCCACCTTGCCGGCCAGCAAAGCATCCGCCGCCCCGGCCCCGTTCAAGTTCTCCAGCTCAGTCGTTCCCCCCGGTGCGATGCCATTGGTTTGCAGCAGCATCAGCGCCAGCGCATGTGTCCCGCTGCCTTCCGATCCGATCGCCAGACGTTTCCCCTCGAATTGGGACAGCATCGTCACAGAGTTGGTCCCGCGATAGAAAACCAGCAACGGTTCATAACCGACGCTTCCCAGCGATACCAGTTTGTGCGCCGTCATCTGGTCTGCGATCCCGCCTTGCACGAAGCCGATATCCGCTTTCTCCGCCGGGTTCGTCAGGCGATCCAAATTTTCCAGCGAGCCCTGCGATGGTAGGATCTTCAAGCTTACGCCGTTGCTATGCAGATAGCCGCCGTATTTGGTCGCATTGCTTTCAAAAGGACTTCCCGCCGGCCCGGAGGTGATGGTGATGACCTTCGGCGGCGCCGAATAAATGAACCAGAAAATGCCCGAACAAATCACGGCTCCGATCAGGCAAACCGTCAAAAACGACAGCAGACGGTTTAATCCAAAATACTCGGAAAATATCGATGTCAGGCGCAACATATGCCAGTTTGACCTACCTTGGCCGGACGAATCAAGTCCTCTCCCCGTCACCAGCTAGAGCGGTTTAAAAAATACTGTGGCTGTTCGGAGCGATGATTTTTGGGTTTTGGCGAGGCTTTGGCGAAGGAGCAGGTTTGTAAACCCTGTGACTGAGCCAAAACGAAGCCAAAATCCAAAAAGACCGCCCTCATTTCTGCCCCAACCGAACGGCTACAGTATTTTTTATACCGCTCTAAAGCTTGAACTCCAGCGGGGTTTTCCTACCGTGTGCGCGTTGAAATCCGCCCCGCCAAATCTGCTCCCGTTGCTGAAGCAATACTTCGGCTACACGTCGTTTCGCCCGCTACAGGAGGAGATCATCACCGATTCCCTGGCGGGCAAAGATGTCTTTGCGCTGCTACCGACCGGTGGCGGAAAATCCCTGTGTTTTCAATTGCCAGCACTCGCTCGTGATGGTCTTACCGTGGTCGTCTCGCCGCTGATCGCCTTGATGAAGGACCAGGTAGATGCGTTGCAAGCCAGCGGCGTGGCGGCGACGTTTCTAAATTCATCGCTCAATGCCGAGGAATCGCGCAAGCGGTTGCGCGGATTGCATAACGGTGAATATCGGCTGCTCTACGCTGCGCCAGAGCGGTTGATGTTGTCCGGCTTTCTCAGCGACCTGCAAAAGTGGAATGTCAAACTGATCGCCATCGATGAGGCGCATTGCATCAGCGAATGGGGCCATGATTTCCGTCCGGAATACCGGCAGATCGCCGACCTGCGAAAACATTTTCCGAATGTGCCGTTCATGGCGCTCACGGCCACAGCGACGGGGCGCGTGCGTGAAGACATCATCGCGCATTTGAAACTGCGCGAGCCGAAGACGTATGTCGCCAGCTTTAACCGGCCTAATCTCACCTATCGCGTGCTGGCCAAGAGCAAGCCATATGACCAGGTGTTTGAATTTCTACGGGCGCGGCCGAATGACAGCGGCATCGTGTATTGTTCGTCACGAAAGGCGGCGGAGAGCGTGGCGGAAAAGCTCAGTGAGGATGGCATCAAAGCAAAGCCGTATCATGCCGGCCTTACGCCGGAGGAACGCAGCAAGCATCAGGAACTGTTTCTCCGCGATAACGTGCGCGTCATCTGTGCGACCATCGCGTTCGGCATGGGTATCAACAAGCCGAACGTTCGGTTTGTGATTCATCATGATCTGCCGAAAAACATCGAGGGTTATTATCAGGAGACCGGGCGCGCCGGCCGCGACGGATTGCCGGGCGAATGCGTGTTGCTGTTCAGCGCCGGGGACGTGGTGAAGCAAACCGGGTTCATCGATGAAAAGCCGGATCCGCAGGAGCAAAAGATCGCGCGGACGCAATTGCAGCAGATGGTGCATTATGCGGAATGCGCGGTGTGCCGGCGGGTGGAATTGCTGCGTTATTTTGGCGAGGAGTTTGATGCGGAAAGCTGCGGCGGCTGTGATAACTGCCTGTCACCGCGCCAGACGTTTGATGGCACGCTGGCGGCGCAAAAGTTTTTATCGTGCGTGTTTCGCATCCGTGAAAAGTCCGGTTTTGGCGTGGGATTGAACCACGTGGTCGAGGTGTTGACCGGCGCGGACACGGAAAAAATCCGCAAGTGGGAACACACCACGCTCTCGACGTATGGCATCGGCAAGGAGCACGGTCGGACCGAGTGGGCGGCGATCGGGCGGGAACTGGTCCGCCTGGGCTATCTGCGCCAGACGACGGAAAAGTTCAGCGTGCTGGAACTCGCGCCCGCCGGGGCGGCGATGTTGAAATCACGCACGAAAGTGACGCTCACCAAGCCGGTCACGGCACCGGAAAAATCGGTCAGCCATGTCGGGGAAATTTCCTGCGACGAGGTGCTGTTTGCGCGGTTGCGGCAGTTGCGCAAGACACTGGCGGATGAGCGGGATGTGCCGGCGTACATCGTTTTCTCCGATGTGGCGTTGCGCCAGATGGCGCGGAATTATCCGGCCAACGAACGTGATTTTGCCCGCATCAGCGGGGTAGGCGAAAAGAAGCTTAACGAGTTCGGCGCGGCGTTCTTGGGCGAGATCGCCGCCCATTTGCAGACGAATCCTCGCCAGATATTTGCGGATGAATCCTTTGTGGTGCCAGTCTCGCAACGTTCCAGCTTGGGTGACACCGCGCGCGAGACGTTGCGGCGGTTTCGTGCAGGCAGTTCACCGGCGGAGATCGCCAGCATGCGCGGGTTGGTGGTTGGCACAATCTACGGACATCTGGCCACGGCGATCGAAGCGGGCGAGGTGCTGGATTTGGCGCAGCTCGTCGATGCCAAGGCGCAGACGGAGATTGCGGCGGCATTCCAGCGCACTGGCTGGAGTAACATCGTGGGCGCGCGTGAATTGCTGGGAGAGAAGTATGATTACGGGCTGCTGCGCATCTATCGCGCCGCGGCGAATGCGAAGAAGCAGTCGTAGCGGCAAGGCATCCTGCCGGCCGCTACAAGCTCACTTGCTCATCGAAGGCGGCGCAGCATCCGGAGAGCTGCCCCAAGCGAGGTTTGGTTTCGGCCCCATCTTGAACACAAATTTCCCGCCGTTCGCGATGTCGACATGGCTGAACCACGGTTTGTTCCACGGCTGGCCATTCAGTGTCGCAGACTGGATGTAGAGATTTTTTTCAGAATTATTTTTGGCCTCGATGATCAGGTCTTTGCCGTTGCCCATGTGCATGACGACCTTGTCAAAGACCGGCGAACCGATGATGTAATCCGGGCTTGAAGGGTCGACGGTGTAAAATCCCATCGCGCCAAAAACGTACCACGATGACGTGGAACCCTGGTCATCCATGCCGGGATAGGCGAGGCCGAATTTATCGCTGCCGTACATGAGGGCGAGAACTTTACGGGTGATCTCCTGCGTCTTCCACGGCTGGCCGGCGTAGTCGTAATAGTATGGCACCTGCTGGTCCGGCTGATTGCCCTGGCAATAGAGGCCGAGCATGCCGGTGACATCGCGGGCGATGCCTTTGGGGTGATATGGCGTATTGAAGAACGTGTCCAGCTTGGCGGTAAATTTTTCGCGGCCGCCAACGAGGTTGATCAGGCCTTGGACATCATGCGGCACGAGCCAAAAATTTTGCCAGCCACTGGCTTCTTTGCTCATGTAATTGTAGTAAGGCTCGAACGGGTCGTAGGGCGTGATCCACGAACCGTCTGCTGCCCGGCCGCGCATGAAGCCGGTCGAAGGATCAAATACGTTTGTATAATTGTGCGCACGGGCGAGGAACATTTTATAGTCATCATCCTTGCCGAGTTTTTTGGCAAATTGCGCGAGCGCATAATCGTCCCAGCTATATTCCAGAGTTTTGTCCACACCGGCATGGCCGTCGGCATTGGGCGGGCTGGGATGTTCCTGGAAATCTTCGTGGACCCAGCCGCGTTGCAGATATTCGGCGAGATCGCCGCGCGGGCCGGCAGGGTCGGTGGCGTTTTTGCGGAGATGCTCGTACACCGAGGCGTAATCGAAGGGCAGTCCGCGTTCCCAATCACCGAGATACATGAACACAGCGTGATCGCCATAAAACGAAGTGTGCATCCAGCCGGATTCCCGGGCCATCTCGAGGTGCGTGCGGAGAATGTTGGTCTTGATATCCGGCTCGAGCAGCGTGAGCAGCACGATCTGGTTGCGTCCGGTGTCCCAGAATGCGATCGGACTGTAGCGATCGTACTCGGCGACCTGGCCATCCGAGTTGCGACCGCGCGGCAGGGAACCTTTCTTCGTGATCAGATGTGGCGTGAGCAAGGAATTGTAGAGCGTGGAATAAAAGAGTTCGCGTTGGTGTTCGGTGCCGCCCGTGACTTCGATGAGGTTCAGCTTTTCGCTCCACGCCTGTTGCGCGGTTTTTAGCACGGCATCAAAATCTTTAGGTTCGCCATCAAGCTCTTGCTGGGCGGCGTCATAATTACGACCCGTGGTGATGCGGACGAAAATCTGCTCGCCATCCTTCGTCGAGAAGTTCACGTAAGCGCCCGCGTAGCTGCCGGAGTTGTTGCGGGAATCGGCCCAAACGGAATCATCGCGATGGACGCGGCCGCCTTCCAAGCGCGGCGGATTTTGATGGAAGGTGCCGAAGCGCGTGAAAGGTTTGGAAAATTCCGCGACAAAACTGCGGCCACGTCCCTGGCTGTGGCCGCGAACCGTATGATCATCCACGATCTCGATGGCGTTGTCGCCGGCTCCGAGATCGATCAACACCGTGCCGCGATCGGTCTGGGGAAAGGTGAAGCGATAGTAGCCGGTGCGTTCGGTCGTGGTGAGTTCGCTGCGGACGCCGCTATCGGGGAAAAACACGGAGTAATAACCCGGGGACGCCTTTTCGGTGTTCTTGTCGTAGGGCGAGGCGTAGGTGCGATCGGGCGGGACATTCCATTCGCCCACGACTGGCATGATGGTGAGGCCGGGCATCGGCGAGGAAAAGCCAAGCATGGTGCGGCGCGAATGGACGTAGGGAAAAATGATGCCGTGATTGCCGGCAGCCTCGGTGAGGTCCTTGTTGATGGGGCCGAGGATGCAATCGCGGTGCGGCAACGTCGGGCCGGGATACGTGAAGCCGCTGTAGGCTTCCTCGCCGGGCGGCGGCGCGTTGCCGAGCAGCTTGGGATCGTCCAGCGAAGCGGTGCCGACCAGGGGATTGGCGTATTCCACCGGGGTCTTGGCGAGGACCGTGGCGACGATGCTGCCGGATAACAGGATGGCAAACGGCCATCGTACAGTACAAATCATGGGATAATATTAACGGTGCGAGAGTGGCGGCAGAAATGATTTCTGCCAAAGGCGGGTGAATATTTGGTTACAGAAAAAAAACGTAAGGGTGAGATTTTTTTTGGGAAGGATGGTTTCTCCGCGGACGAAAGAGACGCTTCGCGCCGATGGAAGCCGCCGGCTTGTGTGAATATCACAGGCGTACCACACGTCAGGTGCCTGCTGCGCAGGCAGACACCGTCGCAGCGCGACAGTGTCCACCAGCGTAAGGTTCGCGTTACATCACCGCCTCACTTCTTCTCCGGCACCTTAAACGCCGGCAGGTTCGTATCGGTTGCAAAATCGATGGAGGCGGAGTTGATGCAATAGCGCAGGCCTTTTGGTCCCGGACCGTCGTCGAAGACGTGGCCGAGGTGGCTGCCGCAGTTGGCGCAGAGCACTTCCGTGCGGCGCATGCCGTAGCTGTCGTCGGTGCGTTCGATGACTTTGCCCTGCGCGGCGATCTCCGAGAAGCTCGGCCAGCCGCAGTGCGAATCGAATTTGTCATCCGATTTAAAAAGGATTTCGCCGCAGGCGGCGCAGCGGTAGATGCCGGGCTCGGACGTCGCGTAATATTTGCCGGTGAAGGGACGTTCGGTGCCGGCTTCGCGCAGGACGTGATACTGCTCCGGCGTCAAAATCTTGCGCCATTCGGCTTCGGTGCGTTGCAACGGGAATTTCGTGGTGTTCGTGCTGCTCATAGTATTGCTCAAAGGGTTCATGGCCGCCGGGCTGTTCGTCGGCGCGGCCCCGCAACCCGTGGCCAACAAGGTGGCCCCGAGCGCGGCTAAAATCAAAATATGTTTCATGTCGTTGCTTCTTCAGTTCTGACGGGGCGCAGGATCCGGTACTCGTGGGTCCACGGATCGATCCGGCACACCGCCTGGTATTCGCAATAGTCGCACGGCGTCGCTTTCCCTTTGCGATAGGGGTCGACTTCGGCCGCCCCGGTGAATATCCGGATGCCGAGACCGCGCAACTGTTCCTCTACTTGGTCGAGGAGCCCGCTGAACTCCTTACAACTGATTGCATCTGAAGACTTGGACGGCAAACCGTCACCCTTGTTCAACTTGAAATTAAATTGATCGCCCTTGCTGGCGCCGGGACGACGGTCAAATTTGCGCAATTCAGCCGCATCGAAGCGCCCGTTGTGGCGATACGCCAGCTTTTTGGCCTCGTCATCGCCGAGAACCTCGTCGCGCGTATCGCCGCCATCGAAGGCGCCGCGCAGGTTCACGTAGAACGCGCCGGCGGGAATGATCTTGCCCGCGCCAAACGTCGCCTGCGGATTTTTCCAGTGCCGCAACGCGCCGAGATACGCGAGCAGTTGCAGTTGCACGCCATTTTCGACGAGCAGCGGCTCCAGCTTCTTGCCGCCGGATTTGTAATCGGTCACCACGGCGAAGGCGGCGTCGCTGTCCGGATCGCGCCACAAGTCCACACGGTCGATGCGGCCTTGCAGGGCGAAACGGTGGCCCTCGCCGAGATCGATCTCCCACGCGGGCGTGACATCGGTGCGGCCGCCGAAACCGAGCTCCACCTGCGCGGGGTCGAAGTCGTATTGTTCGCGCATCCACGTGACGATGACCTCGACAAAATCTTGCAAGGCGGACGCCATCGTCTGCGCGCTGAAAGCGGATGCCGCGGAATCGCGCAGCAAGCCATGGCGAAAAACTTCCATCTGCTCATCCGCGATGTTGCCGATGCGGACGCGGGCTTCGAGCGGCGTCAGGTCACGCCAGCGTTTCTTCTCAAGCAACAACTGTTCGTGAAAGATTTTCAGGACATCGTGCTGGAAATTGCCGCGTTCACGGGCATCGAGCTCGAACACCTTGCGTTCACCCGCACGCAAACCGGATTTGACGAAGAATTTGAAAGGACATTGCGCGAACTCTTCCAGACGGCTGACAGAAGAGCGCAGCGTTTTGCCGTACAATCCTTCTACGATGGGCGCGGAAAGGTTCTCGCGTTCGCTGGGTTCATGCAGTTGGTCCAGGCGGTCGCCAAGTGTTCGCAAAGCGGGAAGCTCGGGCAGTCCGCCCCAATTTTGAATTTTTAATTTTGAATTTTTAATTTCACCGAGCAGCGGAACCAGTTCGTTCGCGTGCTGGGCATCGGTCCAGTCCTGGGTGGCATCAAAGGTTTCAATCGCGAGCGCTGGAAAGATTTTTTGCAACTGCGCGATGAAGGGCGAGGGGTTCAAGGCCTTGCCGTTGTCGCCGGCGCGCGCGAAGCTGAGGGCGAGCTGCACGTTCGCGCGGGTGCAGGCGATGTAGCCGAGATAATGTTCGCGTGCGACCTGGTCGAAGAGGTTCACACCGAGGGCGGCATCGTGGTTCTCGAGGTCGTCGCGGTCCGAGTTGGTCAGGATGGCCGGGGACGCGGGCGTGGCGGGGAAAATGGATTCGTTGACGCCGAGCAGCAGCGTGAATTTCAAGTCCGGATTGCGCGCGCGATCGATCGCGCCGACGAGCACCTGGTCCAGCGCGGGCGGGATGACGCCGATCGTCAGGCCGGAGAGGCCGGCTTCGAGGACGGGCAGCCATTCGCGCAAGGACATCGGCTCGTCCGGGAAGGCGAGCGCGACGTTTTCCAACCAAAGAGTCATTTGCTCGTAGACGGTGGCGTGGAGCGAGGCGCGGGGTGCGGGGCGCGGGGCGTCGGGCCCGGCCGGTGATGCGACAATTTCTTCGGGCAGGCTCCACTTTTCCAGCGTGGCTTCGACGTCCAGCTTGGTCCAGAGCGTGCGGATGGCGTCGGCCAGTTGCACGCCGTTCGGGCGGGAGCCGGTCTTGAGGAGCTGCTTCCAAAAGTTTTCGAAGGGCGGGAGGATGCGCGGCAGGATCGCCGCGAAGGATTCATCGGCCAGCGGTTCGCGCCATTTTTTGCCGCGCCAGCCGAATTCGAGCGCGGCGTTTTCCAGCCGGTCGATCTCCGTTTCGCTCGCGGGGGAAAAACCGGCCTTGAGCGCGGCGAACCAGTCATCGTGCTGCCAGTCGAAGGTCACGGTGCGCAACGCGCTGCGCGTGACCTCGGCCAGCGGGTGATGCGTCACCGCCTCGCGCCGGTCGAGAAAAAATGGGATGTCATAGCGCCGGAACACACGCGCCAGCGGCTGATGATGCGCGCCAAGGGAACGGACCAGAACGGCGCAATCGCGATAACGATTTCCAGCACGGACAAATTTCAAAATTTCGCGCGCCGCATGAACCGCCTCCGCCTCGGGATTCGCACAAGAAGTGAGGCGAAGAGCCAGTTCGGAGTTGGGAGTTGAATGTTGAGCGTTGAGAGTTTCGGCTGGAGCGCCGGGTACCGCCCCGGCGAGTTCCTGTTCTTGCCGAGACGGTGCTCGGCGCTCCGTGGCCAAATCAGGGCGCGCCCATTTCAGTTCGAGCGTTTGCAGTACGGCGTTCTCGCTGAAACGGTTCTTGGTGTAATCGCGTTTAAGGTTTACGACGGTGACCTGGCAGCCGGGCAGGTTGGTCAGCCGGGCGCGGCATTCTTGGAAGGTTTTGCTGATGGCGGACCAGATCGAGAGACGCTCGGATTCGCCGGCCTCGTCGTTTTCGAGGCAGAAGGCGAGGGTGGCCTGGTCGCAAAAGGGCAGGGTGACGGCGAGAAAATCCAGTTCCTGCGGCGTCATCTCGGCGAAACCGTCGAGCCAGAGGTTTTTGATCCGGATGGTGGAAGTTTTCTTCTTGGATTCGGCGCGCAGGGCGGCGGTGGCGAAATCGAGCAGGCGGTCGGTGTCCTGCAGATCGTGTTTCGTGAGCCAGTGTGCGTAGCGTTCGTGCAGCAGGGCGAGGTCCAGCAGCTTGTGGCCCAGTTCGGGCCGGATGGTGTCCGAGGCGGCGAGCGTGCGCAGGCGGGCCGGGGTGAACTGGTGCCGTTGCAGTTCCGAGAGCAGCCCGCTGAGCTCCGCCGCGAACCCGGGCCGGCGCGCGCTGCGCCCGAAGAGTTGTAACTCTTTCTCATGCCGCATCAGCAGGGCGCGCAGAACCATCACGCGACCCTCCGGCGTCAACTGGCGCGGCGGCGCGAGATTGAGCTGTTCGAAGACAAAGCGCGCCAGCTTGTCGAACGAGAAAATGTTCTGTCGGGTGAAACCGGAGATATCCGCATCCGCCAAGAGTTGGCGTTCGATCTGAAAAGTGGCCTGCTTGGGCGCCAGCAGCACGAGCGGCGGCCCGTCCGGCGCGGCCTTCAAAGCATCGCGGATCTGGGCAAGACATTGGTATGTCTTGCCGCTGCCGGCGGGGCCGAGAAGGAAACGGACGTGCACCCGCAAATTTTCGCGCAGGTCAGCCAGAAAGGCTAGAGCAGAATTGCGGACACCTTCGAAGTTGGACGAAAGCAGACGCTTTCCGCATCCCCACGACAGTCTTCTGCTCTATGACACACGACTTTCATGAAGCGCTCTTTTGAGTCCCTCGCCCCCGGGTAAGAAAAGGTTAGGGTCGGGGAGAACATTGTAGCCTGCTTTTTGAAAACCCGCGACGGGATGGGGTAACCGGCAATCAAATCACCGAAACGCGACTACATGTGCTCCTCTCCTTGGGGAGAGGAAACAGGTGAGGGAGGTCAACCGCACTAAACTTTGCCCATGTCCCCCCGGTCAAAAACTAACTTTGCAGCCTGCTCCAAATTCCCTAGATTTCCGTATGGCCGACACCCAGCGCGCCCGCCAGCTTCGCAAAGATGATACTTGGGCGGAAAAACTGATGTGGCGTTGGTTGCGTAACCGCCGGTTTAGCAGCTACAAATTTCGACGCCAACATCCAGCTGGCATCTACTATCTCGACTTCTTTTGCGAAGAGGCGCGGTTGAACGTCGAAGTAGACGGCGGACACCATGGTCATCCGGACCAGCAGCAACATGATTTGGAACGGGAGAAGTATTTGCAATCGCTCGGCATCAAGACCCTGCGGTTTTGGAATGCAAATCTGCGCCGCAACGAACGGACTGTGCGCGACACGATCTTTCACGAATTGCAGACGCGAGCGCCTCATCCGCTGCCAAAATATACGGAACCAACGAGCAAAAGTTAGTGAAACGACCGTCCTCACCCCGGCCCTAACCTCGACTGGCTTTTGCACAGTTCTTCAGAAGATGGCACGTGCGAGAAGGTTATGTCAATTTCGCCGTTCCCGATGGTGATCTTTTCGATGATCGCCTCGACCACCCGCCGCTTGTCGTCAGTAGGCAAATTCGGCCACCGGTCATACAGGGTATTGGACTCATGAATCACATCCTCCGCCGACAGCTTGTTGACCCTGAGCAAATCCACCTCGGCTTCGAGCTTGGGGAGTTCGGCCTGCAACTGTTTGAGACGCTGTTCAGCGGGGCTGTAGAGGTCGCGGAATCCATCCCCCGAAATCTGCTGTTTGAGGTATAGCTGGTGGGTGTGGTGCATTTCCTCCTTCACCTTGGCAATCTCCCGCCTGTGGGTATCAAGGAGGGCCGATTTTTCCGCCAAATTGCGGTCCGCTTCCTCCAAATGCCCCGCAATGCGCTCCGCTTGCCCAAAGAAGGCTTTGAGTTCATGGCGGGCGACATTCTCAAGGTCGGTGATCGGTATCTTGTTCCGGCATTTGCGGCAGAAATACTTTGGATTGTTGGCCGCGACGTACATTTTGCTGCCACAGGAACAAAAGGCTAGCCCGCTGAATAGATGCACCGGAGGCTTGCCGGGCTTCTTCCACGACTTCAACTGTTCCTCCATGATCTGGTTCACCTGATCCCAAAGCTCAACCGAGACGATGGGCGGGCACTCGACCCGTCCCCATTCGCTCTCCGGCTTCGTTTCGGTCTGCCATGTTCCGACAAGGCGCATCGTGTTGAACAGGTAAAGCCCCTTGGCGCTCGATTCCGCCAAAATGCGCTGGATGGACGTGTCCCGCCATATGTTCTTTTCGCGGGTGCGATAGCCCGCGCCATTCAATTCCTTGGCAACCTGTCCCTTGCGCCGATACTTGGCGAAAAGTTCATATGCCTTGCGCCGAATGGCGGCTTCGTCGTCCTTGATGACGAGCTTGCGGTCTTTCCATTGGTAGCCATAGGGGGCGGTGCCATTGATTGATTTTCCGAGTTTGGCGCGAGTCAACACTGACGCTGTGACGCGCTCGGCGATCTCTTCGCGTTCCCACTGTGCAAACACAGCCAAAAGGTGAAAAAACATCCGGCCGCCGGCGGTGCTGGTGTCGATGGCTTCGGACAGCGAAACGAGGTCGGCGTTGTGTTTTGGGAAGAAATCGCCGAAATCCTCCAACTCGCGGCGGCTGCGGGAAAGGCGGGCTAGCTTTGAGAATATTAGACCAGTGATGTGGCCACGCACCACGTCCTTCATCATCCGCTTGCACTCTGGATGATCCATGACGGACTTGCCGCTCTGCCCGGCGAGGTCGTATATCTCCATAACCTCCCACCCTCGGCTCTTGGCATATGAACGGGCGCGTTCTTCGTGGTGTTCCGGGCTGTCGCCCTGGGCTTGGTCTTCGGTGGAAACGCGAATCCAGATGCCCACCGATTTATTCAAGGCAATATTGTCCTTCATAGCACTACTTCATATCAAAAGCTCAACGGCGTTTCAAGAAAAAAGTGTAGCTGATTCACATATACCTGCTAGTTTTCCATCATGTCGCAGAATTTGTTAAATGAAAAGCAGCTCACTGCTTTGACCAAACGCATCCGCAAAACGGCGGGCGTGTCCCGTGCTCAAGCAGCCCGTGACATGGATGTATCACAGACTTCCATATTCCATGCCGAAGAATCGCCGGAGCAAGGGTTGGTCAAGCTGCGCTCGCGCATGATTGAAAAGTATTCGGAATTCAAAGTGATTGGTCCGGTGTTTCATCTGCAAAAGAAATGAGGGCATTCAGGGCAGTTTCTTCCGCCGCATCGCTTCCTTCATGGCTTGGTTGGCGATGTCCTCTTTCTGCTTCTGTTCCTCTGCGGAAAGCTTCGGAAGTGAATGCTTAATCTTATAACCGCTGAACTCGGATTCGGACGGCTGGCGCGTCGGCGGCTGCAACGTCTTCAAATACGCGATGAACGGATCGGGCAGGAAATATTCCACCCGTGCGGCTGATTCCGCTCCTAGGCTGCCGGAAACAGCGGCACTGATCTTTCGCAACCGTTCGTCGTCCAGACAGATCACTGCGACCTTGGGAATGCCCGCCTTCAAGCACTTCACGACATTGCCGACTTCATGGTCAACGGTGGTCGAAATCGAAATCTCGCAGGCAATGGCCTGGCCGGTGCGTTCAAGCCACAAATCCACGCTGCCTTGCCCGTCCAAAACCGGCTTTTCAATCACGCTGCGAAACCCAATGGCTTCTGCGGCCTCCTTGATGCGCTTCTGAACGGCTTTGTGCTGTTCGCCACCCCGGCCCAAATCACGAGGTGCTTCGGGTTTCGGGGGCGGCGGCTCCGGCTTTGGTTTCGGTATTTCCGCAATGACTAGCGAGGGCATTTCGACAACCGGGGGTGGAACTACCGCCTGCTGAGCCTCGGCAGCTTTCGGGGTTTTTACAACGGGCTTGGCAGGCAAGGAGCTCGGCGGTTCGGGTGGTGCTACAATTCCGCGTGACTTGGCAAGCATCGCTTCCACCTCCGCCCGTGCCGTGCCGTATTTCTCTCTCGAACCCGTTATGGCCTCATCCCGTCGTGCCGCAAGTGTGGCGGCATCCGGCGAAGGGAGCAACGGGACGGACAAATTGAAATCGAAATCGCTACGTTCAACGCGGCACACGGCCTGTCCGGTTTCCAAGTTACGCAAATCCTTCGATTCAAAGAATGAAAAGCCCTCGGCCAGTTTCTTGGCGTCATCATCACCCACACGAAATACAATGCGCGTGAAGGGATGCGTCATCACCGCGCTTGCCACTTCGGGACTGCTGCGCAACTGATGCAATTCATGATGCGCGAGAGTAAGTCCGATGCGATATTTCCGCGCTCCCGACAGAATCTCCGCCATGCTCGGCGTGATGAAGTTGGCAAACTCGTCGATGAAGATGTTAAACAACCGGCGCGATTCAATCCGCTGCGCCTGCCGGCTCATGGCGATCTGCTGGAACTTGGACACCATGAGCGTGCCGAGCAGATGCGAGTTCTCCCGGCCAAGCAAGCCCTCGGGCAGCTTCGCCAGGAAGATTTTGCCGCTGTCCATGATGTGTGCAAAGTCCAATTTGTTCTCCGGCTGCGAGACCATGTGACGGATGGGCTTCTGCGCCAGGAACGTGTCCAACCGGGTGAGAATCGAGCCAATGGACTTGTTGCCGGAGAGGTGGGTAAAGCTTTTCTGCCAGAAATATACCACCTCGGAATCGCGAACGGATTTCAGGAAGTCATTGCGGAAAGCAGGTTCAATGAGGAATCGGCGCAAATCCGCGATGGTGCCGCGCCGATCGCTTTCCAAGAAGGCGAGAATAGCATTTTGCAGGACGCTGTTCATCTGGTCGCCCCATGACGTTGAAAGGCGCTGGAACACGGCAACCAAGTCAGAGGCCAAAAGATTTTTCTCAAGGTCGCTGTGCGCTGACAGGATGTTGAAGCCGATTGAAAACTGCTCGTCTGCCGGGTCAACCAAAATCACATCCGGAATCCGTTCTGCCGGAATGATGCCAAGGATGCGGTCAATCAGATCTCCATGCGGATCAAGCACTGCGATACCCTCACCGTTTTGGATACTTTGCTGGATGAGGTTGAAAAGCAGTGTGGACTTGCCGGTGCCGGACGCCCCGATGATATGCGTGTGATGCACCCTCTGTTCGGGCGACAGCCGGATTTCCACCGTTTCGCCCGCGTGTTCGTTACTTCCCAACAACAAACCAGCCTGCTGTCGGACGATGCCCGGTGCGCCTTTTGATTTAACGGACTGCCGCTGGAAGGCGGGAGAACGGACGGCGCTCGACGGCAGATGCACAAAGCCGATCAACTCATCACTGTTCAACAACATTCCCGTCCGCCGTGTCTGGCGGCACAATACGTCCTCGGCGTGTTCTTCAAAGGGGTAGTCGTCGTTTGGCAGGGGAATGAGTTCATTCCCGTTCGGCGAAGCGAATACGCGCAATGAACCCGCAAGGTCACGCGCCAGTTGCAACATCCGTTCACGCTCCTCGGATCGAATCAGGATGCGAACAACGGCGGCAAACAGGGGGCGGGCAACCTTCTTTTCCGCTGCGCCTGCCAGTTCCGGGGAATTGACGAAAAACGGTTTTCCGTCCGCATGGGTGACGGAATGGATGATGCTTTCCGCCCATGGCTCGTGCGCCGGCTGGAACAACACCTGAAACAATCCAAGCTCGCCGGGATGGAGTTCAGCCAATGCGCCGACAATCCCGATGAAGGGATCAAGTTTGCCGCTCGCCAGCGGCAGCATGAATTCATGCGCCAAGCCGAATTCCACGGCCAAAATTTTGTCTCCTTCACTACCATCCCAAGCTTTTTCGAGTACACCTTCCTGTGGAACAAACACGGCCTCGGGGAAATATGCCTGCAACTGCCGCCGGAACAATGGAGCATCACTGGCAGCGGTGGTGAATTGCGCCGTGACCTTTTTGTGAACGCCAAGCAGTTCAAAGGCAATCGGCTCGCGGCACAGGGACAGATTTGAAAGAAACTGCTCGAACGCATCCCGCGACACGTCGAGCTTGTCGGGAAGCGATGCCTGAAATTCGACGAGGGAATCGCGGACAAGGGAAACCGGCTCCCGTTCTTCGTCGGGTTCTGGTTCAACCGTTGCGGGCGGTGGCGCGGTGCTTAATTTTTTGCTCAACCCCTCCACCAGTGAACTCAAGAAGGTTGGCCTGGCGGTGTCATCAAGGCGCGGTGCGGCTGGGAGATAATGTCCCTGGAAGGGAACAAAGGGCGGTTCGGGGCAAACCGGCTCGGCAAACATCTGCCAACCGCGCCCGCGAATCTCCCACTGGCGGAACTGCTCGGTCAGTTGGTCGTCGAGCCGGGGCATGATTCAGGGTTTCGGCAGCGATACCGTGGTGGGCTTATATAGCTCGCTTAAAATGGGACTGTGTTCCATGAAGCGAATCAATTTGATCCCCTTGGCTCCTGTCACTTCCTCCACCTTGGCCTTCACCACGGCGTTCACCGTGTCGAGATACATGAGCCGGGTGTCGTGGCGGTAATATGTCTCTTTCCTGAACCAGTTTTCGTAGATCGGGCCGAATACGGGCGATTTGATGAGCATGGCATCAAGGTCTTTCAGCCCCATCGCCACCGCATTGCGAAGGGTGTAGATCAGGAACACGAAACCAGCCAGGAGGACGATAGCGCCGAGAATCAATCCAAGGTATCGAAAAGCTAGGGCAACCGCCATGAGTGTGGCCACCATCACCACCAGCAGATGCCACAAGCGAATGACGGCGGGGATTTCCGCAAACCGGCACGAATAGAAATACCCGGTCCCAAAGGGAGCCGCGCAGATGTCGAACACAAGCCGCTCTCTGGTCATCCGAAGGTATTGGCGTCTTGAGGACAGCATACCGCCCTCGGCGAAATCCACGTAGGCGATATCGAGGCCGGGGACTTCCCGGTCTTTCAGTTCCTTCTCGATGCCTGCGTAAAACTCCTTTCCGGATGTACTGAAACCCGGCACGAGCGCATACCAGTGTTCAATCACTTCCTCTTGCTTCGGCCCAAAGAATCTAAACATATCTCCCCTTATGGTTCCCGGTTATTTTTGATTTCGGGGCAAGATGAGCAAGGCAATGCCGAATGCCAGCGACAAGAACGCGCCGTATGTGAGGATGTGGAACAAATCATCCTTTAATTTCGTATACCAATACACGCCGACAACGTATGGGAGGGCACCGGCAATCTGCGCCACATGCTTTTGGCTCTGCTTTGCGAAACCGGCGATGATGGTGACGATGCAGAAAACGGGGATTGCCCAAAGCAAGCGGTGCTGGTCGCCCATTTTCTGAAGATCAAAGCCTGAAAGATTGGCTCCGAAAAACTGTGCCCAAGGCAGGAAGAAGCTGACGCCTAAACCGACAGCGCAGAGGTTGACCAACTCCGCTCGGCCTACACTCACGGCCTGATTTCCCGGCGCAGTTGCGGATTGAGAATCTGACTTTTTGGTGATGGTGACTTCGTCTGACATATGAATATCCCTTTCATTTTGTTTATGTTTTGAACGCCTGTGAACAAAACCCCGTGGGAATTCCTGAAGACATACCCTATTGAAACCCGGAGCACAGAAAGGGTATTAAAACCTATCGTCAGCGCAAAGAAATTCTATTAGAAAAACCGGAGCGTAGTAAAACTAAACTACGTCGGCTACTTTGATCGCCTCAATATCCCGCTCTATCGAACCGATCAGTTCTTCAGAATCTTGTTCCAACCTTTCGAAATCAGTAGAGCCTTTAGCTAACAAATCCTCATAAAATTTCTGAGTCAGTTCGAGGATTTTCGTGGGAATGGGGCCACGCGTTGTTGAGGCGGAATCCATTTGGATATGTCGCAACTCCCGTTGTATAGCCAATGCAGGCGTCCGAACGCCTTTACTTTCGCTAACCAAGTCTTCAACACAGGCACGAAAAAAACCTGCGAGTGGTTGACTGTGCTTTTTATAAAAACCTGAAGGCGGCATATCTTTTTTTGCAATATGGCATTTGAATGACGTATGTCAAGTTCGGACAATCTATTTGACCTTGCGGGCGACAATACGCACCCCCGTCCATGCTTTCTTGGCAAAAAGTTCCTTTTCCAAATTCAGCAGGCGCCCAATACGCGCTATGTCATTTTCTGGAAATTTACGTTTCATGGCTTGAAGATTCTCGGAAAAGCGTTTTAGCATTTCCAAATTGTCTTGCAAATAAACGTCATGCAGAGAGGTCATGGTTTCCACTTGAAAACCAGCTTTTTCAAAAAGCGATTTAAACGCATCAATATGGGGAACATCTGGGTTAACGTAACCGATTTCTTCGAGCAAAGAGTTAGTTTTTGCAAGATCCTCAGGGCTCATTGATGCAGTTCGAACATAGCCTTGAAAAGCAAAAATACCGTTCACGGCAGTCACCTTGGAAATTTCTGACATCAGACCCTTCTTATTTTTGTTCATCCATGCATCACCATCTTGAGAAAAAATCTTGGAAAATTTACCCTTTGAAAACGGCAAATCATAAGCGTCCGCGCAAAATAATTTCACTTTTTTATTTTGAATATGCTTTTTGGCCCCATCTAGCATTTGCTGAGATTTATCAATTCCGGAAATTTCATGTGCTTCGGGTAAAAGATTTAATGTTCCTCCTTGCCCGCAACATACTTCTAGCACGGTGTCGCTTGCTTGAATGTCCAAACTTTGGATCAAATCGAGTGACGCTGCTTTACCGCCCCAATGGCAAAACCATATCCCATCCTTCAAAATGTAGTTCCAAACGCCCCCGAATTCGTGGAAATCTGATGCTTTGCGCGGCGTCGGAAAATAAAATTCAACATGAAGCAAATAATCGATCAATAGCACCACAGGTGCAACATTGATATAAAGTACACAGAAGTCAGAAACGGTCTTCGGCCTTATTAAAACAAATCCAATTACAAATGCGACGAGAAAAACTAAATCGACGAAAAGCCAAAGGGCCGTAAAGTTTACGATCTCGAGATAAGCGTAATATTCCTCTTTTGAGACACACTTCGGCGGGGATAAAAAATTCTTTAAGCAGGTTCCAAAATACAGCCCATTGAGACATGCCTTACTAAATTTTAATATGCGGTCCCGAACTCTCGAGAAAAAAGCAAATAATTTAGATTTGGGCGGAAACGTCCGTTGATATTCTGCAAGGTGATATGCAGGACAGCATTTAAGTTTCAAGCCCCAAAAGACGTTCCAGATAAAATAAATTGCGAGCGGAGCAAATAAAAAAGCACCTATCAAATATGGAGATTTAGGCGTGGAATCAATCGCTAAAGGTTGGGGTAAATTATGGTTCAAACCTCCAACAACATGTCCGCTCAACATGAAGATAAACGTAAAAGGGAGCAGAATTGCTCCCAGCAAACCGAACATAAAATTAGCAACAATGTGCCTTGGGCGCTGTTCAAAACTTGGATTGTAGTTGGTATTGTCTGCCCAAATATCGTATGCGATTATTCCATGCACATTGCGAAAAAATACTGCAAAAAAAATGGCTGTCGTCAGAGCTGAGATAGCGAATGGCGAAACCGGGAAAGTGCCTAAAAGCTTCGGTATCGGAAATCCATAAATCGAAGATATTTTTTCTACGTTACCATGGTCAATGTTGATCAAGGTGTTAACAACTTCATGGAACATTCGAAATGAGCTGCCAAAAATTACCGACGCAACGAATTTGATAACGTCATCGTAGCGGTGCTTGTTCATGGCTTCCGCTCAATTTGGATTGTGCTGGGCTTCACTCGTTAGAAAGGTTTGCCTTTTTAGAAAAAACGGACGTCAACGCATAAACAATGGTGCTGACAATCAAGGCAAATAAGGGAGGTGCTAAAGACAAATCTGGATATTTTTCGACAACCCAATATGCGAATATGAAAGCCGTTATGATTCCTGACAATATGCTCGCCAAGGCTGCATATTTGTTTAGTTGTTTCGAGTAAAATGATGCAGCGACTGTGGGGAAAAGCGAAAGCTGGCTCGCGTAGAATGCATACAACGCCGTCGCAATTCCAGCCTCCGACACGAATCGGAGAATGTAATATATAATTCCCCCTAGCAGGACTATCAGGAAGGTAAGTACGCGCGCTTTATTGAGAGTCTTGATCCGAATCGGCTGAAGGTCATTCATAGCAGTAAAGGAAACCGCACATACAAGTGCATGGACGGTGGAAAGCATGATAGCGACCACCGCAGCAACTAAAATCGGATAAAGTAGCCAACTGTACGATCCTAAAAATGCGATAGTGGTGTTATGAGTAGACAGGGCGGTCACAAAATTTCCGACTCCCACAGACGGATCGTCTTGCGGACCGAGATACCCCGAGTATTTAAGGGTCATTCCAAAAATGGCTCCGAACAGCCAGCTTACCGGTGACTCAACCATGACGCGCCAAATGCCTCTGCGAATAGGTTCATAGCGGGCAGGTCCAGAACCGGCAAGCTTAACAGAAGAAACTCGCTGCCAACTTGAAAGGTCAACAAATTGCCAGAGCGCATTAGCAAAAAACAGACTGACCAGGCTGATCCAGCCCTGAGCACGAAACTGTCCCAATGGGTTGGCCAAAATGGGAGTGATAACAGAGTAATCTGCTGTCGCTGGGTGGACAAAAAGTGCTAGGGAAATTGAAAGCACCTGGATGAAAACTCCGACTATTGGAATAAAAATTTGTTTGTCCGCAAAAAGATTGCCGGGAACAATTCTCATTTTTGCTCTGAACATGAGGGCAAAACAAACAAAAAGGAAGGCATTCAAAATCCAAAATTCATGGACGTACCCTTTGAAGTACACATTCATTACAAGCACCAAAATGATACACAACAGCGCCGCGTAGGCAACTGGCACCTGAATCCGCTCAGTATTCACCTCAGCCTTGTATCCCCCAAGGGCAATGTATATGAAACCGAAGGTGAGGAAAACCATACCCAACAGAAACAGGCTTAGCTTTGTAGTGAAAAAGGGTTGGTAAATTTGAGTTGCGTAGTCAATCTCAACCATCATCGTTCCCCACAACCCAATGATGGTTGCCATCGCTGCAACCCATTGCAAAGCCTTGGAGTTAAATCGGTTTTTCAAATAGCCGTGAAGCGTCCAATTTTCAGAAATAAAACAGTCAAATTTTGGAATAGCAAGAGACAGCAAATAGAATCCAAGACCCCAAAAAACTGGCACCCAAAGCGCCCCAAATCCATAACGAATTCCCCAATCCGCAAATAGAAATAATGCTGCCATCTGGAGACTGTAGCCCACTGAAGTATTGGCAAAATCTTTTGCGTTTACGTTGCGATTGTAGATAAAAAAGTCATCGAGACTTTCTGCCCGAGAATCTTTGCGCAGGCCCACGTAAATATAGTAGGCAACCGGCAGCAACGTCGCCAAAATGATTATCAGCCCAATCATAAAAATATTAAGCGGAGTTTATGAATAAAAATCAATCTCTAAACCGTTTTTCCCCGCTTCTGAAAGCATAGCAAATTGATTGGGATTTGTGAAGTTTGTAAGGATTAAAAAAACCGCCCAACTTTTTTGGGCGGCGGGGGATGCATCCCTCAGAAGGCGTGATTCTGTTTTTCTGTTTTCGGCTCAACAAATCGAAGCGTCATTTCACCCTCGTTAGCCAGGTGAATTTCGACTCGATGGCCTGCTTTAAAGCCGGCTCTTTTCAGCCAGTGTCCACTCAACCTTATTCGTGGCATCGTGTTACGACCTGCAAAATCCCCAATCTCTTCAATTTTTAAATTTCTAACCTTTTTGCTCATACCATCACCCCGCTTTTTGGCATTCTGTCCAAGATGAACGGTGCGATGCTCCAGCTTGCCACCGACGCTTTCATATGATTTGCTGCTCATACATTTCCTTTGGTTTGTAGTTTTGAAGACCCCTCTGAACCCATCATGAAGCGTATGACACGACGGTATAATTATACAGGAGGGCAAACTTGCCAGAAGTGGCAACATCTAAACGGGGTGAGCTAGATTAACTTCTGTTCGAAGCGCTTGTTCATCTTAAGAACGTGAATTTCGTTGAGATTTGCAAAATCTGACTTTTGAGCGTGCTTTCTGATCAATTCTTTTCGTCCCCCCATTGGTCGGCCATTGCTTTGGCGACTCCCTCGAAGGTGCGGCTACGTTCCCTTGCTCTGTGTGGGCTTGGTGAAAGATAATGGAGGCGCTCACGCTTCTTTTTCGGCAGTCTCATCATTTGGGCGTAGACATTCTTCGTCGGCGTCATCGGTGGCAGACCGTGAAGCCAAAGCCATGTCTCTTTCTGTTCCTTGTGGCCGAACTCATATGGCTGGATCGACTGTGATCTCTTACCGATTTCGGACCCAAGAACGTTCATCGGATTTTCCAATGCGACCCGGGGGCTGATTTTTATCGCACTGTTCCACAGTGCTGCCGTTCATCGCAGGGATTTGAGGCGTTCGGCGTGCTTTGCCATGCCAACTCCATAGGTCGAATTGCCAGACAGTGCTATAGAGGTGCACGGCGGATGGAGGATGATCAAGTCCCAGAATCCTGCGGGTGACCGTCGCAAGACCTTGGTGATATCGCCTTGAATGTGGAACGGTGAATTATCCTCTGCGGGAAGGAGATCGCAACTCCAGGCGTCGTGCCCGTGGGCGCGCATGGCGCGGCGGACAACACCACTGAATTCACAGCCGATAAGGATTTTCTTTTTGCATGATTGAGACATTTTTGACCGGTTTAGATTATTGATAAGTTTGAATACGCTGCTTCTTCTGAGACCGTTGGCCGGGATGTGCCAAGGCGGCGTTCTCTTGAAATAAAAAGCCCCTTCGGATGAAGGGGCAGTGAGCTAAAACGCCAGTTCTTGCTGGCCCAATGAGACCCTAATGCGCTCCACCTCGGCTGGTTTCGGCGGCTGGCCTTGCTCCGCCGCTTCCGCTGCCTGTGACCGTAACGCCAGTGGAAGCCAAGGTGCGATGTGGTGGACGTTTGACCACGCGGCCCAATACTCATTCGACAGTGAATTGCCATGGATGATCCGAGTGGGGATGCCCCAGAGCGTCGTGTTGATGAACGCCATATCACAGGCGGTTCGGCTTATGTCTATGGCCGTCACCCGCAACCGCCGCCGGACTTCCGGCGAACATGCCTCGCCCAACGACAGAATCATCGCCCCGGCACCGCAGGCCGGCTCACAAACGGTGATCGGGCCTTCGGTGGGGAATGATTCCATGTCGCCGAGGGTGATTCTCGCCATGAGGTCGCAGATCGGCTTCGGCGTATGGAACTCGCCGTTCCACTGCTGACCTTTCGAGGACAGAGCGAACTCCATGTAATGTCCGCCGAGAACATCCTCAAACGGCTTTGCTTCCATTTCGTTTACCAAGGTGCCAAGTGCTTCCGCGAACAAATCCAAGTCGGCTCTTTCCCAATGTTTGACTTCTTCAAGGTATTCCGCCTCGCGGGTCTGTACGGCAAGCGCACAGGCCGCGAAGCGGGTGAAGGCCTCAAAGACACGCCGGGTGTCATGACGATGGGAAAGACGCTCAAGGACTTTGCGGAAGTCGCCCGATGGCGGCTTCCGCATACTCACGTTGCTCCTTCCAGCAATGGCTCGCTTTCCCACAGGGATTGCAATGCACGGTCAATATCCTCACTGGTCAGGATCCATTCACGGTGCGGAAATTCGGCAATCACCACCCATTTAAAGCGGTGATACCAATTCAGCGCCCGCTCGTCGTTGCCGCAATGGTCGGCGAGGATGGCCAGTGCCAGTTGCGCCGGTCCGCTGCCGGAGTAGCCCCACTCGAATCCGTCGGGACTGTGATTCCACAGGTCCAACCGGGGATTCAAGCGGCGTCCATCCACAGTGACGATGGCGACATAGCCTTCACGCCGTCCTGAATAATGCTTCATTTGAGGCCCTCCATGACGAGCCGGACTTCCTCCACTGAGAGATGTTCCGGCTCCATGTCCGGCT
>DASZCA010000076.1:0-4551 GCA_035943555.1 Verrucomicrobiia bacterium
CCTTTTCGATGTTGGCCAGGCTGGTGGCGTAGCTGAGTCGGATATAGTCATCCGCGCCGAAGGCGATGCCGGGGACGGCGGCGACTTTTTCCTGTTCGAGCAACTTCGCGCAGAACTCGGCGGATTTAAGGCCGGTCTTCGAGATGTTCGGGAACAGGTAGAACGCGCCCTTGGCATTCACGCAGGTGATGCCGGGCATCGTATTCAGTTTGCCGTGGGCGTAGCGGCGGCGTTTGTCGTATTCCGCAAGCCAGACGGGCAGGTGTTCCTGCGAGCCGTTAAGCGCGGCGACGCCGCCTTTTTGCGCGAACGAGGTCGGGTTGCTGGTGCTATGGCTTTGCACGGCGTCGATGGCCTTGGCGATCGGTTCCGGCGCGGCGAGAAAGCCGATGCGCCAACCGGTCATGGAATACGCTTTGGCAAGGCCGTGAACGATGATCGTGTGGTCGTAGTGCGCCTGCGAGAAGCTGGCGACACTCTTCACCTTGGCGCCATCATAGAGCAGGTGTTCGTAGATCTCATCGCTCATGATGAGCACGCCTTTTTCCACGCAGATATCGCCAAGGGCTTTGACTTCCTCGGGGGAATAGACGGAGCCGGTCGGGTTGCTGGGCGAGTTCAAGATGAACAGGCGCGTGTTCGGAGTGATGGCGGCGCGGAGCTGCGCGGGCGTGACCTTGAATTCCGTCTTGTCCGTGGTGGTGAGGATGACGGGCTTGGCACCGGCGAGCTTGACCATTTCCGGATAGCTCAGCCAGTACGGCGCGGGGATGATGACTTCATCGCCGGCTTCGCACGTCGCAAGGATGACGTTGTAGCAGGAATGCTTGCCGCCGCAGGAGACGATCACCTGCGAAGGCTTGTAGGAAAGACCGTTCTCGCGCTTGAATTTTTCGACGATGGCCTCGCGCAATTCCGGGATGCCGCTGCTGGGGGTGTATTTGGTGAACCCGGCGGCGAGCGCCTTGGCGGCGGCGTCCTTGATGTGCTGCGGCGTGTCAAAATCCGGTTCGCCCGCGCCGAAGCCGACGACGTCTTCGCCGGCGGCCTTCATCGCCTTGGCCTTGGAATCAATGGCCAGCGTCAGGGACGGAGCCAGCGACGCGGCACGTTGAGAGATTTTATAATTCATAATTGAGCGGCGAGATTTTAAGGTCAAAAAAGCGCGGTGCAAGAATGGAATTTAGGCCCAAGGTGGCATATTGACCTTGTGCCTGCATCTGGCGTCCGACCGCGCTCCCCTATCTCCGGCTAAAGCTCTATCCGGTTTGCAGTTGACGCACATAACGTCAATGTGGATGCTTTTTTAGCCGGTTGCGGCCTTTATCAGAAGACTTCATCAACTGCTGCAAAACGTGGGGCGGAAAAACAAACGGCGATGCAATGCCCATGAATCAACGAAGTGCGACCCCATTTGCGGGCGGACACCAGCCAGCCATAAAATGGCGGGGTAAAAGTTTGTCGTTTGCGGAAGCAGGCACTCTGGCGGGGCAAGAGCATTCTCAAGGAAATTTTCAGGCGGCGGCGGATATCTTCAAGCTGATGCTTGGATTGATGCCTAACTCGCCCGAACTTCATAACAATCGGGGCACGATGTTGCAGCTGTCGCACCGCTATGCGGAAGCGCTGACGTGTTACGACAAAGCGATCGCGCTCCGGCCAAGTTATGCCATCGCGTATTTTAACCGGGGATATTGCCTGAACAAATTGAACCGGCAGGAGGAGGCGCTGGCCAGCTATGACCAAGCCATTGTGCTCAAACCCGATTTGGCGAACGCGTACAATAATCGCGGCATCATCTTGCAGGCGTTGCGACGCTATGATGCTGCCGTGGCCAGCTACCGTCAGGCGCTGATGGCGAATCCCGTGCATGCTGAAGCGGCAAACAATCTTGGTACCGCCTTCTTGAATCAAGGCAACCTGGCTGAAGCCGAAAAAGCATTTCGCCTTGCGTTGGAACTGAAGGCGAATTTTTCCGACCCGCTATACAACTTGGCGACCATGCGCAAATACAAGAGCGCGGAGGATGCCGACGTCGCCACCATCCAAACGGTATTGAGCCGGCCTGAGATTTCACCGGGGGATAAGGAATATCTGAGTTTTGCTTTGGGTAAAATTTACGATGATTGCGGACGCTACGATGAGGCGTTTGAATGCTACCGGCAGGCCAATCAGATCCGGAACTCCACGGTGGCATACAATCCGGCGTCGGTCCGGAAAATGACCGATGACCTTATCGAAGTTTTTAGTGCGGATTTTTTGGCCCAGCCGTTTCAATTTGCATCTTCCAACCGCTCGCCGCTATTTATCGTCGGCATGCCGCGCTCGGGAACGACATTGTTTGCCAGCGTGCTGTCGAATCATCCTGATATCGCCATGGCAGGGGAGTTGTCTGCTGTCGGTGACCTTGCTGCACGTTTGAAGGAATGGACCGGCAGCGGCGCGGCCTATCCGCAGGCAGCGCGGCAGATCAAGCGGTCTGTCGCCGAGCGCTTAATCACGGAATATGAGAAGCGTCTCCGTCGAGATGTCGGACCGGACGTTCCGTATGTGATTGATAAAAATCCTCTGAATTTTCTGCACATCGGGCTTATTTCCATGTTGCTTCCGCAGGCGCGGATCATCCATTGCCAGCGTCATCCGCTGGATACGTGTCTTTCCAATTATTTTCAACGGTTTCCGTTGAACTTGGATTATTGCTTCGATCTGAAAAACATTGGCCACTATTACTTGGAATACCTGCGGTTGATGGAGCATTGGCGCAAAATCCCGACCTTGAAACTGATCGAGGTTCGCTACGAAGACATGGTTTCAAACACTGAACCGACCGCGCGCAAGCTTCTGGATTTTATCGGTCTGGACTGGGATGAACGCTGCCTGACGCCGCACACCAATCCGAATCCGGTGGAAACTGCCAGCCTATGGCAAGTGCGCCAGCCGATTTACGGCCATGCCTTGGAACGCTGGCGGCATTATGAGAAGCATTTGGGGTCGTTGAAGGACACGCTGGCAATTAAAGGCTGACTGCGGTTTTCCAAAAAATTCGTTTATAATTCAAACGTCGCACACGGCACATCTTGCGCCGCGACGTGCAAGCCCACATGCTTCGCGCCGAGATGATGCAATTGCTCGGCCATGATATGCTCGGCCAGTTCGGGCTTGTTACATTCGCGGCTCAGGTGCGCGAGATAGAGCTGTTTCAGATCGGCGGAGATGATCTGCGCGATGGTCTCGGCGGCGGTCACGTTCGAGATGTGGCCGTGGCGGCCGAGGATGCGTTGCTTGAGCGCCCAGGAGCGGCGCGGGCAATCTTGCAGCATTTTCACATCGTGATTGGATTCCAAGACGAGGACATTCGCGCTGCGGATGCGTTGCAGCACGAGCTTGGTGACATGGCCGAGGTCGGTGGCGAAGCCGATGGTGCCGGACGCCGTGCGCAGGACGTATCCGACCGGATCTTGCGCGTCGTGCGGGATGGAAAACGTTTCGATGCCGACATCGCCAATCTCAAAGCTGGCGCCGGTCTCAAACAACCGCCAATCGATCTTGGATTTTAAGTGATCCGTGCCATCCATGCCTGCGAAGGCCGGTTTCTTTTTTGAATCCCACTTGGCTTTGAACGCCCAGATGGTGCCGTCCTGGGTGCCGCGATTGCAAAAGACCGGGATGTGAAATTTATCCGCCATCCCGAGGATGCCGGCGATGTGGTCCGAGTGTTCGTGGGTGACGAGGATGGCCGAAAGATTTTCCGGCGTCTTGCCGATGGTGGCGAGGCGCTTGCGGATTTGCAGCGGCGAAAAACCGGCATCGACGAGGATGCGGGCTTCGGCGGTCTCGACATAGGCGCAATTGCCGGCCGAACCGCTGCCGAGGATGGTGAACTTCACGGACACGGAAAAGAGTTTAGCGCAGGTGTCATATTGGGCAAATTTTTTACGGCCAAATTTGACGGTTGGCACGTTGCTTGCGACAATTGGAGAGGTCTAACCAAGTAAATCTCGCGAAATGAACCATAATTTGAGGCTGGCAAGTGTCCTGGCCGCAATCATTGCATCACTATTGCTGCCTGCATCGGCCGCACAAAAAGCTTTGCATGGCCATATTCCGGCGGTCGCCGCCGGCCTGACCGCCAATGGGACGGTAGCGACGACGCGGCAACTCCGGCTGGCCATCGGCGTTTCATTGCACGATCCCGACGGCTTGCAGCAATTTCTTGCGGAGGTGTACGATCCGGCGAGCCCCAATTACCGGAAATTTCTTACGCCGGAGGAATTTACGGCCCGCTTCGGGCCCACGGAGGCTGACTATGAGGCGGTCAAAAATTTTGCGCGCTCGAACGGGCTGACCGTCATCGCCACGCATGGCAACCGGCTGTTGTTGGATGTCACCGGCCCGGCGGGCGCGGTGGAAAAGGCGTTCCACGTTTCGTTGCATACCTACCGGCACCCGACCGAGGCCCGGGATTTTTTTGCGCCGGACGCCGAGCCCACGGTGGATGCCGCGTTGCCGGTGCTGGATGTGAGCGGGTTAAACGATTATGCGCGGCCGCAT
>DASZCA010000077.1:0-2866 GCA_035943555.1 Verrucomicrobiia bacterium
CTTCCAGCTGGCCCTTGATCTTGCCGACGCCGGGCAGCATGCCCAAGACACCCTTCATGCCGCCCAGCTTTTTCATCTGGCCCAGCTGCTGGGCAAGGTCGTTCATATCGAACTGACCTTTTTTCATCTTGGCGGCGATCTTCTCCGCCTGTTCCTTGTCCAGCGTTTCGGACGCCCGCTCGACCAGCGACACCACATCGCCCATGTCGAGGATGCGGGCGGCGACGCGCGCCGGATGGAAGGCTTCCAGCGCCTCCAACTTTTCGCCGGCGCCCAAAAATTTGATCGGCGCGCCGGTGACGCTACGCATGGAAAGCGCCGCACCGCCGCGGGCGTCTCCATCGACGCGGGTGAGGATGATGCCGGACAGCGAAACCCGGTCGTGGAAGTTCTTGGCGATATTGACCGCGTCCTGGCCGGTGAGGCTGTCGGCCACCAGCAGGGTTTCATGCGGGTTGGTGACGGCCTTGATCGCGGCCACCTCGCTCATCAATTGTTCGTCGATGGACTGGCGGCCCGCGGTGTCCAAAATCAGAACGTCATAGCCGCCGACTTTCGCCGACGCCAACGCCCGCCGGGCGATGGTGACGGGATCCTGTCCCGCGACCACCGGCAAGGTGGCGACGCCGGCCTGCTCGCCCAAGACGCGCAACTGCTCCATGGCGGCGGGACGATTGACGTCCAGCGATGCCATCAGCACGCGCTTTTTTTCGCGGGTCTGCAGCATCAGGCCCAGCTTGGCGCTGGTGGTGGTCTTGCCAGAACCCTGCAGGCCGACCATCAGGATCGGCGCGGGCGGCGAACCCAGATTGAGCGCTTCATTGTCCGCGCCCAGCGTTTCCACCAGCACGTCATGAACGATCTTGATGACCTGCTGGCCGGGGCTGACCGAGCGGATCACATTCTCGCCGATGGCGCGGGGGCGGACCTTCTCGATGAAATCCTTGACCACCGGCAGCGACACGTCGGCGTCGATTAGGGCGGTGCGCACTTCGGCAAGGGCGGCATCGACATCAGCTTCGGTAAGCGCACCGCGCCCGCGAAGCTTGTCAAAGACGCCGCCGAGGCGGGATTGCAGTGATTCAAACAATGCTCAACTCCAAACCAAACAAAAGCGCCCCAGGGGGCGCCACGCGCTGCCTGGGGTCGATCCCCCGCGCCAGGCGGGGGACCGGAAAGTCCATGGGGCTTTCCGGAGTATTGCGGGTTTAGGCTAGTTAGGCAGGTGCGGTCAATTCCTTTGGCGAAAGCCGCAAGAACTGTTGCCTCCGCGCAACATAATTGCCCCTGGATGATAAATAATATCTCCAGGCATAACTATTTTTCTTCCTGGATAGATTTTATCGTTGCCTGGAAGAGAAAAATGGCACATAGATCCAGCGAAGTTGGTAAAGGGAGGGTTAAATGAGGAGGGTTTAAGCGACTTGCCTGCGGGCAGCGGTAGGTCGCGAAAAAATGCCCGAAAAGTAAGGGAGCGGCCAAAGGGAAAACCCCTTGGCCGCTCCGAAGAAGCAGTTCCCACAAGGCGGGTTGGACCGCCTCAAAAAACAGGAAACCACTATGACTATTCTACCTCAAAACAACAATTTTGCCAATCAGGATGATCCCATGGACCTCGACCAACTCATTAGCCAGGGAGGCACCGCCGAGAAAAAGCTTGGTGTCTTGGTAGGGCACAATCTTGGCAGCAATACGCTTTTGCTGAAAGTGCCGATGCATGAGTTTTACGAACTTTCTGAAGTAGCGAACGAACGCGGTCTAACCAGTCGTCCAGAATTCGAAGATAACATTATTGCTCAACGCAATCTCGATCCAAAGCATGCTCAAAAATTAGCGATCTACATTCTTAAGGGCTTAGCGCACGCGCTGGCCACAAAGTATGAGCGAGAAGGTCGCGGGCCAGTTGCGGCGTTAGAAAAAATACAAAAAAACTTGGGTAAGCAGCCATATCTAGCAATGCAGCCCATCACGGCAAACATTCGCGAATGCGAATTCGGTGGAAAGGGCTTACGCACTCAAGTCGGAGAAGGTGGTCTTGTATACGTTTATCTGGCTACCAAACACGTGCTTTGGGTTGTTGATGGCCAGCACCGACGCTTTGCGATGCAAATGCTCTTCGATTTCCTTCGCAGCCTTACGACTACTTACAAATACCCAAAGCGGCCCAATCTATACTCGGGTGAAGATGATCGAATTGAAACCGAAGAATTACGAGTCTGGATGGATATCTTCGACACGGCGCGCACCAATTGTACAGTCATGATTGAGGTGCACCTTGGCCTAACTCCAGATCAGGAACGGCAGTTGTTTCACGACTTAAACAACCTGACAAAAAAAGTTGAAGCAAGCTTGGCATTTCAGTTTGACCAATCGAACCCCGTAAATGTTTGGATTAAAGAAGAGTTGAATGATAGCGGCCTCTTAACAGCCCAGATCGTCGAACGTGACGTTACGGATTGGCATGAAGATAAGGGTTATATTGCTCGTAAAGATCTAATTGCAGTAAATGCGATTTTATTTCTGAACAAAACGAATGTGTCGGGTGCACAACCAGTAGACGTTGTTGAAAAATCAGAGTTCGCGGCACGATTCTGGGCGGCTGTTTGCCAAATCGATGGCTTTGGCGAGGATCGGGCGAAGCAGAAAACAATTGCAGCACAACCCGTTGTTTTAAAAGCGCTCGCGAAATTGGCCTATGATTTTGGCTATGGCCGACAAAAGAGCGACGAAAGTCTTTCGATGCTTATTGAGGGTATTCCTACAGTGAACTTTTCGCATGACGAGCCGATGTGGCGATACTATCAATTGTCCACAGACGATCGGGCGAAATGGGGTCTATCCGGATTAGGTGAATATCTCCCAAGCG
>DASZCA010000078.1:0-9782 GCA_035943555.1 Verrucomicrobiia bacterium
CGTGTCCATCGGCGGCATCGCTTCTTATTCAAATTTTCTGGGCGTGGTGCAATTCGCCCTGACGTCAGGCAATTTCCGCTTCTTCAATGGTGGCGGCGTGAGCGGCGGTGATAATACCACCTTTGAATTTGATGCGGGCAATGTCCATACACGTGATGCGCAGACAGTGTCCTTGGGCGCCATCCGGGGTGGCAGCGCCACGGCAGGCATCAGCGGCAACGGCACGGCCGGCACGGTGGCGACCTGGGCCATCGGTGCGAAGAACCAGAATAATTCTTTCGAGGGCTACTTCACCCTGAGCAATAACCTGGTGAAAATGGGAACCGGCACGTTGACACTGGATGGCGCGGCTGTGACCACCAACACAGACGGCGCGACCTACACCAACTATCTCTATACCCCGTTGATCTCCTATCTGGGCACAACGACGGTGAGCAACGGTGTGTTGACGGTGGTCACGCCGAACAGCCTGACCAACTGCACTTCCATCACGCTGGCCTCGGCAAGCACGGTACTGGATGCCTCGCAGATGGGTTACGCGAGCAACCAGCTCAGTGTGGATGATGGCGTGACGCCGACGAACTCGGTCTTGGTGACGAACGGGATATTGGTGATTCCGGCCACGACGTTCGCCGGCATACCGCAGACCTTGGCGGGCTTCGGCACGGTGAAAGGCAACGGGGTGATCAACTACGGCACGATCAACCCGGGCAATGCGACGACCGGCGGTACGTTGAGCATCTCCAACGGCCTGACGCTCAAGGCCGGTTCGACGAACGCCTTCGACCTGTCGGACGATCTGACAGGCCTGGTGAAACCCAGCGACTCGCTGACGGTACAGGGCAATGTGACGCTCTCCGGCGGCAGCTTCATCAATATCAACGCCCTGAACGGCGTGCTTAAAGTCGGAAAATATGCGCTGATTAAATATAGCGGCAACCTGATCAATGAAAGCGGCATCGTGGCACCGGGCCCGATCTCGAACTTCACGCTGGGCGGAGTTTTCCCCGGAACATCGCGCGCCACGCTGGTGTTGAGCAACGCGCCGGGCGAGGTGGATTTAATCGTCGTGAGCCTAAATACGAAGAACCTGACGTGGTCGGGTGACGGCGTGAGCAACCTGTGGGACGTAGTGAACAGTTTCACCTTTACGAACAACGGTGTGCCAATCCAATTCTACCAGCTCGACTTCGTGACCTTTGACAACACGGCCACGAATCTTAACGTGACGCTGTCCGGCACGGTGGTGCCGAGCGCCATCACGGTGAACAGTTCCACGAATTATTCATTCGGCGGTTCCGGCAACATCGGTGGCACGGGTGTGCTGACCAAAACGGGCACGGGCACGTTGCTGCTGACTAACGGGGCGAACAGCTACACGGGCGGTACGGTGCTGAGCAACGGTTTGCTGAGCGTGGGCGCAGACAGCGGTGGCAATCAAAACGACCTGGCGCTGGGCACGGGACCGGTGAGCGTCAACACGGCCGGCGCCGAGTTGCGCTTCGGCGGCAACGCCGGCGCAACGGTGGTGAGCCATTACATCACCAATGCGATCATCCTTAACGGCGGCGTGGTCAAGGCGCAGGACGGCTTGCAACATCTGACGAACTCCACGGTGACCGTGGCGGCGGGCGGCGGCTCGCTGGTGACAGTGTTTGCGACCAAGAACTTAGTATTAGATTCACCGTTGCAGGGCACCGGGAATGTGACGATCTCGGCGGTGCAGGCCGGGACGAATGCCATTGGCGGCCAAGTCGTCCTCAGCAACGCGCTGAACACGATCAGCGGCTCGGTGATCATCGCCACCAACGGCAACCTGGCATTGATCGGCAATGCGGGACTTTCAAACAGCGTAACCATTGATGTGCAGAACGGCGGCGTCTGGGATGTGACTGCGCGCACGGGCGGTGCGGTCACCATCGGTTCCGGCCAGACACTCAAGGGTAACGGTGTGATCCGCGGTGTGCTGACCACAGCCGCCGGTTCCACGCTTTCACCGGGCATCACCGGCGCGCTGGGTATCCTCTCCGTGACGAACGCGGCCACCGTGACAACCTTGGGCGGCAACACCGTCATGGAATTGAACCGCGGCTTGTCGCCGAACAGCGACCGGTTGCTGACCATCAGCAACTTGTTTGGCGGCACGCTGACAGTGAACAATATCGGTTCTGCGCCGCTACTGGGTGATTCGTTCACCCTGTTCACCAGCGTGACGAACCGGGGCAACTTTGCCGTGACCAACCTGCCGGTGTTGGGCAGCGGCCTGGGCTGGAGCAATTCACTCACGATCAACGGCAAGCTGACGGTCATCGCGGTCAGCACCGTCAACACCAACGCCTTCATCTTGACGAACAGCGTTAGCGGCAATGTGCTGACCCTGACATGGCCGGCGGATCACACCGGTTACCGGTTGCAGGTGCAGACCAATTCCCTGGCGAACGGCCTGCGGACGAACTGGGTGGATGTCGCGGGCTCGACCAGCGTGAACACGACCAACTTCACCATCAACCCGACGATCGGCACGGTGTTTTACCGGCTGATCTATCCGTAAACGGTCCGACTGGCGGCAGCAATCTGGCATTCAAGCATCACCCGGCCCGCGTCAGCGGGCCGGGTTTGTATTGGCTGGAAAAGGCAGGGGGTCGCCACAACTGGCGATATTCAGGGAAATCAAAAAAGCGTACATTCTTAACAATGCCCATTGAATCACAAGCGAACCGCCGTATTAGCGTCATGTCAAAGAACGAATCATCCCGTCGTGCCCAAATCCACTCAGGTTTCACATTGATTGAACTTCTGGTTGTCATCGCCATCATCGCCATTCTGGCAGCGATGCTGTTGCCGGCGCTGGCCAGCGCCAAGGAACGCGCCAAGCGCACGCAATGTACAAACAACCACCGGCAATTGTTCCTGGCCTCCACGATTTATGCGTCCGATAGCGATGACTGGTTTCCGACCTGGGGCGGCAACGCGCTGAATACCCGCGCAAAAAATGTGATCGATCTGTCGAATTACATCCGGTACGCGGTATTTGGCGGACCGGTCGGCGGCGGGCACATCGCCCAGGACGCGGCGAAGGCAAACGCCAACGGCGCCCAATTTGAAAACTTGGGTTATTTGTATCCGGCCAAACTGGTGGGGGATGGGCGGCTGTTTTTTGACCCGAGTTATCCGGTCAGTTCACCCTTGTCGTCGGACGCTTACGGTTCGGCCGGGCTTTTGAGCTATGGCAGTGTCAACGGAACGGGGTCGGTCCGTACCAGTTACACGTGGAACCCGGTGGTGGACACCAACAATGCGACGACCGGCACGCGGTTGTATCAGAAGGCGAACAATATCAAGCAGCGCGGCGTTTTCATCCTTGATTATTTTGACACGCAAATGACCAGTTCCGATTATTTTGCCCATTTCAAGGGCAAGGGATGGAACGTCTGTTTTACCGACGGGTCAGTATCGTTTGGCAAGCCGTCCCCGGCAGTGTTCGCGCAAATCCAAATGGGCAGCGCGGCGACCCCGGCCATCGATATCACGTCATTGACGACATACTACCTGCCGCAGATAACGCAAGGTTTGTGAAGTGACCGGGAAGGATGGCGACTGTGATCAGCGGTCAAAAAACTGTGGAACTTTGATAAATATGAAAACGACAGTTCAAAAAAGCCGTGCATCGGCATTCACATTGATTGAATTGCTGGTGGTCATCGCCATCATCGCCATTTTAGCGGCCATGTTGCTGCCGGCGCTGGCGGCGGCCAAGGAAAAAGCCAAAAGAACCGAATGTGTCAACAACCTGAGACAGTGGGGCTTGGGCTGCGTGATTTATGCGGGGGACTTCGATGATAAATATCCCCTTAGCAAAGCCGGGTCTAATCCAATCAATGACATCAAGGGCGGGTATTATACGCGCTGGATGTTTTACGATGCCGGATCGGCGGGGGTAAAGCTTCCGCAGGGCACTTTTATTGTGAACGGGGCGAATAGTTTCCAGGGTCTGGGCTCGCTCTATGCGCAAAAGCTGGCGGGCGATGGAAGAATCAGTTTTTGCCCCAGCATGGATAGTAGCGGCAAGGATCCGGCCCTCAGTTCAACGCTGTATTCGCCGCTTTTGACAGCCAGCACCACGGCGAATGATGCCAATAATCCGGGCAGCGTCCGCACAAGTTACATTTACAATCCTTGGATCAAAAACCCCGTCAATTCCGCCGACACGACGCGGCTCTTTCAAAAAACGTCCCAAGTGTCCAAGCGCAAATTATTTGGCATGGACTTTATTGACAGTAGTTCCTGGCAGACCAGCGGGGATGTGAATATAAACGGGCCGGATTTTGCCCATAGCCGGAGCAAAGGCTGGAATGTTCTGTTCAGTGATAACAGCGTTGAATTCAAGAAGGTGTCCCAAGATACCAAAGCGTTGTATCTGGCGAAACCAGGCGCCTTCAACACGCAATATGACATCGAAGGGATTTGCAGTTTGGCCCAACTCTTTGAGTAGCGACCCCGGCCGGCCAATGGCGGGTGATTCCGCGGCAATGGCCGGCGAGGATTAACCCTGTTGAGTTGTTGGTGATCATCGCGATTATCGCCATTTTGGAGGCGATGCTGCTGCCGACCTTGTCGGCAGCCAAGCAACGGGCGTATGTGGCTTCCTGCTTCAACAACGTGAAACAGGTTTTCGTGGGGACGCAAATTGATGCGGGTGATTAAGGCGAATTTTTGCCGGTGGTGCTTTATTCGGATTTCTGCGTGAAAGCCGCGGGCGGCTTTCATTCGCAGTTTTTTTAACCGCCGACTCCGTGCAGGGATTTCGTTTTGGCCCACTTGGGCCAGGTAAAGGCGTAGAAGGCCACGAAAGCAAAACAAACAGCGGGCACGATGAAGCCGTGGCACATGTCGTATTTGTCCGCGATGGCGCCCATGAGTTTCGGCAGCAGCGCACCGCCCATGATAGCCATGACGATGAAGGCGGAGGCTTTCTTGGTCTTGTTGCCCAAACCGTAGATACCGAGCGCGAAGATGGTGGGGAACATGATGGACATGAAGAAATAGCTGGCGAAGACGCTGTATACGGACACCCAGCCGAGGTTGGCAAAAATCAACAGGCAGGCGATGACATTCAAAATGCCGTATAAGCCAAGAATCTTGTGGGCGGAAAATTTCCGGAGCAACCCGGCGCCGGTGATGCGGCCGCCCAGAAAACAGAAGAACGCGCCGGAGGCGAGCGTGGACGCCCCGGCGTCGCTGACATGCAAAGCTCCGTCTTTACCGGTTTCAAAGAGCGATTTCAACATGCCCGTGCCCCAGCTATCAGGAATGTGCGGCATCATGGAAAATCCGGTCTGGCGGTCAGCGGTCATGGAATTGATAAAGAACCCAAAGATGCCGGCTTGGGCGGCGACGTAAAAGAATTGCGCCGCGACACCGAGCAGGAAGTGGGGGCGAGCAAGCAAGGAATGGGATTCGCTGGTGGAGCTTTCATCGATGTGGAAATCATCCTCATTTTTGATGTCCGGCACGTAAGCCAGCTTGAAAACGACCGCGAGGACAATGACGACGACCGCCACGGCGACGTAGGGCACGAAAATTTTCGGATCCTTGGAATAAAAGTATTTGGCACCGACGATCGGACCGAAAATCCAGCCGATACCGTTGCAAGATTGGGCGAGGTTGATGCGAGCGGCAGCGTATTGCGGCGGCCCCAGCACGGTGGTATAGGGGTTGGCGACGGTTTCGAGGAAGGTCAAGCCGGCGGCAATGACGCAGACGCCGAACAGATAGGCGATAAAGGCGGTATTAGCGGAGATGTTACCGGCGTGGGCGGACGCTTGGATCTGGGTGGCGGGCAGGAACCAGAAGCCGCCGACCGCGACCAGCAACAGGCCGGCGATAATGCCGCCTTTCCAACCCCAGCGGCGGGCAAGCCAGCCCGCAGGGAGCGCCATGAGGAAATAGCCGAGATAGTGGGCGAACTGGACATTGGCCGACTGAGCCTTGGTGAGGTTCAACTCATTCTGAAAATGTTTGTCCATCACATCGATCATGCCATTGCAGAAGCCCCATAACAGGAACAGGGATGAAACCAAACAGAAGGTAAAAAGCATGTTTTTACCGTCAGGCAGTTGAAACATGCTGCGTTTGGGAGAGGAATTGGAGTCGCTCATGATGGGTGGAATTATTCCGTGAAGTCTTGAGGAAAGGCGGCGGAGGTCAAGTTTCAATTGCGGGTGGACGGATTAAACTAATGTTCTATAGCGGCATCCGGATTTGAAAGGCGGGAAGGCGGGCATCACCAGAAATTGGGATACGCTTCGCTAGCGTCAAATACGGGTTGTCATGGCATAATGGGAGGCATGATTTTCCCCATCCACAGGATTGTGGCCGTGCTTGTCGTGATGACAGTTATCGCCAGTGCGACCGTTGCGGTCCGGGCGGCGGATGATCCGCTGGCTTGGCCGCCGATCGCAGCGCAACAAAAACCGTGGGCTTTCAATTGGTGGATGGGCAGCGCGGTGGACAAAACAAATCTTACGCATGAGTTGGAACGATATGCGGCGGCAGGGTTGGGCGGCATCCACATCATCCCGATCTATGGCGCGAAGGGGTTTGAAGATAAATATATCGATTACCTGTCACCGCATTGGATGGAGATGATGGGTTGGGCGGTGAGCGAGGCTCATCGGCTGGGCATGGGCGTGGACATGACGACGGGCAGCGGCTGGTGCTTCGGTGGCCCGCAAGTGACGGATGACGAGGCGAACGCGAGCGTGGTGGAAAAAACGTACGAGGTGAAGGCTGGAGAAAAGTTGGAGCAAAAATTTAACCATGACGCGACGCAGGCGCTGGTGGCGTTTTCGGCAGACGGAAAATCGGTTGAGCTTACGGATAAAATTTCGGCCAACGGTGAGGTGGATTGGACGGCGCCGGCGGGTGGTAGCTGGACGGTGTATGCGATTTCGCAAAAACCTTCCGGGCAGAAAGTGAAACGCGCCGGCCCCGGCGGTGAAGGCTGGATGCTGAACTTGTTGTATCCGCACGCGATGGATGATTTTCTTAAGCCGTACACGGCGGCATTCGCCAACTACACCGGGCCACGGCCGCGCGCGCAGTTCCATGATTCCTACGAGTATCGCTCGGATTGGTCGCCGGCGTTTTTTGCAGAGTTCGAAAAGCGGCGCGGCTATCGCTTGCAGACGGAACTGCCCGCTCTGTTCAGCAAGAACCCTGATGAACACGCGGCGCGGGTGCTGTGCGACTATCGCCAGACGGTTTCCGAAATCATGGCGGAGGAGACGCTGCCAGCATGGACCAAGTGGGCGCATTCGGAGGGTTTTATCACGCGCGACCAGGCGCACGGGTCGCCGGGCAACTGGCTGGACCTGTACGCGGCGGCGGACATTCCGGAGACGGAGATGTTTCACGCGGACCGCAGCAAGCTGATCTCGAAATTTGCGTCATCGGCGGCGCATGTCACGGGCAAGCCGCTGGTGAGTTCCGAAACGGGCACGTGGTTGGAAGAACATTTCACGGAAAAATTGTCGGACGTGAAATATCTGTTCGATGACATGTTTCTCTCGGGCATCAACCACATGTTTTACCACGGCTGCTGCTACTCGCCGGACGAGGCGGGTTGGCCGGGTTGGCATTTCTACGCCTCCACGGAGATGAACCCGCGCAACTCCATCTGGCACGATGCGGATGCGGTGAACATGTATGCGGCGCGGTGCCAGTCCATCCTGCAATCCGGGCAACCGGACAATGATATCCTGCTGTACTGGCCGGTAGAGGATTTTTGGATGCAGCCGGGGGAAAAGATGCTGCCGCAACTGACGGTGCATGCGCGGGATTGGTTTGAAGGGCAGCCCATCGGGGCGGTGGCGAAGGAATTGTGGGATAAGGGTTATGCGTTTGATTATGTTTCGGATGCGCAGTTGAAGACGGCGAAGGCCACGGATGGGAAAGTGCAAATGCCGGGCGGCAAGTATCAGGTGATTGTGGTGCCGGAATGTAAGTATATTCCGCTGGAGACATTCAAACAGTTGCTCGCCCTGGCAGAGGGCGGGGCGAAGGTGGTTTTTCTAGGGCAGTTGCCGGGCAATGTTTCCGGACTGACGGATCTGCCCGCCCGCCGCGCAGAACTCGAGAAGCTGTGCGGACAATTGAAATTCGATACCTCGGCCATTGGCGTGCCAATTGCCGCTGTAGGGAAGGGTTCCCTGCTGATTGGTAAGCCGGACGGTCTTTGGTATTCACATTTGGGCGTCCGGGGCGAACAAATGGCCGGACAAGGTTTATCTTATGTCCGCCGCGCGTTCGATGGTGGTTGGAATTATTTTATAGCGAACCGGGGCACCAAATATTTCGATGGCTGGATTTCACTCGGACGCCCCGCAAAATTCGTGATCATCCTTGATCCCCTCACTGGTCTGACCGGTGTGGCTGCGTCCCGGCCGGGGGATGCCGGTGCTGCGGTAGTCCATATGTACCTTGCCCAAGGCGAGTCAACCATTCTCAGGGGCTATGATCATGAGCTTGCGGAGCAGGATTCATATCCGCTCTGGAATTATCATCAAGTTACCGGACAGTCCATGAGCGTCAGCGGCTGGAAAATTAAATTTCTCGAAGGCGGCCCGACATTGCCGGCGGATTACACCACGGAAGCGTTAACGTCCTGGACCCATTTTCCGGACACGAATTGCCAGGCTTTTGCCGGTACGGCGAAGTATGAAACGACGTTTGACGCTCCGAAATATGACGGGCCGAACTTAGGCGGTCAGGAACTGCGCAAGACCTTCCTTCTGGAGCTGGGTGACGTGGATCAGAGTGCGCATGTGATCTTGAATGGAAAAGATTACGGCAAGCTCATCATTCCGCCGTTCCGCGTGGTGGTGGATAATTTGAAGCCGACCGGCAATAAATTAGAAGTGGAAGTCACCAGCGTGGCGGCGAATCGCATCCGTGATCTGGACCGGCGCGGGGTGAAGTGGAAAACGTTCCGCGATATCAACATCGTGGACATCAATTACAAACCGTTCGATGCCTCGGACTGGCCGTTAGCGGATTGCGGGTTGCTCGGGCCCGTGACGTTGACGCCGGTGACCGATGGAAAATGAATTTTAGTTTTGTGAACTTTAGATCTGCCATATGCAGGATGTTGAGCCTGACGGTTGGTGTGTGCCTGGCACCACAGCTTTTGGCGGCGGGACCGGAGTTTTTTTCAATCACGAATTTTGGCGCTTGTGGCGATGGCAAGACGGTCAACACGGAGGCCATTCAAAAGACCATTGAGGCGGCGGCTAAACATGGCGGCGTGGTACAAGTGCCGGCAGGAACTTTCATGACAGGGGCCATCTATCTGAAGTCAAAGGTGGAGCTGAATTTGGCGGCCGGCGCGACGTTGCAGGCGGTGACCAATGAGGAGGCGTATCCGTTGGTGCCGACGCGCATCGCGGGCATCGAAATGCCGTGGCCATCGGCCCTCATCAATGTCATCGGCCAGCAGGAGGTGAAGGTGACGGGGACGGGCACCATCGACGGCAACGGCAGCCATTGGTGGTATAAATTTTGGGGCGCTGACTATAAGGGCGGTATGCTGGCAGATTATTCAGCGCGCGGATTGCGCTGGGCGGTGGATTACGACTGCCAGCGGGTGCGGGCGCTGGTGTTCTATGATTCTACAAATGTGACGGTGAAAAATGTCACCATTGCGCGTTCCGGCTTTTGGTCGCTGACGTTTACCTATTGCGAACATGCGCAGGTGGAGGGCTTGAAAGTGCTCGCCAATCTGG
>DASZCA010000079.1:0-5604 GCA_035943555.1 Verrucomicrobiia bacterium
GGGAACATGCTTTACCTGGTTTATGGTGGGTTGCGGATTGGCGTGGTTATCGCTGCTGCTTTTGAAACGCACTTGGATATCACATCCAGCCTGGCGCATCGTAAATTTGGTGTCTGCCCCAATCCTTTCCGCCTTCATTTCCGAGGCGATCGCCCGCCGCCGCGCGCGAAACAATCCTTTTGTCATTCCGCGCAATCATTTTTGGCAGGCCTTTTGGTTCACTTTGGGAGTTACCGCCGTCCGGTTTGCGTATGCGGTCCGGCATTGAAGCTTTTGCACGTTGCAATCACCTTCTGCCCGGGCTCATGCAAACTGCATCCGCCGCTTAGAATTTTTCAAAATAATCCCGGCAAAATTCCGTTCAATTCGCCATCCGTGACTGGCACCGTTTGTGCGCCCAGTACTGGCATGAGTGCTTCATCTACCAAAAAACCGTGGGTCAATGTCGCTGTTTTTGAGAAGCGAGACGACACCGGGCCATTGGAAAGTTTTTTGAACCAGCACCGGATTGAAACACGGGTCTACAATGATCGAGTGCTGCAGGCCATTCTGTTTCTTTGCCCGCCGCATGCGACTTATCGGGTGCAAGTCCGCGCCAACGCCGCGCGTGCGGTCACTGAATTGCTCGAGCGGGAACCGGAAACGCCGGTGCTGGCCCAGCGGGCGCTGCATTGTCCCTCGTGCGATTCCTTGACGGTCAATTATCCGCAGATGACGCGAAAATTTTTCCTGCCGACGCTCGTGCTGCACATCGGCATCCTTTTGCGGGTGATCCATCATGAAGCGTATTGCGAGAAATGTCATCACACCTGGGAACTGCCGCCGCCGGACAAGCGGGGGCTGCCGCAGGTGAAGGTGGCGAGTCATTAAGCTGCTCATTCACTTTAAACTGAGAACTAATCGGTTTGGACCAGTCTGCAATACGTTCGAATGATTCCGTCGCCTGACGCTTCGCTCGGCGACGGGGACGGCGCAGCGCGCCATCCCTGCCAAATTAACGGATTTCCCATGCTTCATATTCGCTTGCACCTCTATCATCGCAGGACGAGACTTATTTACTGATGACTGTTTCCATGAAATCAAAAATTTTCCTTCTGCTGGCGGCCATTTTTTCCAGCACACTGCAAACGACTTTCGCCGGGGATGCCAGCCTCTCCCAACTTGCCGCTGCCAATAATGCGTTCGCTTTCAAACTGCTGAAGCAGCTCAGTGACGCGAATAAAACTGGCAACATTTTCGTTTCCCCGTACAGCGCCGCGACCGCGTTGCAGATGGCCGCGAATGGCGCTGCCGGTCAGACCAAGGCGGAGATGCTTGCGGCTTTGGAAATCGCCGGCCTGTCCACCGATGCCCTAAATGAGGCCAGTCGGGCCGCCAGCGCCGCGTTGTCTTCCACAGACACGAACCTCATCCTCACGACGGCCAACGCGCTTTGGTACCGGCAAGATGCGCCGATCAAGCAGGATTACCTCGATGCCAACCAGAAGCTGCTCGCCATCCAGGCGCTTGATTTTGGCAATGCGCCGGCGGCGGAAGCGGAAATCAACCAGTGGGGCAGCGACCAAACCCATGGCCGCATCACCGGTATCGCCAATGGCCTGATCACGCCTTATACCGATCTCATCCTCGCGAACGCCATTTATTTCAAGGGCAAATGGCAGGATCCGTTTGATAAAAAATTGACCAAAGAGCGCCCGTTTCACTCCGCCAGCGGTGAGGAGAAAAATGTGCCGATGATGTCGCTGTCCAAGAAGTTCACTTATCGCCAAGGTTCCGGCTATCAGGCGGTGCGCCTGCCCTACATGGGCGGTGACCTCGCGATGTATGTCTTCCTGCCGGATGCCGGTTCCAGCCCGGAAAAGTTGCTGGAGATCATGAATGGCGATACGTGGCACCGCGTCACAGTTCCCGGCTTCACGCAACAACAGGGGCTGCTGGTGCTGCCCAAGTTCAAAATGGAAAACACATTGCCACTAAACAGCCCGCTGGCCGCCCTCGGCATGAAAACCGCGTTTGAAAAGGAAGCCGATTTTTCCGTCATGTTCAATGAGCCACATCATATCTCGGCCGTCACGCAAAAGGCCTTCATCGAAGTCGGAGAAGAAGGGACTGAGGCAGCGGCGGTGACGACGATCGGGTTTACCGCTTCTGCCATCATGATGGATCCTACCAAACCGTTCGTGATGACGGTCGACCGGCCTTTCCTGTTCACGATCGTCGATGCGCGGACGGAGATGATTTTGTTTATGGGGGTGGTGAACAGTCTTTAAGATAAAAATTGCTGGTGAACCGCATGCCGCCATTTGTACGCGCAGATTGGCAGGCACGGCGCGCGCGGAGGTCCGAGCCGGACTGTGGCAACGCGCCCTACCTGCCCGCGGTTTCACATGTCACCGGATCTTTTCTCGAGCTGAAAAATAAAATTTGACCGCGCTCATCAGCCACACGAATGTTTATCATGAGCCAATCCAATCATCACAAATGGGCTGACGTGGCGGTCTTTGAGAATTTGACCGACGGCCAGCTAATGGTCCAACACCTCCAAGATCAGAAGCTCGAAGCCCGCGCTTATGATGACAAGGTGTATCGCGCTTTCCTGTTTCTGCGCCCGCCGCAGGTCACCTATCGCATCCAGGTCCGTAGCGATCATGTGGCGGAGGCGGTCAAATTCATGACCGCTGAACAGCCGGCCGTGCTGGCGCGCGCCATCCATTGCCCTGATTGCGGATCGTTAGAAATCAATTACCCGCAAATGACCCGGCGTTTCGTGCTGCCCACAGTGTTGTTGCACTTGGGAATTCTTTTACGCATCGTCAATCATGAGGCGTATTGCGAGGCGTGTCATTATACTTGGGAACTGGTTCCGCAGAAGAGAGCGGTTTTGCCTCAGTTGAAGCCGTTGGGACGGTAAGTTGATGGCGGGGGCGGAGGCAGCCGACAAGCTGAAGCTTTAACTCCAGCGGGCGTTGGCTGATTCGAATGTCGTGGTTGCAGGCCAAGTGCTGCGGCTGGTCCCTTGAACTAAGACATCCGCCTTCGCCAAGGCTATGGCGGACAGGCAGCCGCCACTCATTTTTTACGGTATTGCCGCCCGATAAAAGCGCGGTGCGCCTCCAAGTTTGATTTGGTTGGTGAAGGTGCAGGTTCCGGTGAGATCAGATTTGTTGGTGCCGATGATTGTCCATTGTTCCGCTGGCAGTGAAAGATTGGCGGTCGCAAGGAGGTAGTTTGTCTGGTTCGCCCAGCCGCTGGTGGTGAGGAGGAGATTGGTGCCGGATAGCAGGATGGCCGGGGCAGGCGCATTTGTGGGGCCGAATTCAAATGCCCCGAAATCGGGCGCGCTGCCGTAAAATGGAAATCCCTGATTCGTCCCGGCATCGATGCAATCGCTGGTGTTGGTGAGCCGGGCAAAATTGATGGACGGCAGGTCGCCATTCGTCAGGCGCGGGGCGGTGAGCAAACTTTCATCGAGCGTGATGAAATCATTCGTGGCGACGCTGACCGCGAGCGTGAAATAGTTGAAATTAGTATCGTTGTTTGGCCCCAAGTCTTTGACCTCCGTGCCGCCCTTGTAACCCAGATTATTTTTCATGACGTGGTTGTAGCCCGGGACATCGCCTGCCGAACTCGCGTTATTAGTGCTGCAGAGCATGTCGTAGTTCACCGTGTTGTGATAGGCGGTGTTGTTGATCCAAATCTGCCCGTCCAAATGATGGTTCGCGTAAAACCCGTTCGCCCGGTTCCGCACGGTAAGACAGAACTCGATGACGTGGTGCGGGATCGGCGTGGGGAACGAACTGCCGGAGACGCCGTAACCGCCGCCCTTGATGCCGTTGCCATCGCCGGTGGAGCTGGCGAAATTCGTGAAGTAACCGTTATAAAAAGACCAGCAATGATCGAAGGTCACGGCGGCAAAGGCATTGATGCAATCGTAGCCGTCATCGCTATTAAACCATGACCGGCAGCCACGCAGGACGTTGCCCTTGCCGCTGGTGTGGGCGGGGTGACAGCCAAAACCGTCGGTATTGCCCAGCGAACCGCTATCAAGGCCGCGATTGTTGAAGGCATCGCAGTTCAAGACCAAGTTGCTCGCGCCATCGGTCAGATACCAGCCGTTGGCCATGCCATCGTGCATGCGGAGGTGTTCGAAGCGGTTGAAATTACCGCCGGCGACACGGAAATTCTCCGATTGGGTGTGTACGGCGGCGACGGTGACCTGCACGCCCACGACATCGAAACCTGCGAACACGCAACTGCTGGCGGTGACGAGAAAGGCGGTGACACGGTTGGAAGCCTGCACGGAGGGTTTTACATTACTGAAATCAAACACGGGCAGTTCGCCCGGATACGCGATGTAGCTGATGCCGCTTTTGGTGAGGTTGTTCACGATGGCCCAAGGCTGATTGGTCGCGGTGAGATTGGAATTGTCCAGGTGATAAGCGCCGCCGCGAAGGTAGACGGTATCACCGGCGCTGGCCGCCGTTTGGGCCCGCATGATGGTCGCGAAGGGGCTGTTGCTGGAACCGGGGTTGGAATCAAGACCGTTGGTGGCGACAAACCAAGTGGTGGCGGCGAAGCTGGTTTGCGACAGGAAAATTTCAGCCAGCAGGATGAGGCAGCAACGAATGGGCGACAAAAACAACATGACGACGGTGAATGAGCAAAGGGTATCATCCGCCTGATCGGGTGCCATAGCCAGTTCAGGGGACGCGGCAAAGGTAGAGGGGAGGTTTGAACATAAGGAACAGAGGAGATTTCAGGATTTCCATATGTCCGCATGTTGATTAGCCCTGTCTCAAGGAAAGCGGTAGAGGGCTACCGCACTCCAAAACGCTGGCGCGTTGGCGTTAGCGTTTTATTAATTGAGAACCGAATTTGGATTATGTATTTACCTTGATTTTATTGGGGAAAATACAGGTCAAAAACCGCATCGCTTTGACCTTCAATTGATTACGTTTAAATTTTTATTTTTTGAGTTTCAACCCCCTTCCCACTCGGGAAAAATGAAAATAAATGGCATAAATCTGCCAGTTACATTCCCCACACGAATTCAGATTTTGGAGAGGTGTGTTATAAGGAGAGGAGCATGACATTTACGATATACGATTTTAGATTAACGGCGTGGTCGGCGGGCGGGTGTGGCCCGTCGGTGAGCGAGCGCCACGTCGCCGACAATTCGGGAATGGTCGGAATGTCACCGTGCAACCGGTCAGAGAGCAAGGCCATTAGCCATTATTAGCCGTTATTAGCCCAAAAAGTATACGAATGAAGAAGGAAGAAAGAAATCAACTGCGCAGCGGGTTGATTCGAGCAGTCGTTGCAGACGTGATTGCTGCGGCTGATCCCGCTCGGAGCGGGACATCCGCCTACGCCAAGGCTATGGCGGACAGGCAGCCGCGCTCCGTTCTTGGCGGGTGTCGGCGGCGGGTTCGTTGGGCCTTGTTGGGCTTTGTTGGACCAAAAAAATTTATGAAGAGTCTAATGGCGGAGTTTCCGGATAAATCCGGCCTAAAAATTACGATATGCAATTTACGATTAACGCAGCTTGGGCAGGCCCGAGGTTTCGGATGGGGCGAGGCGTTCCCGGGGAACTTGCGGGCGGGC
>DASZCA010000080.1:0-12593 GCA_035943555.1 Verrucomicrobiia bacterium
CTTTGGCCAGCGCCCGGGCGGAATACTCGTAAAATTTGACGCCGGTCGCCGCTTTTGCGGATTCTGTGAAATCGACCACGCTATCATCCAATCCGCCCGTGGCACGGACGATGGGAACCGTCCCGTACCGCAGGCTGTACATCTGATTCAACCCGCACGGCTCGAACCGCGACGGCATCAGAAAGAAGTCGCAGCCAGCCTCGATCCGGTGTGCCAACGCCTCGTCATAGCCAAATCGCACGGCCACCTTGCCCGGAAACCGGGCGGCCAGTTCGCGGTAGCCACGCTCAAATTCCGGCGATCCGCTGCCGAGTTGCACGAACTGGATGTCCGAGTTCAACATTTCCTCCAGCGCACCCAGTTGGATATCCACGCCTTTTTGCTCAGCCAGTCGTGAGATGGTGCCGAAGAGCGGAATTTTTTCATCAACGGGCAGGGCGACCAAGCGCTGCAGTTCAAGTTTGTTTAACTTTTTGCCCGCCATTCGCGTGACAGAAAATGGTTTGAACAGATGTGGATTCTTGTCCGTGTTCCATTCGCCATAATCCACGCCATTTAGGATGCCGGTCAATTTATCCGCCCGCCGGCGCAGCATCCCATCCAGGCCGCAGCCGTATTCCTCAGTCATGATTTCGCGGGCATAACGCGGGCTGACAGTTGTGATGCTGTCGGCCAATGCAATGCCGCCCTTCAAACAATTTAGCAGTCCGAAATATTCGGCGGCATCCTGATTGAAAAAATCTGGCGGAAGATTCGTCAAATCATATGCCTCGCCGGGGAAAACACCTTGGTACGCGAGGTTATGAATCGTGAGGCAGCTCGGCGGCGGGTTCCCCCACCCTTCACGCTTTTGCTGTAGCAGCATGGCCGGCACCAGTGCCGCCTGCCAGTCGTGAACATGAACGACATCCGCCCGCCACGGTAGATATCGTGCTAAGTGGACGACGCATTTGGAGAAAAAGATGTAGCGCGCGTCATTGTCCGTGTAACTGATGTTCTTTTCGAAATAAATGCCGGCACGATCAAAAAACTTTGGCTGTTCAACGAAATAGACTTTCAACCCCTTTTCAGGCTCGATTGACCACAACCGGCCTTGAATCCATTCTTTTCCCATCGGCAAGTTAAACTCCCACGGTTCAGGCCGGATTTGCGGGAATTTTTCCAGAATACCGCGATACAGCGGCGTCACCACGCAGGCCTCGTGTCCAGCCTGGGCCAAGGCCCGGGCCAGCGCACCCACCATGTCCGCCAGGCCGCCCGTTTTAGAGAACGGGAAAACTTCGCTGCTGGCGAGAAGGATGTTCATGCTTTTGGATTTTCAAATTGCGACAGTCGCAAAATGAAAACAACTGCCGTCATGCCGTTATCCGGTCTGTTTTCAGATAAGGTTGCAACGGTTGCGGGATGAGCACGCTGCCATCTGCCTGTTGATGCGTCTCGATGAGCGCCACAAACAGCCGCGCCAACGCCGTGCCGCTGCCGTTAAGGATATGCGGAAATTTGTTGTCGCCCGCCTCGCTTTTGAAGCGGAGATTCATCCGGCGGGACTGAAAATCTTCACAATTCGAGCAGCTTGAAACTTCGAGATAACTCCCCTGCCCCGGCGCCCAAACCTCGATGTCATACGTCTTGGCGCTGCCAAAACCCATGTCGCCCGTGCACAAAAGGATTACCCGGTAATGCAAGCCGAGCAGTTGTAAAACTTTTTCGGCATTGCCCACCATTTTTTCCAGTTCATCGTATCCATGCTCCGGCTTCACGATTTTGATCAACTCGACCTTGTCGAATTGATGCACACGGATCATACCACGCGTGCCGACACCGGCCGCGCCAGCTTCGCCGCGAAAGCACGGGGTGTAAGCGCAGTAACGGACGGGTAATTGCTTTTCCGCGAGAATCTCCTCCCGATGAATGTTCGCCACCGGCGTTTCTGCCGTGGGAATCAGATATAATTTTCCCAGTTCCTCCGCCCTGCCCCCTTCGGCTACGCCATAATATTGGTCCTTAAATTTCGGGAACTGGCCGACGCCCACCATGCATTGCTCGCCGACCATTAACGGCGGCGAGACTTCTGTGTATTCATGCTGCGTGATATGCAGATCTAACAAAAATTGAATCAATGCGCGCTCCAGCCGTGCGCCCCAGTTGGTGTAGAGCAAAAAGCCGCTGCCGGAAAGTTTGGCGGCGCGGGCGAAATCCACCAGCCTCAAAGATTCGCAAAGCTCGACATGCGACTTGGGTTTGAATCCATGCTCCGCTTTCGTTCCATAAACCCGGATCTCCGGATTGTCTTCCGCCGATTTGCCGGGCGGAATGGATTCATGCGGCAGGTTCGGCAATTGCAGCATCAGCGTATCCCGCGCTGACTCGGCTTCCACGGCCTGCTTGTCCAGCGCGGCGATCTTGTCGCCCAAATCTTTGGTCTCGGCCTTCTTGGCTTCCGCCTCCGCCAGCTTTTTCTGCCCCATCAACGCACCGATTTCTTTGCTCACCCGGTTGCGCTGGGCCTTGAATGTTTCCACCTCGGCCAAAGACTTGCGTCGCTGTTCGTCCAGCTTGAGGATTTCGTCGATCTTCGCCTCGTCCCCCGCCCCGCGCGCCGCCAGGCGTGCGCGGACGAAGTCGGCCTTTTCACGGATTAATTTGATGTCGAGCACACTGCGATTATAGAAATTTTTTCGCCACCGGCAAGGCGAACAAAATCACGGCCGGCTGACGCGGAAAAACTGTGCTGAGAAATTGCTGGAGGGCAACGGGACCGTCACCGTGTTCGTCCCGCCGTTCGCGTAGAAATTGGTCCATGTCGTCCAGTTTCCGCCGGCCAGGTTCGTCGTCCACTGCACCGTATAGCTTTCATAGACATCGGTGCCGAAACTGAAGTTGAAGGTTGTTCCTGACAATTGTGGCGCGCTGATTTGTGCGGGCGTGTAATTGATGCCTTCCACGTGGACATTGTCGAGGATGGCAAAATTATTGGTATCACCAATGGAATTGAACGTGTCATTGTAGCCCAGCAAAATCGAGCCGCCGGTATAGCCAAAGTTGTTTGTGAATTGCGCCACTGCCACGTTGTTCAGCAGCCAGGTGATCAGGTTGTTTTCCTGCCGCACCTCGACATTCAGCCAGCGAAACGCCGCCGTGCCCACCGGCGTAGTGCCGAGGCCGGTGAAGGTCTGTCTCGGAAACAGGCTCACAAAGCCGGCGTCGGCGTTGTCGAAATTAGCGCCCAGTGGCGTGGCCGGGCCGAACCCGCTGGTGACCAGCACAGGTGCACCACCATTGCCACCACCGTGGAAAACGGAGTAATCGCGGATGCTCGCAGATCCGGCGGAGACACCGCCATCACCGTCCATTGCGAACCAGATTCCGTCGCTCGTCGCCTGGGCAACACGGTTTGTCAAGTTGCCGGAACAATTGAAGCCGAAAAGCGCATGTTCAGTGGTAGCCACCGTTCCCCAATTCAGCCACAGATCAAATTTCAAGGAGAAGTTGTTCGTGTAATTTAGCCCGATGGGATAAAGATTGACCGCGGCTGCTTCACCGTCCGCGTCGGATTTGTTGGCGGTGAGATAAAGCCCTTTTGTGGTACCGCTGGAATGCGGCGCCGGCGGAATGTTCGTTGGGAATGTCACGGTAGAATAATCGAAACCAAAGACCGCCTTGAAATCGTAGCCGCCGGAACTGGCGCCATAAAATATCTTGTAACCGTTCGTGGTGGCGGGGCTGGTGACGACCACCGGCACCGCATAGCTGTCAAAATCGTCCAAAAAACTCAGCGCCAACATGGCAACGGAACTCGTGACGCTGCCGCTGATGTTAGTGATGACTGCACAATAACTGCCCGTATTCGTGGCTTGCACGTTGGTGCGCAAGAACGTGCTGTTGGTCGCGCCCGCGATGTTGGTACCGTTGAAAAACCATTGGTAATTTAACGGCGCTGTGCCTGTCACGCTGACTGTGAACAAAGCGTTCGATCCTTGGTTGACGACTGCGCTCTGCGGTTGCGTGGTAATGGTTGGCGGAATGGGCACTCCGCTCACGATCAGGGCGCTGGCGCTGCTGGTCACCGAACCGCTGAAATCGCTGATGACCAGGCTGTAGTTCCCGGCGTTGCCGGCCTGGATGTTGGTAATGGTAAACGAATTGGTCGTGCCACCGGCGACATTGGTGCCGGCGTGCTGCCATTGAAACTGCATGGGCGCCGTTCCGTATGCCGTCGCGGCGAAAGTCACGTTGGATCCAACAGGTGCAGCGAGGGACGATGGTGACACCGTCGCCGCTAGCGGGATATGATAAACGTGCAAATAATAGCCGGAAAGATATCCCAAGGTTGAATTTACAAAACGGAATCGGTTGAGGTAGGTGGAGGTGGAGTATCCCATGAGTGTCCAAGTCAGGCCGCCGTCCGTGGTGTGGACAAAATTATTTGGAGCGCCCAAAGATCCGCCTCCCATCCAGCCTTCATTGGTGCTCACAAAACCCACCCCCTGCAATTCGAACGATGAGGGCGCCGGCGGACCCAGCGTCGAAAGGGCGATTCCATTGGAAGCCCAGGTCTCTCCGCCGTCAATGGTCTTGTAAAATACGAAACTGGAGTAGCCTGCCGTATTTTGCTGAAGAGAAACATAGCCGACATTGGTGGACGGCCAGGACATTTTCCAAAAATAGCTGTTCGTCACCTTCACGGTGGCCATTACCTGCCAGTTCAACCCGCCGTTTGTAGTCCGGGCGATGCTTCCAAAATATGGCGGCGAATAAAAAGAATTCGTGTCCATGCCGGCCACAAAACCCACGTTCGTATTCATGAAATAAACATCCATGAGTCCTCCCATCACCCCGGCGGCGGTCAGGTTGGTCACATACCAGTTGTTCCCGCCATCCAGGGACTTCACAAAATAAGCTGGCCCCCGTACCCGGCCGGCGCCGTAGATGTGGTTGGTGTCCGGAATGTGCATCGCGCAAAAACCTTGCATGCCGGAATTGTTGATCGCCTGCACTATGCTCCAGGTCGTTCCCCCGTCAGAAGTTTGATAGAGCAGGTTGGTATCAGTCACCTTGCTGTCATAAGATCCGGGGCCAAGATTTCCGATCCAGCCGCGCGTTGGCGAGGCAAATCCGATCGAGCGGAAATGCGCCACGTTGGTCACCAGATGCGGTGTGACGGAAAACCAGCTCTGACCGCAATTTGTCGTGCGGTAAATTCCATCCGTTCCCCGCGCACTCCAGCCGTTGGTTTGATCCGCAAAAGAGATGTCGTCATTTCTGACTACGATTCCCGTATTGGGCGAGTTGGGAAATGCTGTCCACACCGGGGTCTGGGCCTGGCCCATCACGGCAGCAAGACACGACAATACTGCAAAAAAATACGTCTTCATTTACGCTACACCTTGTTTGGTTCGGAATGAACCCAGCGACACTACACCCATCCGTTCATTTCCGGAAGCGAAAAGCCAAATAAAAAAGCCGAACCGCTTTCGCAGTTCGGCTCGTAAATTTTACCGTCTTACCCGATGCGCCAGACGATGCGCGCCTTGTTCAGGTCATACGGCGACATCTCCATTTTTACCCGATCGCCCGCAGTGAGGCGCACAAACCGTTTCCGCATCTTGCCGGAAATGGTCGCCAACACCTGATGTTTGTTGTCCAATTCGACCCGGAACATCGTTCCGGCAAGGACGGTTTGGATTCTTCCTTCGACTTCAATATGCTCTTCCATGAATCAACCTCGCAACGCTGGGAAATTGACAGCAGGGCGACGTCCATCGAACGCCGCCCTGCCAGAGAATCGTATAAGATCTTAATAACGGTCGCGACCACCGCCGCCGCCGCCGCCACTGCCACCACCGCGAAAATCACGGCGCGGACCACGATCACCACCACCACCACCGCCGCCGCCACCGCTACGCGGACGTTCTTCTTTCGGGCGCGCCACATTGACGGTCAAAGCGCGGTTGTCCAGTTGGGCACCGTGCAGGGCTTCGATGGCCTTTTGCGCTTCGTCGGGGGTGGACATCGTCACAAACGCAAAACCGCGTGAACGGCCGCTCATGCGATCCATCATGATGTTGGCTTCAACGACCGTTCCGTGAGCCGCAAAAGCGTCCTGGAGGTCGTTCTCGGTGGTGTTGAAGGAGAGATTTCCTACAAACAGTTTGTTGCTCATTTTGATTTGCTGCTCAAGTAGCCACTCTACGGACTGTTCCCGACCGCCGGGTTTCAAATCTCACTTGAAACAAGTTCACTTGAAGATTCACCATGTTCGGATAGATATAAGTACTCTCACAGACAAAACCAGTCTAGCTAATCCTCTTTTTCTTGCAAGCCCATTTTCCGCCAGTCGTACCAATGCGATTGCGCTGCCGGCGAAAAGTCTCTACGCTTCCTCCATGCAAGCTGTTCTCGCTTATCTGGCCCAAAATCAAAAACGTTTTCTCGTGGAATTCTGCGACTACCTCCGCTTCCCCAGCGTCTCCGCCCAGTCCGAACACACCCCGGATTTGCTCGCGTGCGCCAGCTGGCTCGTCGCCCACTGTAAAAAAATCGGCCTCGACGCGACTCTGCGCGAGACCAAAGGCCATCCTATCGTCGTCGCCAAAACGCCGCCCGTAAAATCCAAAACCAAACGCCCGCACTTCATGGTCTATGGCCACTACGATGTGCAGCCACCCGAGCCGTTGGACCTCTGGCAATCGCCTGCCTTCGAACCGCGCATCGTCGGTCGCGAAATCTTCGCCCGCGGTTCCACGGACAACAAAGGCCAGAATTTTGCCCACCTCAAAGCCGTCGAAGCCTATCTGCAAACCGGCACGCCCTTGCCCTGCGATCTGACCTTCGTTCTCGAAGGCGAGGAAGAAGTCGGCAGCAAAAGCCTTTCCACCTTCCTCACCAAACATCGCCGCGAACTCGAGTGCGAAGCCGTCGTCATCTCCGATACTGGCATGCCCAGCCTGAAACACCCCGCGCTCACCTACTCGTTGCGCGGTATCATTGCCTTTGAGATCACCCTGCACGGCCCGGCGCGCGACCTTCACTCCGGCGTTTTCGGTGGAGCGGTCGAAAATCCTGCGATGGCCCTTGCCAATCTCCTCGCTCAAGTTCGTGATAAAAACGGTCGCATCAAGATTCCCGGCTTTTACGACGGCATCATACCGCTCTCCAAATTTGAGCGTGCTCAGGCCGCCCGTTATCCTCTCAAAGATTTGCAGCTCAAAAAATTGCTTGGTTCACCCGAACTCTTCGGTGAAAAAGGCTTCACCGCCACCGAACAGCGCAGCGCCCGTCCCACCTTTGAGATCAACGGCCTCACCAGCGGTTATCAGGGCGAAGGCAGCAAGACCATCGTGCCTGCTTGGGCGCGTGCCAAGATCACCTGCCGCCTTGTGCCTGCTCAAAATCCCGCGCACATTCGCAAAGCGGTCTGCAGCTACCTGAAAAAGATTTGTCCTCCGACCGTGCGCTTGGAGATCAACGCCGGCCATGGAGCGGAAGCCTACCTCGTTTCCCCCACCGGCAAGCAGGCGCAGGCCGCGTCGCGCGCGTTAATAAAATCTTTCGGTCACGACCCCATTTTCATGCGTGAAGGTGGCTCTATTCCCATCGTCAACCAGTTCAAGAAAATCTTGGGCGCCGATTCCCTCCTGCTTGGCCTCGGCCTGCCCGATGACAACGCCCATTCACCGAACGAAAAGTTCCACCTCGACTGCTTCGAAAAAGGCCAGTTGATGAGCGCCCACTTATGGCAGGAGCTTGCCCATTGAGTTGCATTCCGATCCGGAAAAATCTGAATTCTGCTTCGAGAATTTGGAATTATAAGTAACTGTCCAACGGCTGTCCCCTCTCCCAGCGGGAGAGGGTCAGGGTGAGGGAGAACGTACCTCTTGCCGATAATACTCCAAATTAATCCCCTCACGCATTCCAACTCTGCAATTCCGCCCCTAACCGTTCCACCGGCAATCCCACCACATTGCTAAAAGATCCCGCGACCTCCGCCACGATCAGTTCTCCGCGTTCCTGAATTCCATAGGCTCCCGCCTTGTCCAGCGGATTGATCTTGCTGATGTAATTCTTGATCTGCGCCCGGTTCAACGGATGAAACAGCACATCCGTGCTGACCGCAAAAATCTTTTCCTGATGGCGTCGCAAATGGATCAAACTCACGCCCGTCACCACCTGATGTGTCTTGCCCGATAGTTGCTGCAGCATCCGCTCCGCATCGGCGTGGCTCTTGGGCTTTCCTAAAATTTCATTGCCTAGAAATACTAGCGTATCTGCTCCCAGCACCAGCGAATCAGGATGCTGCTTGGCCACCGCCCGCGCCTTGCGATGCGCGTTAAGCTGGCAAACTTCCGCTGGCGTTAGAAAATCGTGCGACACCTCCTGCGCATCGCTCGCTACCACTGTGAAATTCAACGGCAATAGTGACAGCAATTCGGCCCGCCGGGGCGAGGTCGAGGCCAATATGAATGGCGGCAGCTTCACGTCACCATTCTAACCCACTCCCTGAATCTGTCGAGAGGCTGAAATTGCCCATAACCGGAGCGCGGCTGCCGGTCGCGCCGAAGCCTTGGCGAAGGCGCATGTCTCGCGGAGCGAGATCAGCCGCCGCACCTCCATATTCACCGGCAACTTTCGCAGAACCCACGCTGGCAGGGCGCGTCGCTCCGCGCGCGCCGCCGCCTGCTAACCCAATCGCTGTACATGCTTCACCCGTTTATGGCCTTCAACGCTCCAAATTGAATGCTTGAATCCTCATTCCGTAATCTCGAAACTCACTCGATGCACAGCGACCGCCATCTCGTCAACCTCGCGCTCATCGGCTTCATGGGCACGGGCAAAACTTCCGTTGGCAAACTCGTCGCCGAACAGTTGCATTTCGATTTCCTCGATACCGATGAGATGATCCACCACCGCACCGGTCGTACCATCGCGGATATTTTTGCGAAGGATGGCGAACCGGCCTTCCGTCAGATGGAGCATCAGGTGGTCCGGGAACTTTCCGATCGCAAACGGACCGTCATCTCCACCGGCGGCGGTCTTCCCACCAATCCGCAAAATCTGGAACTGCTCAAAAGCCGCGCCTTGGTTGTTTGCCTTTGGTCCTCGCCGGAAAAGATTTGGGAACGCGTCGGCCACCAATCGCACCGTCCCCTGCTCCACGATCCCGATCCTCAAAAAAAGATCCGCGACCTCCTCGCCGCTCGCGAACCGGCTTACAAGCAAGCTGATGTCCTGGTCAATACCGACACGCGTTCCTTGCGCGAAGTTGCCGTACAAGTCGCCCTGCAATTCAAGCTCGCCACCCGGCCTTAGCGATGAAGGAACGCCTCCGCCAGCGCGCCTTGGAACTCGGCTTCGATGATTGCCGCTTCACCACCGCCGCCGCTCCCGCAAGTTCTGCCTCGTTCCAAAAATGGATCGCCGAAAAAAAATTTGGCGAAATGCAATGGCTCGAACGTAATGCCGAAAAACGCGTCGAACCCAAAAAAGTTTTGCCCGGCGCCAAAAGTGTTATTTGTCTGGCCACGAGCTACTCCCGCAATCGGAGCGCGGGCGGCCCGCCCGCGAGTTCACATTCAACCGGCGTAGTCGCCCGCTACGCCCAATTCTCCGACTACCACGACATCCTCGCCGAAAAACTCCAGACCCTCACCCGGCATCTCGACGGTCTCGGCGGCCCCGACACCCGTTCACTCTGGTACGTCGACACCGGCCCTATTTTAGAGCGCGATCTCGCCCAGCGCGCCGGCATCGGTTTTACCGGCAAGCACACCAACCTTATCAGCCGCCGCCTCGGCAACTGGATCTTCCTTTCGGAAATTCTGACCACGCTCGAATTTGAACCGGACGCGCCCGAAACCAACCACTGCGGCAAATGTACCCGCTGCATCATCGCTTGTCCTACGGCAGCTATCACCGCCCCCTTCCAGCTCGATGCCCGCAAATGCATCTCCTACCTGACCATTGAATTAAAGGGTTCAATCCCTCTCGAATTCCGTCCGCTCATCGGCAACCGGATCTACGGTTGCGACGATTGCCTCGCCGCCTGCCCATGGAATAAATTTGCCCGCGAAGGCGCCCTGATGAAACCGCACGCCCGGGAAGGATTGCAGCAACCGGATTTGCTCGAACTGCTCGCGCTCGATGACGCCGCTTTTAAAGCCCGTTTCCAAGGCTCCCCCATCCTGCGCACCAAGCGCCGTGGATTCCTGCGAAACATCTGCGTCGCCCTGGGAAACATCGGCAACGAATCAGCCCTGCCCGCTTTACAAAAAGCCGCCGCCGACCCCGAACCCCTGATCGCCGAACACGCCCGCTGGGCACTGGATCAAATAACATCAAAGAAGGGCATGGGTTGAGTTTCCTTTGAGAATTGAATGTGCTCTGTAGCAACCTATCTAAAACCTGGCGTCTCTGGCTCCCTCTCCGCCATGAAATGGGGGAGCAGCGACAGCGACTATGGACAGGGGAGAGGTGGTGCTTTCCTTCTAAAACCATTCGCCATGTCCTTTTTAGAACATAAAAACGGCCGCACTTCAACGGTCCGCTGCTTTGTTAAAAAAGGTTTCTACAGTGCAAATTGAATGTTGAGCGTTGAATGTTTCCGCTTTTGCAGCGATTGATTTTTGGAAATGAGATGCCTTAGAATTAGTTTCCATGCTCGGCGAAGAACCATCCCCCAAACCCATCGCAACATATTTCCCCTGACGCGAATCCCCTCGCCCCTCCGAGGGGAGAGGGCTAGGGTGAGGGGTGAAATTAAACCCAGCGAGAAAATATCTAAAAACGCATTGCGCGCCTTAACCGCCGACCATCACTCCGGCATCGCCATCAACTTGTCTCCCTGAATCGCCTGCGGCACCTTGATCTCCGCCCGGATCGCCTTGACGTCATCCGCCGTGACCTCGCCCGCCTTGTTGCCCCAAGAATTACGCAAGTACGTCAGCACCGCCGCCAGATCCGCATCCGGCAAAGCCGCGCCCATCGGCGCCATGTTCAGATTCCAATCCTGGCCTTTGATCTTGATCTGCCCCGCCAGGCCTTCCAACGGAATCATCGACAGACGATGAAAGCCTTTCGCGATGACGATTTCCGAACCCGCCAACGGCGGAGCCTGGCCGGCCTTGCCCATGCCGTCCGTGCCGTGGCACGCACCGCAAAACATCTCGTAATTCTTTTTGCCCGCCGCCATCTGCGCGGCCGCCCCGGACTTCGGCTGCGCGTTGTCCAGTTGCTCGGCCGAGGCGTAAGGCGCATAGACCTTGGAATCGAACCAGCCGCTGTGACGGTCAAAGAAAACAAAACCGAGGAACAGCAGCAACAGCGTCACCACGATGATCCACATCGGCACGGTCGAACGCGTCGCCGTGGGTTCGGCGGTGGACGGAACAGAACAGGATTTGGATTCGTCGCTCATGGTTTCGCAGGGGTGGCCGGCGTGAACGGCGCTTCATACAGCGGCGCATCCGCGCGCAGGCTCAAAAGATAGGCCACCAGTTGCTTCGCTTCCGGCTTCGGCACCACTTCGTAACCGTCGGCCGGCGCAAATTCTTTCGGCAGATTCAGCAACGCATCCGCTGACGGCGCGGCGCCAGCCTTGCGGACTTCAAACAAAAATTTGAACGACGGCATCCGCGAACCGCTCACGATGCCCGGCGCGTAAAGATGATTCAGATGCCAGTTCGCATCCGTCAACCGCGCACCAACATTTGCCAGATCAGGTCCTGCACGTAGAGTGCCGAGCTGCACCGGCGCGTCGTAAAGATAATCCGCCGCGACACTGTGGCGCAGGCCCCAGCCGCGTTTGATATCTACGCCCGTGGCGTTCAGATGCGCTTCCGACTTGCCGCCCGCATCCGTGATCTTACCAGCTGCGGCATCAGCATCTTCCTTGGTCAAATCATTTAGCTTCAAAGTCGCCAGCACATTGCTCACGTTCGAAGGATTCTTCCCGGCGCCGGTCAGCACCACATCGTACGAAACGCCTTCCTGCCGTACCTGTTCCGTATGGCACGCCACACAACCGTTCGCGCGATAAATCTGCATGCCCAGCGTTGCTTCGCCTGTGCGTTGCTGCGGCCAGTTGTCGCCGGTGACCAGTACGGTCGTTTGTTTGGCGGTGCCCAGTTGCGCCGTCGTCGCCACCACAAAGCCCGCCCAGGAGCCGCCCAAAGTCAGGATGACGGCAATGAAAACTGCAAAACCACTTTTCACGGTTTCACCTCCGAATCTTTCAGCGGCGAAATCACGGCGGCAAACGCCGTTTTACCCAGCGCGATTTTCCATTTGATGGTCATCACAAAAATATTCAGGAACAGCATCACGCTGCCGGCCAGCAACAGCAGCAGGCCGCTCGTGCTGATCATCAGCGGCAATTTTGCCGCCGCCGGATCATACACCGCCCTGCCCTGCACCACGCCGGCGACCGCCAGCGGAATGACGAGCAATCCCACGCCGATCAGCGAAAGGAAAAACTGCGCTTGCACAAACTTTTTGAACGGCAGTTCCGCGCCCATCATGCGCGGCAAAACTTCATTGATGCCGCCCAGTAAAATCATTCCTGCGAAACCAAGGATTTGCAATTGCACCTGCGCCTG
>DASZCA010000081.1:0-16132 GCA_035943555.1 Verrucomicrobiia bacterium
ACAACATCATCGGCAAAATCGGGCCCGCCGGAAAAATCTCCCTGCTCTACCTCGCCAGCGGTCTGCTGCTCGGTGCGGGTGCCTGGTGGCAGCGCAACAACGTAAAAGAGTCGTTGAAAAACTATGCGCAGGTCCTGTTCGCCGGCGGTCTCGCCGCCGTTTATTTCACCACCTACGCGGCCCATTACATTCCGCCTTTGTGCGTGATCGAAAGTCCGTTGCTCGATGGCATCTTGCTGCTCGCGTGGGCGGGTGTCATCGCGTTCATCGCCGACCGCCGCAAATCCGAGGTCATGGCGCTCTTCGCCGTCGGCCTCGCGTTTTACAGCTCCGTCATCACGCACGTCGGTGAATTCACATTGTATTCCAACCTGATCCTCACCATTACCGCCGTCGTCTTCCTGCTGCGTAACCGCTGGGCGGCGCTCTCCTTCGCCAGCTTGGTGACCAGCTACGTCGGCTATGCTTTCTGGCGCTTCCTGCACCCGGACGGATGGCATTGGGCGGGTGCCGATGAAAATCTCGCCTTCGGCGCCGGCTTTCTCGCCAGCTATTGGCTCGTGTTCACCGCCGCCACGTTCCTGTCGCGGAACGACAAGCTCACCGGCACCAATCGCGCCGCGTTTCTCACGCTGAACAACGGCGCGTTCTTTTCGCTGTTCCTGCTGACGATGCTCCAAGTCCATACCGGCGGCTTTTGGAAGTTCTCGCTCATCTATGGCTCCGTGCTGGTAGTGCTGTCCATCCTTGCACACAAAGTGCTGCCCGCCGAACCGCTGACGAAAAACACCTACCTCACGCAGGGTCTGGTGCTGGTCACGCTCGGCTTCATCTGCAAGTTCGCCGGCCTCCAGCTCGCGCTCGTCCTCGGTGCGGAAAGTGTCATGCTCTACATCATCGGCTCATTGCGTCAGAGCGTGGTTCTAAAATTCTTTGCCTACGCTTCCGCGTTGCTGGCCACCGGCTGGTGCGTCACGGGCCTGAAACCTTTTAACCCGGACGGCCTGTGGACCGCGTTGGGACTGGGCGCTTTCATGGCCGTCAACGCCTTCCGCGCCCACTGGGTCGAATCCGCCAAGACTCCGCCGTCGCAACGGTTTGAAACCACCGCGTTCACGTTGCTCGCCTTCGGCAGTTGGACCGCCGCTGCGTGGTTCAATACCGCCGAACCGCATCTGCCCGCCATGCTCGTGCTCAGCATCGAAAGCGTGGTGTTGTACAACCTCGTCGGCCGTCCGCAAAGCCTCGCTCCGAGGATTCTCGCCTACGTCGTCGCCTTTCTTGCCGTGTGCTGGCAGGTGACCAATTTGACCCATTTCGAGAACACCGGCCGCTGGGTTGGTGTGGCTCTCGGCACGTTGATGATCTTCAACGCGTGGTGCGCCCACCGTGAAACCGCTGGCGGGACGCAACCGCTCCGGTTCGAGCCTTCCATGTTCACGCTTCTTGCCTTCGCCGGCTGGCTGGCGGCAACGTGGTTCAACACCACGCCGGAACATCTGCCGCTCGTGCTCGCAGCCGAAACTGTCGCGCTCACATTCTCCATCTACCTGTTGCGCGTCCGTGAAATCACGCTGCTCGGCCAACTGTTTCTCATCCTCGCCCAGTGCGCGTGGCTGTTCAATTTCCTCACCGTCACGCCGCCGTGGTGGAATCCGCTGGCGATCATCGCCGTGACTATCGGCCTAAGTCATTGGTGGCAGCACCAGAAAGCCGTCGTCATCAACCTCAAGATTTTCACCTGCTACTCCACCGTCTTCGCGCTGGCCTCGGTCGGCATCGCGCTTGTGTGGTTGCATCCGCTGGTCACGGCTCCCACATGGCTTGCGCTCACCAGTCTGCTGGCCATCGCCACGACTGCCTATGGCCTCGTCACCCGTGCCTGGCCGCTGGCCATCTGCGGCCAGGTTTTCCTCGCCGTCAGCGCCTGCGAATTTTTTCGCCAAGCCTTCGGCGTCCGGCCCGAATGGTTCTTCCCGCTCGCGCCGATCGTCGCGCTGGGAATCTTCTCCTTCGCCGCCGTCGGCTGGTTCACACGCAAACCGGATTCCAAGCAAGAAATCCGCAATCCCTTGCTGCAAGTCGCCCTCGCTTATCGCTGGATCGCGCTGCTGATGTCACTCGTTTGGCTGTGGGATTATGTGCCGGAACCTCACCATACTTGGGCATACATGGCCGCCGCGGCCGGGATCTTCGCCCTCGCCCTATGGCGACGCAATCGCGAAGCCCTTGTCGCCACGGCTGTATATGCGTTTGCCTCGCTCGCCACGCTGTGGGGCCGCGAGTATCTGGACATGGTAGTGTATTGGCCGAATCTGCTTTCCTTGCTGGCATTGTTTGTCATGCAACAAAGCCTGCGCCGCGCTTCCGCCAAAATTCCGCTCGAGGAAAGTGTGCATGGCGCCATCGTCATCATCGCCGGCCTGAGCCTGTGGCGTTACGTCACGTGCTGGACCCCGACCAGCGATATCTTCCTAACCATGATCTGGGCTGCTTTTGCCTCGGTCCTCTTCACCGCCGGCATGCTGTTGCGCGAACGCTTTTACCGCTGGTTCGGCCTCTTCGTGCTCGCCGCGTCCGTGGGTCGCGTCGTGACCGTGGACATGTGGAAGGCGGAAACCATCGTCCGCGTCCTCACCATCATGGCGCTGGGCGTGGCCCTGTTGCTCATCGGTTTCGTGTACAACAAGTTTCAGGACACGATCAAGAAGTGGTTGTAAGCTAGATCGCACCAGCCGCTTGCTTGACAGACAAGCCAACTGCCCACAGCATCACGGTGTGAAGCGGCATGGGAAATTTTTAAAGTTAACAGGCGCCGTCCTGATATTGATTTCCATTCTGTTAGCATTTGGCTGGTTCGTCTGGCTTGCGCCCGTTAGGCACATTTATTCCATCGGATGGATAAAATCACACTCACACCGCGCTTTATGGGAAGAAGATCAAAAATCTGTTGGCCGGATCGGCGTCACGCATGATGTCGGCATTGATATTGGCAAATGGGGGGACAAGGCATGGGCAACTTGGATCATCAAACACATCAAGCCCGGCCAAAACATTGCCAGCTGTGAAAGCAGCCATGTGGGTGAAGCTCTCGCCGACATAACCAATCATCAGTTAGAACCAAACACAGAAACTTGGCGGGCCTGGTGGCAAACTAACCAGGACAAGACTCAAGTAGAATGGATTCGTGAAGGATTTGCTGAACGCGGTCTGGTTTTGCGAGATCCATTGACCACCAATAATATTATCGACCTGCTCGCCCTGTCACATCTCGCAACCAACTCCCCGATCTATACTAACATTCCGGTTTATTTGCATGGCAGCTTGCGCATGAATGCATTTCGGTGGCTGCGGGATTCCGGCCTCAGTCCATGGGATGTCAGGGATGCAATAAACGGCACTCAAAGCGACGTCTTGCACCAAGACCAAAGCCAGCTATCCATCGCCCTTATCGATTATGCTGAATGGTATGGCATAAATTGGGATGGCCCTGGGAAATTATCGTTCAGAAAAGATTTCGACACCCATTTTTATTTTGAATACACGTTTGTGAAAATAAATTGGTTTGCCGGCTTGACCATCCTCGCGCTTGCGCTTGTTGGTACTGTTCTTTGGCGCCGCCACGTTTTAAAATAAGACTGTCAGCCGCTAAACCGGTCGAACAGCCTCCCGCAAATCCCCCGCCAACGCCTCGATATCCTCCGCCGTCGTATCCCAACTACACATGAAGCGCGAGTCGCCCGGCGTGATGCCGCCGGTGCTGAAACGCCAGCCGCGCTGGCGCAATTGCTCCTCCGCCGGTTTTGAAATTTTGGCGAGCACCGCGTTCGATTGCACCGGGAACGCGATCTCCACACCCGCAATGCCGCGCAGCGCCGCCTCCAATCGCTTGGCCATTTCATTGGAATATTTCGCGTGCCGCAGCCACGCGCCATCTTTCAAGACGCCCACCCATGGCGCGGACATGAAGCGCATCTTCGACGCCAGTTGCCCGCCCTGCTTGCAACGATAATCAAAATCCCGCGCCAGTTCGCGGTTGAAAAACACCACCACCTCGCCCACCGCGATGCCGTTCTTCGTGCCGCCAAAACTCAACACGTCCACGCCGGCTCGCCAAGTGATGTCCGCCGGTGAAACGCCGAGCGACACGACCGCATTCGCGAAGCGTGCGCCGTCCATCAACACCCGCAAATCAAATTTCTTCGCCTCGGTCGTCAGCGCGCCGACCTCCGCTTGCGTGTAGACCGTGCCGGTCTCCGTGGCCTGCGTCAGGCTCAGCGCGCGCGGCTTCGGATAATGCACATCCGTCCGCCGACGCATGGCCCGTGCGATATCCGTCGGATCAATCTTCCCGGCCGCGCCCCGCAACAGCATGATCTTGCTGCCGCCGGAGAAAAATTCTGGCGCGCCGCATTCGGAAGTCTCGATATGCGCCACCTCATGGCAAAGGATGCCCTGATAGGACTGGCTCAAATGCGCCAACGCCAGCGAGTTCGCCGACGTGCCGTTGAAGACAAAGAAGACCTCGCAATCCGTCTCAAAAATTTCCCGCAACCGGTCCGAGGCGCGTTGCGTCCATGAATCGTTACCGTAGGCCAGTTCGTGTCCAACGTTTGCCTCGGCCATCGCCGCCCAGGCTTCCGGGCAGATGCCTGAAGCGTTATCACTCGCAAAATTACGGTTTCGGTTCATGATAATTTATCCTCCGAAAATCATCCGCCTAGGTAGGCACTCTTCACCTGCGGATTTTGCCGCAGCGATGCCGAGTCGCCTTGTAATGTGATTTTCCCGGTCTCCAAAACATAGCCAAAATTGGAGATCTCCAGCGCACGGTTCGCGTTTTGTTCCACCAGCAGGATGGTCAGACCGCGTTCGCGATTGATCTCCACAATCTTTTCAAAGATGGCTTTCACCAACAACGGTGCCAGCCCCAGCGACGGCTCATCCAACATCAAAAATTTCGGCTGCGACATCAAGGCGCGCCCGATCGCCAGCATTTGCTGTTCGCCGCCGCTCATCGTCCCAGCGACCTGCTGTTCGCGCTCTTTCAATCGCGGGAATGCCGCAAAGACACCATCCAATTCGCGGCGCACAGTTTTTTTATCGCGCACCAGGTACGCGCCCATCTGCAAATTTTCCCGGACGGTCAGGTTGGCAAAAATCATCCGCCCCTCCGGCACATGTGCGAGGCCACGCGCCACCACTGCGTGCGGCGGCAAGCCCGCGATGTTCTCGCCGTCATAAATGATCTCACCAGCCTTGGGCTTGATGAGGCCGGAAATCGTCTTGAGCGTCGTCGTCTTCCCCGCCCCGTTGCTGCCGATGAGCGTGACGATGCTGCCGGACGGCACGGACAAAGAGATGCCATGCAGCGCGCTGATGGCACCGTAACAGACCGTCAGATTTTTGATCTCCAGCATTTATTTTTAACAACCAAGAAACAAGGCAGCCAAGAAAATCCACTTTGTTTTCATTCCGCTTGGTTTCTTTGCTTCTTTATTCACCAAGGTACGCTGCAATGACTTTTGGACATTTGCGCACCTCCGCCGGCGCCCCGTCGGCGATCTTGATGCCGTAATCCAGCACCGCGATCCGCTCGCACACCTCCATCACCAGATGCATATCATGCTCCACGAGCAGGATGGAAATCTGAAATTTTTCGCGGATGAAACGGATCAGCCGCGTCAGTTCGACTTTTTCCGTGGCGTTCATGCCCGCCGCCGGTTCATCCAGCAACAACAGTTTCGGCTTCGCTGCGAGTGCGCGGACGATTTCCAAACGCCGCTGGTCGCCGTAGCTCAAACTTTTCGCCGGCTCATCACGGAATTTTCCCAGTTGAAAAATCTCCAGCAGTTCCATCACGCGGTCCGCGATAGATTTTTCCTCCGCGTGATAGCCTTTGCCCCGCCACAACGCATGGCGGATGTCGCCCTTCAAGTGCAGATGAAATACCGCGCGCACATTGTCAAAAACGGAAAGAGATGCAAACAGCCGGATGTTCTGAAATGTCCGTGCAATGCCCCGCGCCGTGATCAAATACGGTTTGCTGCCGACGATAGATTCACCGTCAAAAGCAATCCCCCCGCTCGTCGGCTGATACACGCCGGTGATGAGGTTGAACGCCGTTGTCTTGCCCGCGCCATTTGGCCCGATGAGACCGACCAGTTCATTCTGCCCGATCTGCAAGTCCAATTCCGACACGGCCGTCAACCCGCCGAAGCGGATGGTGGCTTTGTCGAGTTGTAACAGTGGGGGCATGAATTAAAAATTAAAAATGTAAAATTAAAAAATCAGGATTCTTGGCCACGCTTGCTCGAAACAATGATCGCACCAATTATTCGACGGATTTCATCAGCCTCACCGATCAATAGCGACAGTTGATCGTCTGAAAAAACTTTCGCCGTTGCCAGCAGGCGCAAACGCAGGTGCGTCTCTCGCGCCTCTTTCAAAGCGATAGACATCTTACTGTTAAAATCAGCTTTGCTCTGTGCGGCCTGCGCCCCCTCTACATTGGACGGCACACTGGTACCAGCGCGGAGAATCTGGCTCATCATCACCCTCGCCACGCCCGGACGCTCGTCCATTTTGCCGCAGAGTTGGATGATGCGGACGGCAAACTCAAATGTGCGGTCAACAATGTCGCGCGGCTTGGCAACATTGTTTCCCGATCGAGAATCCGCTTTTTTCATTTTTAATTTTTAATTTTTAATTGGCTTGATCTCCTCAAGCTGAACAGCCCTTGCGGGCGGACAAGCATCAAAACGATCAGCAACAGCGAATATATGATCATGCGCGTTTCACCGACCCAGCCCAGCGGGCGATAGCCGGCCATCCCCGGCAGATGTTCGATGCCCGCGACCATGCGCAAACCTTCCGGCAGCAGCGTGAGCAGCACCGCCGCGATGATCACGCCGATGTTATTGCCCATGCCGCCCAAGATCACCATGACGACGTAGGTGATGGACTGCATGAAACCAAAACCGCCCGGCGTCAGAAATTGTTTGGAGTGCGCATACAATCCGCCTGCGATTCCCGCAAAGAATGCGCCTACCACGAACGCGCTTACTTTGTATTTCGTGGTGTTGATACCCATCGCCTCAGCCGCCACCTCGTCATCCCGCACCGCAATGAATCCGCGCCCGTAGGTGGAGTTCACCAACGCCGCCACGACATACACCGTCACCGCCGCCAGCCCGAACACCCAGAAAAAATTCGTCCACCCATGCATCACGCTTAACCCGCGGGCGCCACCGACCGTCTGCACATTCTGCAAGATCACGCGGATGATCTCGCCAAATCCCAATGTGACGATGGCCAGGTAATCCCCGCGCAACCGCAAGGACGGAATTCCTACCGCCAGCCCGGCCACGGCCGCCGCCACACCACCGGCAAACAAGGCCAGCGCGAATACAGCGTTGGCTGCGAAAATATTCAGATCGTTGCATTGATTTGTGATCATCGCCGCCGTGTAGGCGCCTACCGCCATGAAACCCGCGTGCCCCAGCGAAAATTGGCCGGTGTAACCGTTGATCAGGTTCAAACTGACCGCCATGATGATCCCGATGCCGATGTCGTAGCAGTTGTTCAACCAATATCCGTTCATCCGGCCCGCAAAGAATGACGCCACAAAAAACAACGCCAGCGCGCTGAACAGGAATGTCTTCGCGTGGCGGATGTTCATACCTTCTCGATCTCCTTTTTACCCAGCAGCCCCGACGGTTTCACCAACAAAATCAAAATCAAGATCGCGAACGAGATGGCGTCCGCCCACGTAGACCAGCGTGTGCCCTTCACGAACGTCTCCACGACGCCGATGACCAATCCGCCCAGCGCCGCGCCCGGCAGGTTGCCGATGCCGCCGAGCACCGCCGCGATGAATGCCTTCAGCCCCGGCAGGATGCCCATCAACGGATCGATCGCCGGATAGTTGATCGCCCAGAGGATGCCGCCCGCCGCCGCCAGCGCCGAACCGAGCGCGAAGGTGAAGGAGATCACCACATCCGTGTTCACCCCCATCAGCGCCGCCGCCTCGGGATTGAACGCCACCGCGCGCATCGCCGTGCCGATCCGCGTCCTCATCACGATGAACCGCAGCGCGACCAACAAAACCAAAGTGACACCCAACACCATTAGTTGGTTGCTGTTCAAGCTGAGTCCGCCGATCCGCGTAACGGTTGTGACGGGGAAAATATCAGGAAATTTTCTGATGGAAGCGCCGAAGAAGAATTGACCCGCGTATTCGAGAAAGAGCGACATGCCGATGGCGGTGATGAGCACTGTCAGCTTCGGACGCTTGCGTAGCGGCCGGTACGCGAGCCGTTCGATCAATACGCCCAGCGTCGCGCAGATGAGCATCGAGGCCACCAGCACGACCAACCCGCCGGCGATGGATGGCAACGGCAGCAGCAGCGCGATTTTGGGCGCGAGATAATACCCGGCAAACGCCCCCAGCATGAAGATGTCACCATGCGCGAAATTGATGAAACGCAGAATCCCATAAACCATCGTGTAGCCGAGCGCGATGAGCGCGATGATGGAACCGAGCGCGAGGCCGTTGATCAGTTGCTGGAGAAATTCGGTCAGGGGGAGTTAATAGTTGAGGGTTGATAGTTGAGAGGAAAAGGCGTTGCGTCACTTCAGCTCCAAGACGGAACGGTGCAAAGCACTTTGCCATGTTTCCAGTTTTTCAAAATTAAACATTATGGCTTGGTATAGATTTCTCCTATCAACCATCAACTAAAAGCTATCAACTGACTATGGAGCCACAGTCTGGATGTATTTGAACGCGCCATCTTTGATCGTCAGGATCACCGCCGGTTTGGACGCGTTACGATTGGCATCAATCGTGGTGCTGCCGCTGACGGCCGGGAAATTTTTCGTCGCCGCCAATGCGTCCCGCAGCTTGGCGCCATCCGTCGTGCCGGCGCGCTTGATGGCATCACCGAGGACCATTGCCGAGTCATAGCCCAGCGCCGCCATGGCATCCGGCGTTTCGCCATACTTTTCCTTGTAATGCTTCACGAAAAACTGCACCGCCATCGACGTGTCCTCCGGCGAAAAATGCGTCGAATAATAATCCCCTTCCAAAGCCGCCCCGCCGATCTGTACCAGCGTGGGCGATTCCCAGCCGTCGCCGCCGAACATCGGCACCGTGATACCAAGCTGTTTGCCCTGCAACGCGATCAATCCGACTTCGGTGTAATAACCGGGGACGAAAATGCCATCCGGGTTCGCCGCCTTGATCGCCGTGAGCTGGGCGTTAAAATCTTTGTCACCGCCGCTGTACTTCTGCTCGGCGATGATCGTGCCGCCGCCCGCCAGGAAGCCTTCCTTGAAAAATTTTGCCAGCCCCACGCTGTAATCGCTCTTCACATCGGAAAGGATCGCCGCTGTTTTCATCTTCAACGTCTTTTGCCCGAAGTTCGCCATCACCGTGCCTTGGAACGGATCGATGAAACACACCCGGAAAATATAATCACCGACTTCCGTCACCTTCGGATTTGTCGAGGAAGGCGAGATCATCGGGATTTTCGCCTGCTGGCAGATCGGCGCGGCTTCGAGCGAGCGGGACGAGGCCACTTCGCCGAGCACCGCCACCACGTTGTCGCTCGAGATCAATTTGCGGACCGCCGTCGCGGACTGGCCGGCTTGGGACTGGTTGTCCTCGGTGATGAGTTGGAGTTTCCGGCCCAGCACGCCACCGGCGGCGTTTAATTCTTCGATGGCAAGTTGCGTCCCTTTGTCGGAGGACTGTCCGAAGGTCGCCTCGCTGCCAGTCAAGGAGGCAAATTGGCCGACCTTGATCGGTTCGTCACCGGCCGCCACCGGGGCCGACGGTTTGTTACAACCCGTTGACAATAAAGCAACCGCCAAGGCGGCAACCAGACAGAACTGTCCGTGTAAATACTTCATAAAAAGCTCAAAAATGGTTAAAACCCTCAAATCTTGTGCCAGCCTAGCGGTTTCCCTAACACTTTCAAGCCTTTGCAATGGCCGACCCGATCTTAATTTAATTTGAATTCTCGCCTGCTAATAAATCAAAAATCACCGGCGAAGCATCTTGGGGCTTCACCGGTGATCAATGAACAAGTCGCAGGCTTTCAAACCGCCCCGGCGGCCTGCCGGATGATTTCCGCCACCTCGGCGGGTTTCGAAACGTAGATGGCGTGGCTGCCGGGCACTTCCGTCACTTGCGCCTGGGCGCGTCCCGCCATCGCCCGTTGGGCCGGCGGCGGAATCATCTTATCTTCTGTGGCGACCAGATAGTGGCTCGGCTTGCTCTTCCACGCCGGTTCACTGACGGCGCCGGCCAGGGCATCAAGACCCCACGGCACTTGGGAATCGGCCATGAACGAGGCCACGTCTGCGTCAACATCCGCCGCGAATGAGTCTGCGAATTTGTCGCGGTCGAGAAAAAGATAACCATCCTTGGGCGGCAAGATCGGAGGAACCGGCGCGCCGGGAGGCGGGTTCGCGATCAAGGAAGAAACCGATTCTCCCTTGTCCGGCGCGAACGCGGTGATGTACACAAGGTTCGAGACCTTGGGGTGCGTCCCCGCCTCGGTGATCACCACGCCGCCGTAGGAATGACCGACGAGCACGACCTCGCCATTCACGCTGTCGATCGCGGCTTTGGTGACGGCGACATCGTCCGCCAGCGATTTCGTCGGATTTTGAACGATCACGACATTGTAGCCCTGGTTCTTGAGAATCTTGTGAACGCCCGCCCAGCCCGAACCGTCCACGAAACCGCCGTGGACCAGGACGATGGACTTGCCGGATTTGCCCGCCTTGTTTTGCTGCTGATTTGATTTTTGTGAGTTCATAACGTTGGTCTTTCGATTTTTTTTATGTTTGTTTTGTTGGCGCGTGCCAACCTTGAAGAGACCTTAACAGCGGCATCTGAAACCGCCCAATACCACGTTTCTCTGGTGGCGATGCTTTTTGTGAATAACAGAAATGGGGCGAGGCAGAAGCGGTCTGCCTGAGGTTTTGACGAAAATCGAGGAGGGCGCTAGGCCTGGGCGGTCTTGCGGATCGACGCGCACAGCTTTTCTCCCGCCGGCGTCACGTCGCCGTTTTTTGCCCGCGCAATGCCCACACACATGGCGATGTCAGTATCGGTCAATTTGCGATACAACAGCCGCTTCCCCACCGCCTGCTTAAAAGCCTCACTGACCACCGCCACGCATTTGCCCACATTGATCTCCGTGATCAACGAATTCATGCTGTCACTCTCCGTCGCGATATTCGGGCGCGACGGTGCAAAGATGCGCTGCAATATCCGGTGAAATTCCGAATTTCGTTTGCGCCCCAAGACGACCAGCGGCTGCTTGGTCAACACTTCTACCGAAATCGTTTTCATTTTCGCCAGCGGATGGGCGGGCGCCATCGCCACGAAGAACGGATAGCGGCCAACTTCTTCGAACTCCATCCCGGCGGCGGATTCATCCGTCGGTTGCATCATGAGAGCCAGATGCAGGGTCCCATTTCGCAACTCGTTGCAAAGCTCATCCGCACCCAGATCATGCAGCGTCACCTTGACGCCCGGCGTCGTCTTTTGAAATTCTGCCAGCGCGCGCGGCAATATGTGCAGATCTAGCGGCGGCAAATATCCGACTTGTAGCTCACCGGTCTCACCACGGGCCAGTGCGCGCACTTTGGTCACGGCTTCATCCGCGTTTTTGAGAATCCCTTTTGCATCCTCCAGAAATAATTTTCCCTCGGCGGTCAGCCAAACGCCGTGAGACGTCCTTTTCAGAAGATCAACCCCCAGTTCTTCCTCCAAATCCGAGATCTGCCGGCTCAAGGCCGGTTGTGCCACGCGCTGGCGCATGGCCGCCTTGGTAAAATTTAATGCTTCCGCCACCGCCACAAAATATCGCAGATGCCGCAGTTCCATGCCGGACTCAGTATGCAGGCGAAACATGCGTCTCCGCAAGGGGGAGCAGCGCCAGGCTGATCATGGCTTCAGGCTCCACAACACCCATCTGCCCCGTTTCATAAAACTGTTCGCGAGCGGCCTGAACCAGATCTTCGAACAAACAGGGAAATACCAGCAACGGACATGAGGTGTCCCAGGCCAGTTCGGCGGCCCGGCTGGCCGCGCCCATGGAGTAATTTTTGTTTTAGCTGCTGCGTTTCAGGTCGCCCGTGCGCAAAAGATTTGATTTGAAAACCGCAACCTTGTTTCAAAAACATTCAACACGGAACATGCTCTGCAGAAACCTTTTTGACCAAGCAACGGACCGTTGAAGTGTGGCCGTTTCTATGTTTCGGAAGGAAAATGGCGAATGATTTTAGAGGGAAAGCACCACCTCTCCCCAGCCCTCCCCCCATTTCATGGCGGAGAGGGAGTCTGAGACATCAGGTTTAGAAAGGTTTCTACAGAGCACATTGAACATTCAACGCCCAGCCTCGAAGAAAAGCATGTCCGGCTCACCGTTGGGAATTGAGCGTTGAATGTTGGGCGTTGAATGTTTCTATTTTTTGCGGCGGTATTTTTCGAAACGGCCTTGCAGCTTACCTGGCCGGTTCTGTTTTCAGGCCCGCTTCTTTCCAGCCGTCAATGCCGGCCGACATATGTTTGATGTTCGTGTAGCCCAGCTTCTGCGCCGCTTTCGCCGCGCGCAGATAAGCGCCGCAACCGGGGTTGCCGCAATAGGCGACGATCAGCGCGCCTTTGTCCGCCGGCAGGCTGGCCGCGAGTTTGTCTTCGATGGCGTTAAAATCAAGCGCGCCGGGGACGTGGCCTTTGCCGGTGTAAGAACCGGGTCCGTTGGCATCGATGATCACCGCCGTTTTGGATTCGCTGAGTTTGTTGACGTCCGCGACACTGATGTCCGCGAACTCGGCGGCGTAGGCCGATACACCAACCAACGCCGTCACAAGAAGTGCGAGGATTTTTTTCATAGGAATATAATGTGTTGTTTATTTCGGTTGTCCTGCCAGATGCCAAGACGTTATGAAAAGACAGATAACACCAAACCTTCCATTTGTAATCTGAAAAGGGACGAACAGGGCAAAAGACGGGACAAAACCGGCAGAAACTTGATAAAACTGAATCGTAAGCCATTATCTATCAGTCAAATGCGCAATATTGTCACTTAAACTCTGCAAGGGAAAGAACTGGTGATTTCGCCATAATTTCTGCTTTTTCGCCAATTCAAACAGATACTTCAAACAAGTGTTTGACACTGCACCAACCCGTCTTTAAATTCGCCTTCCAATGAAACGGATTATTTTCATCGTGATCGCAATCGTGCTGATCATTTTTGTGGCGCTCGCAGGGACCAAGTTTTTGCAGATCAAAACCATGATCGGCTTTGGCAAAACTTTTCAGATGCCCCCCGAGACCGTCTCCTCCGCCCTCGCGCATGAGGAAAACTGGACGGAAACCCTCTCGGCCATCGGCTCCATCAATGCCGAACAGGGCGTGACCGTCGCCCCGGAAATCGCGGGTACCGTTAGCGAGATCGATTTCGAATCCGGCGCCAACGTCAACAAGGGCGACCTGCTCCTGAAGATGGATACATCTTCCGAAGACGCGCAGTTGCGCTCGCTCACCGCCCAGTCGGACTTGATGAAACTGACCGCCGACCGCACCCGTAAATTGCACACGGATGGCACGGCCTCCCAATCTGAAGTCGACCAGGCCGACGCCAATTTCAAGCAGGCCGATGCCAACGCCGACAACATCCGCGCCGTCATCGCCAAAAAAACCATCCGCGCGCCCTTCACCGGCCAGCTCGGCATCCGCCTGGTGAACCTCGGCGAACAGATCGCCGTCGGCAAGGGCATCGTCTCGCTGCAGGCATTGTCGCCGGTTTTCGCGGATTTCACCCTGCCGCAGCAGGATTTGGAAAAGGTTTCCACCGGCCTCGCCACCAAGGTCGTCAGCGATACTTTCCCGGATAAAACATTTGAGGGCGAAGTCGCCGCCATCAACCCCGATCTGGATGCCGCCACCCGCAGCGTCCGCCTGCGCGCTAAAATTCCGAACACCGATAAATTCCTGCGCCCCGGCATGTTCGTCCGCGCCCAAGTCGTCCTGCCCGGCGATCAGAAAGTTCTCGTCATCCCGGCCACCGCCCTCTTGAGCGCGCCCTACGGCGACTCGGTTTTCGTCATCGATTCCAAAGTGGACGCGGGCAAAACAAACCTCATCGTGCAGCAGAAATTTATCCGCACCGGCCGTACGCAGGGCGATTTCGTCAGCGTGCAATCCGGGCTGAACGTCGGTGACAAGGTTGTCACCGCCGGTCTGTTCAAGCTCCGCAACGGCATGGCCGTCGTGGAAAACAACGACATCGTGCCGAAGAGTTCCGACACACCCACCCCGCCGAACACCTGAACGGACGCGCATGAAATCTATCACGGATCTTTTCATCCGGCGCCCCGTACTGGCCGTCGTCGTCAACCTCATCATCCTGATCGCGGGATTGCAGGCCGTCCGCTCGTTGACCGTCCGCCAATATCCGAAGAACGAAAACGCCGTCATCACCGTCACCACTGTGTACGTCGGCGCGAGCGCGGAACTCGTGCGCGGCTTCGTCACCCAGCCGTTGGAACGCGCCATCGCGGCGGCCGACGGCATCGATTACATCGAATCCGCCAGCAAGCTCGGCCTCTCCACCATCACAGCGCGGTTGAAGTTGAATTACGATGCCAAAAAGGCGCTCACCGAGATCAATTCCAAAATCAACCAGGTCCGCAACGACCTGCCGCCAGAAGCGGAGATTCCCGCGATCGACATCCAACCGGCGGATTCGCAGTTCGCCGCCGCGTACCTAAGTTTCTCGTCATCCAACGTCCTCGCGGCAAACCAGATCACGGATTACCTCACGCGCATGGTCCAGCCGCGTCTCGCCGCCCTCGAAGGCGTACAACGCGCCGACCTGCTCGGCGGACGCACGTTCGCCATGCGCATCTGGCTCAAGCCCGAACGCCTCGCGGCCTACAACATCAGCCCGAACGCCATCCGTGTGTCGCTCGCGGCCAACAACTTTCTTTCCGCCGTCGGCCATACCAAGGGTTCGCTGGTGGCCGTGAACCTCACCGCCAACACCGACTTACGCTCGGTCGATGAATTCAAGCGGCTCGTCGTGCGCCAGGACGGCGATAATCTGGTGCGTTTGGGCGACGTGGCCGACGTGGTGCTCGGCGCGGAAGATTATGACAGCGAAGTGCGCTTCAGCGGCGAACGCGCCGTGTTCATGGGCGTGTGGGTGCTGCCCAACGCCAATTCGCTCGATGTCATCAAGCGCGTCCGCACTGAAATGGATGCGATCCAAAAGGAACTGCCCGTGGGCCTCAACGCCAAGATCGCCTACGATGCCACGGAATATATCAATGACGCCATCCATGAGGTCATGAAGACGCTCACGGAGACGTTGCTCATCGTTTCCGTCGTGATCTTCCTGTTCCTCGGCTCGTTCCGCTCGGTGCTGATTCCGCTGGCCGCCATCCCGCTGTCGCTCATCGGCGGCGTGTTCCTGATGGAATCCTTCGGCTTCTCGCTGAACTTGCTGACGTTGCTCGCCATCGTTCTGTCCGTCGGGTTGGTCGTCGATGACGCGATCGTCGTCGTCGAAAACGTCGAACGCCATGTGCGCGAGGGCAAGACGCCGTTCCAAGCGGCCATCTTGAGCGGACGCGAACTCGTCGGTCCGGTCATCGCCATGACCATCACGCTGGCGGCGGTGTATGCGCCCATCGCTTTTCAAGGCGGTCTCACCGGCTCGCTCTTCCGTGAGTTTGCCCTGACGCTGGCTGGCGCGGTTTTGATTTCCGGTGTTGTCGCGTTGACGCTTTCGCCGGTGATGTCGTCGCGCCTGCTGCCGCATGAACGTGAAGAACGGGGGCTGCCCGCCGTGATCAACCGCCAGTTTGAACGGTTGAAAAAATTCTACGGTGGCGTGCTGGACAAATCGCTCACCATGCGTCCTGTCATCTACGGCGTCTGGATCTTTTTGAGCCTGCTCGTCATCCCAATGTACATCTTCTCTCCCAACGAACTGGCGCCCACGGAAGATCAGGGCGTCGTTTTCGGCATCGTCGAAGGCCCGCCGAACGCGAGCATCGAGCAGACCACTTTCTACGCAGATGCCGTCAACAACCTGTTTGAGAAATT
>DASZCA010000082.1:0-2081 GCA_035943555.1 Verrucomicrobiia bacterium
GCAGGAAGTTCGCCGTATATTTGTAGCTCTGCTTCGGATAGATCAGCGGCAGCCCGTGCGACTTGCGGTAGGAGTACGCCGCGATCGTCCGCACCTGCGAGATGAGCTTGGCCACGTAGACTTCGAACTGCTCGTTCTTGCCCCACTTCCAGTTCATCAAACCTTCATCGAAGCAGCTTGCCGCGTTGATCATCGAGGACAGGATTGCCATCGGGTGTGCGCCCGTGGGAAAGCCCTCGAAATGATATGTCATGTCCTCGTGCAGGAACTGGCTCTGCGAGAGCATGTCCGAAAAAGTCTTCAACTGCGGGCGGTTCGGCAGCGCGCCGTAGATGAGCAGATAGGCCGTCTCGATGAAATTTGATTGCTCGGCCAGTTCCTCGATGGGGATGCCGCGGTAACGCAGGATGCCCTGGTCGCCGTCGATGAAAGTGATCTTGCTGCTGCACGAGCCGGTGTTGCCGTAGCCGTCATCCAGCGTGATGTAGCCGGTGTTTGCACGCAGCGCGGAAACATCCACCGCTTTCTCGCCTTCGCTGCCCACCACGGTCGGCAACGTGAAAGATTTTCCGTCGAGTTCCAGTTTTGCTTCTTTGCTCATGTCACCTTGATTCTAAGTAATGTTTAGTTTTGTCAAATTTGCCGCGTTATCGAAAAATTGGCAAGAAGCGAAAGCAAGTTTTGCAATGGCGGGTGCCTGTAACTTGCACCAGCCCAAGTGATACAGAGAATTGAAGCAGCTTCTGCAACGTATCAACGAAATTTTTTGCATGTTTTGCGCGAAAAGGTCGGGACGGAGCAGCAAGTTGCACTCGGCCATATTTATGGTTTAATGAATCCGGACCGGCGCAGTGCCCGAAATGCCCGTTGAATGTTTTTCCGGGTGCGCGGTCTAAAGAATAACTGAGATAATTTATGATTTGGGACTATAAATATTATTTGTTCATCATGCTGCCTGGCATGTTGATCGGCTTATGGGCGCAGATGAAGCTTCGGTCCGCCTATGGCAAATATAGCCAATTACCCGTGGACTCCGGCCTGAGCGGTGCCCAGGCGGCGCGGCAGATTCTGGACCAAGCCGGTCTCAATGACATGGCGATCGAGGAAGTCGAAGGCGAGTTGACCGATCATTTTGACCCCGCAAAACGCGCCTTGTTCCTGTCGACGGACAACTATCATGGCCGGACCATCGCGGCGGTCGGTGTCGCGGCCCACGAAGCCGGTCACGCCCTTCAACAGCAGGCGGGCTATGCCATGTATAACTTGCGCGCGGCTCTCGTACCCGTCACCCAGATCGCCAACTACGCGTGGATGGGTCTCATATTGGCCGGTTTGTTCTTTCATGCTTTCCACGGACTTGTGCTGGTGGCGGTCGCCGTCTTTTCCGTGATAACCCTGTTCCAACTGGTCACGTTACCTGTCGAATATGACGCCAGCGCGCGGGCCAAGGAACAGTTGTTTCGCCTCGGTCTCGTCCGCGAAACGGAACGTGCGGGAGTCAGCAAGGTTCTCGATGCCGCCGCCCTCACCTATGTCGCCGGCTTGGTCGTCGCAATGCTCGACCTGTTCTACTACATCTCCCAGGCCAACAACAACCGCAGTTAATTTGCTTGCAGCCTGACGCCCCGCGTTTAACTTTTCGTCATTCATGGCGGCGAAAAATAAAAAACGCAAGGCGGCTCCGGAGCCGGCGCAGAAGAAAGCTTCCGCCCCGATCGATGCTCCGGCTGAAACCAAAATTGTTTCCGTTCCCCGCACGCTGGCCGATTCCCCCGTGCAGGCGCCCGTGGTCGTGCCTGCCGAGGGCGATACCACCCGCTTCATCCGCCGCGAATCCGAGCGGCACGATGGCGATACCGCCATCCGGCTCTACCTCCGTGAAATCGGCCAGGTCAAATTGCTGACGCCGCAGGAGGAGATCGAACTCGCCGCCAAGATCAAGAAGGGCGATAAGAAAGCCCGCGAACACATGATCAAGGCGAACCTTCGCCTCGTCGTGAAGATCGCCCGCGATTACGAAGGCATCGGCCTGCCGTTGCTGGACCTCATCAGCGAAGGCAACATTGGCCTTATGAAGGCGG
>DASZCA010000083.1:0-3661 GCA_035943555.1 Verrucomicrobiia bacterium
ATGGATCCCCAAAAAACCGGGCTGTGAACGGTTCAGTTGCAATTGCCGGCCCGGGCGGCCCAAGCGGGTTGAACTGTTCGCGCCGTTATCGGCATTTTCCACCGCCTCCACTTCTTCCAGGATGTCATCCGCGATCAGCTCATCCACGATCTTCCCCGCCGTCGGCTGGCTCATGCCCAGCAAACGCGCCAGCGCGGCGCGCGAGGCGATGCCGGATTTCTGCAATTGCCGCACGAGGGCGCGCTTGTTCAGCAAGCCCATTCTGGCGGGGTGGAAAATCATTAATTAATTAAACTACGAAAGTCGCCAACCCGTCAAGTTTCTTCACGGAGAATCTCTCTTTGAACAGGTACGTCCATCGCCGGGTCAAATGAGAGATTGCCCAGCGGGGCAAAAAATGAAATCGTGCGGTTTACGTTTTAAATGAAGAAAATCATCATCTTGGCCGTGCAAATCCTGCTCGCGGGCGGGCTCACAGGCTTCGCCCAAATCTCTACCAACAGCATCCATGACGAACTGGGCCAACTGGTCGGTGCCATCAACGCCAAAACGCAAGCCGGAGCCATGCCCGGGGACCTGACGAATGAGTTAAAACAATTCGATACCATATTGGCCAACCATCCCGGCGACCAGTCGGAGGCCGCCGCCGATGTCGTCTTCATGAAAGCGGACCTGTATCTCGAGGTGCTAAAAGATTATGTCAACGCCCAGGCAACTTTCGTCCGGCTCAACCGCGACTTTCCCAATTCACGGCATAAAGCGGAGGCTGCATCCGTCCTGGCGCAGCTAGACCCGATGGTCGCCATGCAAAAGATACGGGACAGCCAGGTCGCGGGCAGCGCGCTGCCGGCCTTTGATGAATCGGATTTTAACGGCAAAGCGTTTTCCCTGGCCGACCACAAAGGCAAAGTTGTCCTGGTGGATTTTTGGGCGACATGGTGCATTCCTTGCCGGCTGGAACTGCGGAACGTGGTGGCCGCCTATGAAAAATATCACACCCAAGGTTTTGATGTTTTGGGAGTCAACCTTGACGTGAAACCAGATGACTTGGACAAATATCTCAAAAAGAATGATGCCGTGGCGTGGCCGCAATATTTTGACACCAACCTGGTGAACCTCACCGGCAAATTTCCCGATCAAAACCTTCCTTTTCAAAACAAATTGGCCGTGAAATATGGCATTGAAAAACTTCCGACCACCATTTTGCTGGATGGTGACGGCAAGATCATCGCCAAAGATTTGCGCGGGGATGATTTGGTGGATGCCGTCGGCAAGGCGGTAGCCGCGAACAAAAAATAAGCCAGCCGGGAAATCTAAAATCGAAACGCCGTTCTTCGCAGGAAGAACGGCGTTTTAAATTCAGGCCGGATGTTTATTTTTTATCCGCAAGCAACAATTCCGTTCCTGCCAATAGCACCACGCCGCGACCGTGTAAATCGTCATCCGGCTGCGTCCGTTTGATGTAGTAATCCAAATCTTGGCCGATGTTTGTGCCGATACACGTTCCGTTGACCACGCCATCGGCGGTGACATTTTTGGCGATGCCGGCAAATGCATGGCGCGCCACTTCAAGGTTGGAAGCGTCGATCCAGCCACGGTTCGCGGCACGGGCGATGCCATAGGCGAACATGGCCGTGGCACTCGTTTCCTCCCATAACTCCGGTTTGTCCAAAACCTGCCGCCACATGCCGTCGAGTGCCTGGAGCTTTTTCAACCCCTCAACTTGGGCCTGCAAAACCTCGATCAACTTGGGGCGCAACGGACTTTTTTCATCCAAGGCGGACAGGGTTTCCACCAACGTGACGGTCACCCAGCCATTGCCACGGCCCCATTTGAATGGCGCGTGTTTTTTATCGGCCTCGAAATAACCGTGAAACCAGAGGCCGTCGGCATCCGCTTCCAATGCCGCCTGATGGATGATGTTGTTGGCGGCGTCCTCGACAAATTTCTGGTCGTGCTTGTAGACGCCCCAGCGGACGAGAAACACGCCGCCCATGTAGAGATCATCCGGCCACAAGGTTCCACCCATGGATTTCGGCCGCCAGAACGTGCCATCCGGCAGGCGTTCCTGCTTTTTCACGACCCAGTCCGCGATGCGTTCCACAACGGCTTTTTCCTCCGGCGTGACAGATTCCGGATGGCGAATCATGCTCTCAAGCATCTCATTGCCCATGGAGCCGCAACTATCGAGGTTGCCGAGGGAAAGCAACGATTTGATCTTGGAACCGCGCGTGAACGCATTGAGATCGGTGGCATTGGTGACGCTGGTTTTCAAACCGGCGAGCCAGTTGTAATAGCGCGCACAGATCAAATTGTGCTGCACAACAAAAGTGTCCATCGACTTGTCGCCGGTGACATCCGTCGAACGCAGCATGCCGTACAGCGTCACTCCCCAAGGGTAACTCCAGGCGATCCCTTCCGGCGACTTCGCGGCCTTGGCTGCTTCAAGCGATTGGGCGGCGGCGTAATCACCATCCGCCAGCGCGTGGAGTTGATGCTTGGCCACGCGCGTGATGACATCACGGATTGCGGTGTCAGAAATTGCATTTGTGGCATCCACCGCGCGGATGGTAGTTTGAACCATTAAAAGCAAACCGGCAGCCATCAAGGTCAGAAAATGTTTTGGGAGGCAACCGGTCATGGGTTGAGGTGTTTTATTCATTGAGGATTAAGGTGATTTGACGGCGGCCAGAGCCAAAAAGTTTCGGATATCAGCCCAGTTGTTCATTCAAGCCAAAAGCGTTTAAGCATGGTTATACTGTTACCCATTACCCCGTCCGATAAGGCGGCCGTCAGGAACTCGCGCTGGTGTACCGGCGGATGGAATAGCGCCAGAACAGTTCCGATACGCACGCCCAGACCGCGCCGACACCCAATAACAGCATCCATGCCCACGGCGAACTGATCTTGTCCGCCAGCACCCGCACCGGCACGTTGCTCACCAGCAACACCGGCAGCGCGAACGTGAACACGGCCTTGAACGCGCCTTTGAACGCCTCATCCGGCATCCGCGCGATGTTGAACAGGTTGTAATAACCCCAGACGATGCCTTGCGCCCGCACCGTCCAGAAACTGATGGTCGCCAAAATGAACATCAGCGAGTAATGGATCAATATGCCCACGATACAGAGCGCGCTGAAACCGCACAATTGAACGAACGTTGGATGTACTCCCGCCTTGTGCGCCGCATAGGCCAGCACGCTCAATCCGAACGCCGCATTGATGAACGCCCCGAGATCCACCACCCGTAATGAAATGAGAAAACGTGTGTTGACCGGCAAGGCCAGAAGAAAATCCATTTTGCCCGTCCGCACCAGTTCCGAAAGGCCGGTACAATTCGTAAGAAAAAACGCCTGAAAAACCTGCTGGATGAAATTGCTCGCACCGATGAGCATGACCATCTGCCACTGCGTCCAGGAACCAACGGTTTTGGTCTGCGAATAGATGACGGATACGAACGTCAGTTGGAGACCGAACCACAGCAGTTCCACGATGATCCACAAGATGAAATTGCCTTTAAAGGACATCTCGCGCGCCACGGAATTTCTCCATAGCGTCGCATAAATGGACCAGTAACGTCTCAGATTCACTGCGCTCAAAGTAAACGGCTTTGAGCGGTTCGCAAGGCGGTAAAGATCACATCCGCTTTTTGATGAAACGG
>DASZCA010000084.1:0-1615 GCA_035943555.1 Verrucomicrobiia bacterium
ATTGCCACCACCCTGCTCCTGCTCGCCGCGTTGTTAACCCGCGCGCAAGAAGCCACCACGCCCTCCGGCCATGTCGACTTGTTCAACGGCAAGGATTTTTCCGGTCTCACTTTTTACATGCGCTCCAACGCCGCGCCGGAAAAGACGTGGAGCATCTCCAACGGCCTTATCATCTGCACCGGCAAGCCGACCGGCTATGTGCGCACGGAAAAATCTTATCGCGATTTCGTCGCCACCGCCGAATGGCGTTTTACCAAAGCCGGCAACACCGGCGTCTGCGTCTTCATGCAGGACCGCGCCACCAATGCCAGCCCGCGCCAGATCTGGCCCCACTGCATCGAATGCCAGGGCATGCACGATCACATGGGCGATTTCTGGCTGCAAGGCGGCACCACCTGCGACGAGCCCGTCAACATGGGCAAGAACGGCATCAAGATGCTCCTGCCTTCCGCCGAAAGCCCCGTCGGCGAATGGACCACCTTTCAAAGCGTCTGCCGGAGCAACACCGTCGAGATCATCGTCAATGGCAAGAGCATGAACAAGATCACCGGCGTGGATGTTTCCGCCGGTTATATCGGCCTGCAAAGCGAAGGCGCGGAAATGGAAGTCCGAAAGTTCTTTCTTGAGCCCCTGCCCAATCCGTAATCTCATGGGCCTATGAAGCTCTGGAAAAATTTCGCCGCCACTGTTGTCCTCCCGCTTTTGCTCGTCACCGTCGCCACCGCGCAGGACAGCGATACCGATTACCCTCCGCCGCATGCCCGCGAAAATTCCGTCACCCTGTTTAACGGCAAGGATTTTTCCGGCTTCACCTTCTGCATGAAGGACAACGCCGATCCGCTCCAGACGTGGAGCGTCCCCAATGGCGTCATCCATTGTACCGGTAAACCCATCGGCTATCTCCGCACCACGGAGGTCTACAGCAATTATTTTCTCACCGTCGAATGGCGCTTCGTCAAAGTCGCACCCAAGGCCGATAACACCGGCGTTCTCGTGCACATTCAATCCCCCGATAAAGTCTGGCCCATGTGCGTCCAAGTGCAGGGCAAACACACGCGCCAAGGCGATCTGTTCGTGATGGCCGGCGCCGAATGCAAGGAACACAAAGGCCAGGATGCCAACACGCCGGTGCCTTTCCGCAAAGAATTCATCGAACAACCCGCCGAACTTCCCATCGGTGAATGGAACCGTTCTGAAACCATTTGCCTCCACGGCAAAGTTTCAACCTTCTTGAACGGCAAGTTCGTCAACGAGATCACCGAATGCACCGTTAATTCCGGCTACATCGGCATCCAAAGCGAAGGTGGCGACATCGAAATCCGTTCCATGAATTTGGCCCCGCTGAAATACTGACGTGCGGTGATTGGTCACGGCGAACTCAGCCGGAAAAATCTCACACTGGAGTCATTCGTAACACTGACGCCAAACTGATTGTTGTTACTGAACACCAAACTGTTCAGCACCGTCCACGCAACCGGTGGCGTCAAATTCGTGGCCGTGTATAATTGCCAATCGTTTGCCCAGCTTGGCCAGCTCAACGACAGCACCGTTGTGCTTGCGCTCAGTCCCAACGCCGGCAACGGCAGCAGCACACCGCCCGCCGTGGAGAATGTTC
>DASZCA010000085.1:0-14232 GCA_035943555.1 Verrucomicrobiia bacterium
TCTGTCAGGGTCCGGCCTGTCATCAATAACTCCACCGCTTCCTTCCGGAACGCTTTGGAATGCTTCTGTTGGCTCTTGAGTTGTTTCATAAGTCGCTCCCGAAAGCTTACATGCTTTGTCCACTTTCGTGGGGCAAGCTCACAGGATTTTTTCTTCATTCTGCCTTCTAAATTCTTCCTTCGCATAGTTTTTGGTCCAACAAAGCCCAACAAGGCCCAACCAATGGGCGGCGGCTGTGTTTGGGGGAAAGGGACCAGCCGCAGCGCGTGGCCTGTAACCAACGCTGGATTTATCCCCACGACCTTTTTTTCTTCATTCTTCAGATCTTCTTCCTTCGCTCTTTGAATATACGGCAACTCCGCCATGGACCGCCGGGCGCCAGTCCGGCCAGTTCTGAAATTTTTCCTTGGGAAATCATGGGATATCACAGTCATTTCTTGGTCATGCCCCCGCCCGACGTCCGGCGCCAGGAGCGCGGGCGACCCGCCCGCGTGTTCCGTCGCTGGCACCGCGGCCGCACCCTTTTCGCCCATCAAAACGCTTATTATGTTAGTTTTAAACATAATCAAAGGCTATTTATACTAACTATTTTAGTAGTTGTCAATAGAATCCATTACCCCATCCGCGCGGCGGTCAGCCTGAGCCTTGGATTTCCAGCCAGCCTCTCCCTTCTCCAGCATCGTAGATTCGCCCTGTTTGTAGAAAACCGGTCCCTAAAAATCCCCAGCCCGTCAGGTGCGGCATCGGGGCGTCGGTGAGCTAATTTTTGCGATTCTTATCCTGCCCGTCCATGAATGCCCTTTTTTCCTTCTGCCCCCGCTTTTCCCCATCCGTGTTTATCCGTGTCCATCCGTGGTTAAAATTCAAGACTCCTCAGCCCCTGACCTTGGAAGTTGGGCGTTAAATGTTGAATGTTAAATGTTTCCCCGCTCGCTTGGTCCGATCATTCATTCCTGCCTAATCTCCGCACTCCGTCCATGCGCATCCAACCCTTCCATCTCCGCAAACTTTTGCACCCCTTTCAGCGCCTTCTTCAATCCCGCCCGATTATACTCCACCACGCTCGTCCGCCACTGAAACTGATCTACCGCCAATCCCGCAAACGATGCCATCCCCTTGTCGCGGAGCGACTTCAGTCCGGTAACCGTGGCTTTCCAACCCATGGAACGCCTAAACCGCACCGCGTGGCGAAGCACAGACAGTATTATTACATTTTTTTTCTAATCTGATTTCCTTACCAACCCAAAAGCCACAAGACTTATGCAAACGAATCCCGCGATGAACCAGCCGTACATTCTCGCCGGGTTGGCAATTTTTCCCGGCTTGATTGGACTGACAATGTTTGCATTTTGAAACAAGGCCTTTTGAAATTCCGAGCCCCGCAAAAATTTGCCCCCGACTCGAGCTAAGGGAACCCGTTGGATATCATCGTAAACGACTGATATACGTTTGTTAGATATAGATCCGGGCCAAACGCGGCCATTGACTGGCTGCGATTTAAAATCTTCAATGAAAACGAATATTCCGCTTCATACATGTGATTATGTGGTTGATGGATGCGCCTTTGCACCATATCGGGCAGAACATCGAAGTTGGTGGGGTCTGAATAACTGTACGAGATGGTCGCGGATTCTTCGTTATTTCCCAAAATAAAATATGTAGCACTGGACACGAGGCCATTGGCATTATCGATTTGCACTTCACCATTTATATCCTCTCCCGCAAATGTTTGGCCTGAAAACTTATGCCCGTCCCACTTGATTGACGCGGCTGACAGCGGAGGCAACCCGTATAAAGCAGCGCACCACGCCTCATTTTCTGCCCTCTTAACATCTCCAATGATTGTAGTGATGGCGCTACTCTGATCAGCCAGATCCATAGTGGCCATCTCAACCTGGTTTGAAGATTTCTGGACCCAAACATCGTTCTCAAATCGTCCATAATTCCGAAACAGATAAAACGGTGGGCTTTGTTTGTCCGGGCTGACAAGATGAGGATTCTCCGTCAGTGAAAAAGCATTGCTTTGGCAGGTGACATTGTAATGCCTTTGAATCATGACAATATTTCCGCCCTCATATTTAAAAGCGTTCGTCACACTTTTCCCGATTTTCCCTTCTAGAAATTCAACCTGATAACTTCTGGCCGGCCCGAAAACATACTCTTTGTAGGATTCAAAATTACCCGCCTGTAGCGCATACGTGCTTTGAAAATTCACCATCACCAAGCAGATGATGGTTAAAGTGCTGTTTCCCCCAATAAATTTTATGATGGATCTGTTCATGTAGCGTGATTCGGACAACCGCGTTGAGGCTCATCTGTTTCTAATCTCCGCACTCCGTCCATGCGCATCCAACCCTTCCATCTCCGCAAACTTTTGCACCCCTTTCAGCGCCTTCTTCAATCCCGCCCGATTATACTCCACCACGCTCGTCCGCCGCTGAAATTGATCCACCGTTAAGCCCGCAAACGACGCCCCCGCGCCATCCGTCGGTAACACATGGCTCGGCCCGGCGATATAATCGCCCAGCACCGTCGGCGACCAGTTGCCGAGGAAAATCGCCCCCGCCGTCAAAATGCCATCACTCACCTTGCGCGCCTCGCGCGTGATGACTTCGCAATGCTCGGGCGCGATCTGGTTTGCCAACGCCACACCATCCGTGATGGCCTTGACCTGGATCAGCCAAACATTCCGGTCCAGCACCTTCTGGATCAAATCGCGCCGCGACAACTTCGGCAGTTGCTTTTTGATCTCCTTCTCCACCGCCGTCAAAACTTTCGCCGAAGTCGTCACCAACCAGACCCGCTCATGGCCGGAACCATGTTCCGCCTGCGCCAGCATGTCCGCGGCGGCATACTTTGCATTCGCCGTGTCATCCGCCAACACCAGCAAATCGCTCGGCCCCGCCAACAGGTCGATCGCCACCCGTCCGACCAGCAGCCGCTTCGCCATGCTCACATAGGCGTTGCCTGGACCAAAAATCTTCTGCACGCGACGGATAGTCTTCGTGCCATAAGCCAGCGCCGCCACCGCCTGCGCCCCGCCGATCCGGTAGATCTCCGTCGCCCCCGCCGCGCGTGCGGCGAACAAAATCGCCGGGTTGATGCGGCCGTCCTTGCCGCACGGCGTCGTCACCACGATCTCCTTGCACCCCGCCACCTTCGCCAGCGTGATCGTCATCAACGCCGTGGAAACCAGCGGCGCCGTGCCGCCCGGTACATACACTCCCACGCGCTGGAACGCGTCAAATTTTTCGCCCACGCTCGCACCATGGGAATTCTTGCCCGACCAGTTTTTGCGCTTGGATTTTTTGGCAAAGCTCGCGATGTTCCCCTCCGCTTCCGCCACCGCCGCCCGCAATCCCTCATCGGCCATCAACGAAGCGCCAAACAACTCTGCCTGCGTCACCGCCAATTGTTCCGCCGTGAGCTGTGCCCCATCAAATTTCGCCGTCAATTCCAGTAATGCCTGGTCGCCATGCAGATACACATCTTGCAAGATCGCCCGCGTCCGCTCCTCGATCGTCGCGTCAAAAAGACTGGCGCCCGTGAACAGATCACGGAGCTTCGCGGAATAATCTTTATCAGAATGACGGACAATCTTCATGCTCACAGATTAGGTAAAAATCTCCCCCAAGTCAAAATTCACCCGTCCCGGCTGGCGTCTTGATTTCAAAAATTAAAAAGCTCAACCCCATGTCCATCCGTTGTTTCTTCCTTGGAAGTTGGTCGTCAAATGTTGGACGTTGAATGCTCCTCCTCCGTATCGAGATGACTGTTTTTCGTGGCGTACTGAAATTTGGAATTAAACTTGCCGCTTTTGAACTGATATAATTTGGTATCTCCGCATTATAAAACGGCTTACTCGTCGAACTCAAAATTTCCGTCTTTGTAGATCTGGGATTTTTGGATGGAGCCGGTGTCCGTGCCGTCGCCGGTGGTGAAACCGTTTTGAAAACAAAAGCGGATGTGGTAGTGAACATCGGATTTGGGCGGGTGATCGAATTTCACGGTGAAGGTGCCGTCGCGGGCGAGGCGGGCGGCATGACTGCGGAACCAGTGATCGTCCTCATGTTGGCCAGGATCTTCGGTCACGACGACCGTGTGCGCAGGCTGATCGGAGATGAGTTTGCCGGTGAGGGTGATGACGTCATCGGTTTGGCTGTAGCGGGCGTGGTAGTCGCTGAGCTTGACACTGGGCTGGATTACGCGGTCGCGGTCGGTGCCGGAAAAGACGGGGTGTTTCCAGAGCATCGCTGCGGAGGCTTCGGAGAGGTAGACGTGGTCGGGATGCGGATATTCCTTTTTGGCGTAGACATCCATGTTCGGGCCCATGAGAGAATTGCCGAGATTGAGCGGAATGTCGGGACCGGCATGCGGCAAGCCGAAGGCGTGGCCGAGCTCGTGGATGGAGCCCTTCAGGAAATATTGGGCATTGAAACCTTCGTCGAGGCCGAGGTCGGGACGGATTTCACCGGGAATGGTGTCGTAATTGACCATCGCCCAGCCGCCGCCGCGCGAAAAGCCGTCCCCGCGCCAGTCGCCAAATCGGGTGGGACGGTCGCCAAGATAGATAAAGATCCACCAGATATGCCCATCGCCAGTGATTTCATATTGCCGGCTTGCCCGGTCGATAACGTAATCGGCATAACCAGGATTCCAATACTTGCCGCTGGAAAGCGGAAATTCGCCTTTGACCCGTAATACCTCGACAGAACCGTTCTTTTCCCGACGGAAAATATTTGTGGCCATGGCCGGGTAGCCCCATTGTTTCATGCCGGCAAAAAGAAACCTTTCGGCGGAGTTGGCGATCTTTGTAAGTCTTTGGTTGGCGCCATCCGGGACTTCGAGATCGGACGGTGTGAACATAACGATGCGCACCGACGGCGGTGGCGGCTCGTAACTGACATAGGCGAAGGAATGGCCATCGGGTGACCATGGCCGCTTGCCGATGGAACCGTGACCGCCCGTGAAGCGGGCGATGTCCACGACTTTCGCGGGCTCAACTTTTGCGCCGGGCAGCGGGATGCGGCGAAGAATGACATCGCGATCGGCCGGGTGGCTTCGGGTCTTCGGCGGATACGATAGATAGAAAAGCCACTTTCCATCGGGTGATGGGCGCGGCGACCAGTTGGCGCGCTCGTCGGCCAGCACGAGTTCCGGTTTGGAAGAATCGCCCCGCGCCGCAACGCGCCAGAGTTCGGAATTTCCGGAGTCTTGCGAACAGAAATAAATCCACGCGCCATCACAGGAATAGCTGGCGGCGTCAGAGGTTTTAAGGGAGGGGACCAGCCGACGTTCTTCCCCCCCGGCGAAATCAATGGAAAAAATTTCGGAGCCGCGCCCGCGGTTGGCGGTGTAAACCAACGTTTTGCCATCTGGAGACCAACTTTGAAAATAACTCGGTGATTGCGGAGTCAACTGGCGAGGTTCGCCGCCATCGATGGGAACGGCGAAGAGAGCGCCGGAAGTGACCGCGAGGGTCTTGCCATCGGGCGAAACGCCGTGGTCGATATCGACACCACCGGTGCCGGTGGAAATGGGCTTTGGTTTTTCTTTGCCGTCCACGGAAACGCGCCAGAGTTTGCCGCCGGAGTTGAGGACGAGATAGGTGCCGTCGCCGGACCAACTGGGCGCACCGAAGCGCTGGTTGGAATCCAGGACGATACGTTTGGATTTGCCGTTTGCGTCGATGATGGTGATGACGCTGCGGGTGGTGTCGTAGCCGAAGTCTTGGGCAAAACTTTGAAGGGCGCAGAAAATGAGCACGGTCAGGGAAAGGGTAAGTTTTCGCAGGTGCGTCTTTTTTCGGGGGCGATCGTGATTGACCTCAGGTCGCCTGAAAGCAGCATCGGAGAATTCAAGTATCGGGAGGGCTTCGTCAAATAAAGGTGTCATGAGATCGATTCGGCGTGGGACCTTTTATAATTTTGCCCATTTTTGGCCTGTTCCACAGATTTACAAGGAGTTTTTCCAGCCCGAACTCGGCTTTTTGCGTTGGAAGTGTTCGATGCCTTTTTTTGATGCCAACTAAATGACAATCAGCAGGAGCACGTGGCAACTGCTTAAAATATTCAAATCACCTGCCGCCTCGTCATAAAATTTCCCGCCTCCCCGCGTGAAAACCACGCAACTCGCGTGAACCTCACGCCCTCTCAAGCCCCATCCAAAACTCAAATCTCGTAAAACCCCAGCAAACCAACCTCAAAATCACTTGGCCCGTCTTATGCGAACAAAAAACTACCGGTCAAACCAAACTCTATGAGGTGACTTATGAATGAGAATGACCAAACCAGCGTACCGCCGTCGGTCATCGCCAGCGTGGAACCAACTCCTCCGCTGCAACCACCCAAACCAAAGAAGACTCTCTCCTGGTGGCTGCGAACCCTCTTCGTCTGCAACCCGTTCTATCTCGTCAGCGCCGCGCTCCTGCTCTACGGCTGCTACCGTGTTTCCATCGATACCCCGTTGTTCGATGCCGAATCCGCCCGCCTGGCTTTCAATTTCACCTCGGTCCAGTTCTACGAAATCTTGGTGGTCATCACCGCCATCTTCCTCGCCCGGCGCGGCATCTGGTACGACTCCACCTTGCTCGTCGGCCTGGAAAACTTGCTGGTCTTCGTCCCTTTCATCCTGATCAGCCAGGCCGCCTTGATTGAATCCAACTTGGCCATGGAGATGTGCCTCGTCGGTGCCGCCGTGGCCGTCGTCCGCTTTGGCGGTCTGAAAAGGCATTTCACCCAGCTCAACCTTCCGGCCTCATTGCTCGCCATCGGCTCCCTGCTGCTCCTGCTGAATGTCGCCCTGCCTCTGATCTATCGGCATTTCGGCGAAACCAAGATCGGCGTCTACATCGACTCCGGCCCGGCCTACGAAATGAACGAATGCACCTGGCTCCTGATTTTGCCGGCGGTGCTGGCACTGGTGAACTTGTTGCCTCGCGCGCGCGTGGCTGGAAGTTTGCTCCCCCAGCACCGTTGGCTCCCGCTCGGCTTGTTCAGCCTCTGGATTGCCGTCACCTGCGCCCATCTATACGGCTTGGATTTCATCTATCAATTCAATCTGCGTGGCGAACTGCTCGCCCCCGCCGCCGCCGTTTTGGCGTGGACCATTTTCCTGCGCGTTCCCACCAAGTCCCGCTGGCAAACATATGCGCTGACCTTCCTGCCGCTCGGCGTACCGTTGCTATCCACCTCACCCGGCGGTCGCCGGACGTTTCTGATCTTGGCCGCGGTAAATATCGCCGCTTATGGCGCTGTTTGCCTTCTGGACCGGAAAAACCGCGTCGCCCGCCACCTGACCGTCATCGCCGGATTGTTATTCGTCGCCGGCATGCCCGCCAGTTGGCTGCCCTCCATCAACCCGGAAATCGGCCATGCCGATTGGATCGCCGGTGGCTTTATCGTCTACATGCTGTGCTGGATCACCTTCTCCAACCATCCCGGCAAGAGCGTTCTTGGCTCGTTCATTTTTGGGGCCGCCATCCTTGCTGTGTTTCGCCATCATGCCGCCGCCCTCCAATGGGCCATGCAAGGCGGGTTTATTTTTCTGCTCCTCCATAGCTTGTGCTGGAATGATCAGGATCACCTCGGAGCCAACCTGCTCCGCATGTCCGCGGCGGTCGCCTGGATCGTCCAGTCATTCGTTTGGATGCACTCAGAGTATGCCAGGTTTTGGATGTCTTTCGTTCCCGGCGCGGTCGTCTTGGCCGTTTGCTTCGCCTGCCAGCTCTATCAATTTGAATGGAAGAAATCCGTCATCCCCGCCGCCGCCTTTTTCGTCTTGCTGTCCGGTCCCGGCACCGCCGCCATACACGGGCTGAGCTCAACCCCCGTGGGCCTGCTGGCCGTTACCGGCAGCTTCCTCCTCTTCGGCTTCGGCACCGCCGCCGCCCTCACCCGCCACCACTGGCACCACGCCAACCACGATCTGGAAACAAAAATCGCCCATCCTCTGGAAGTAAAACCCTGACCACCAGCTACGCCGAGCCCCTTGGTAGGGACGGCGCGCTGCGCCGTCCCCGTCGCCGAGCCCGCAACGCGGGAGTCAGGCGACGGAATCGTTCGTGCGCCAATCGGCTGCCTTCTCACCCGCGACTCCCTGCCCCCGCCCCCGGAGCGCGGCGTTTACGCCGCTTCAACATCCAAATTATGGATCGTGTTAAACTTGCAAAACGCCGTGACCAACCGGCGACAAATCCGACGGCAACCTTACAACCCACGACGGCAAACCCGCCGCCAATGGGCGGCGGCTATGTTGGGATGCAGGGACCAGCCGCAGCGCGTGACCTGCAACCAAACCGCGCGAACCATCGGCAACCCCCACCTCAATATTTTCTGCCTTTTTATTTTGTTTTGATCGTGTTTGGATTCGGTTGGACCTAATTGGATTCGCAATATTTGCAGCCCTTTTGGCATTACCCTTCAATGTTGAGCGTTGGGCGTTAAATGTTGAATGTTCCCCACCCTAAATCTCCTCCACTCTTCCCCCTCTGCTTTTCTCCGCGCCTCTGCGTTAAAAAAGCCTGCCTCTCTACCACGCCATCACCAGATAAACTTTTCTTCCGCCTCCATCCATGCTTACCTATATGCCGCCGTGGCCAACAAAAATCCCATCATCGCCGCCCTCGACGTCCCGACCGCCGAACAGGCATTAAAACTCGCCGAACAGATCGCGCCCGCCGTCGGCGCCTTCAAGATCGGCAAAGAACTCTTCGTCTCCGCCGGACCCGACATCGTCAAGCGCGTCCGCGCCACCGGCGCCAGTGTCTTCCTCGATCTGAAATTTCACGACATCCCCAACACCGTCGCCAAGGCCGTCGCGGCGGCCACCCGGCTGGATGTGCAGATGCTCACCATCCACACCAGCGGCGGTGGCGAGATGATGCACGCCGCCGAGCAATCCGCCCAAGCCACCGCCAAATCACTCGGCCTGACTGCCCCGCTTGTCTTGGGCGTCACCGTGCTGACCAGTTCCACCAACGAAACCTTGGGGGAAATCGGCTGCGCCGCCGATACCGAAGCCCAAGTTCTCCGCCTCGCCCAACTCGCCGTGAAATCCGGCCTGCGCGGCCTCGTCTGTTCCCCGCTGGAAATTATTGCGCTCCGAAAAATCCTGCCCGCGCACATCCAACTCGTCACCCCCGGCATCCGCACCGGCGCCGAAAAAGCCGATGACCAAAAGCGCACACTGACCCCTCGCGAAGCCATGACCGCTGGCGCCAGTTGGCTCGTCATCGGCCGTCCCATTTACGCCGCCGAAAACCCCCGCGCCGCCGCTGAGAAAATTTTGGAATCACTCACATAATAATATGTCGGCGCAAACTCATTTCTGTAATCTGCTGAAGGACTGACAATGTTAAGTAGCGGTCCGACAGCTGTTCCCTCTCCCAGCGGGAGAGGGTCAGGGTGAGGGAGAGCGCGGCGAATCGAAGAAACCGTTAAAAATTTACCAAACATTATGAATACAAAAACCGTCACCGTCGTCGCCACCTTCCAGGCCAAACCCGGCCAGGAAGCCGAACTCAAGAAAGCCCTCATCGGCCTCGTCGCCCCCACGCGCAAAGAAGCCGGCTGCCTCAACTACGACCTCCACATCTCCCCCGAAGATCCCGGCAAGTTCCTGTTCCACGAAAACTGGACCACCAAAGCCGCCCTCGACACCCATCTCAAAAACGACCACATCCAGATGCTTCTCCCCCGCTTGGACGCCCTCTGCGTCGGCATGCCCGAAATCCTAATCTGGGATAAAATCGCCTGAATCGACCCGCCCTCCTTGTAGGGCAGGCTTTCCAGCCTGCCGGTTCACCGGACTTTCCAGTCCGGTGTTCCTGATTGACCACAAAACCTCAAAACCCGCCATCCGACATAATTTCCAAGAAATTTATTGGCCGTCAAATGTCCAGCGTCTCTGATACGAACCTCAAAGCGCCACTACCTGCCAGATTATTTCCACCCATCCGTTGCGAGTCCCCTCGCCCCTCGGAGGGGAGAGGGCTAGGGTGAGGGGTGCGGCGACGACTAGGAACCAGCTCCACCGCCATACGTCCATTCCACCGCGATTACAACAACGTCTCCATCGCAAGCCCAACCAAGGTGGACAGGGTTCGCGCCGCGACCCTGCCTGCCTGCGTAGCAGGCACTTTGTGGTATTCCATCTACAAAGAAACGCAGCTCGAAGAGCGCCCCCATTCCCCCCTTCGAAGTTGGGCGTTAAATGTTAAATGTTGAATGTTTCCCCAAACTTCACCCCTCAATCACCTCCACCACCAACGCTCCCGCCTTCACCTTTTTCCCCGAAATCTCAAACGCCGTCTTCACTCTTTCAACCGCCCCCTTGGCCTGCCCCGCATCCGCCGCATGCACCCGGCAAAGCACCCCGGATTTCCCGACTTTCTCACCCGGCTTCGCAATCCGATCCACCCCCACATCAAAATTGATCTTCGATTCCTTCGTCAACCGCCCGCCACCGATATCCCGGATGACCTCACCAAGAATCCGCGCATCGCATTTTGAAATATACCCCGCCTTGCTCGATTTCACCTCCACGACCACCTTCGCCGTCGAATCATGCGCCAGCTTGCGATTGAACGCTTTTAAATCCGCCCCTTGCGCCACGATCATTTCATCCCACTTGCCACGCGGCTCGCCGGATTCCAAACATTCTGTCGCCATCACCCGCGCCACTGCGAGCGATTTCACCTTCCGCGTCTGCACCAAAAGATGCGCCGCGGAATCAACGACCAACTCCAACAGATCCAGCGGTCCCTTGCCCTCCAGGCACTCCACGCTCTCCTTCACCTCCAGCCAATTGCCGGCCGCACGACCCAATGGCGTGTTCATGTCCGTCAAAATCGCGCGCGTATTGGTCCCGCACTGGTTCCCCAGCGTCACCATCGCCCGCGCCAGCTTCCGCGCATCTGCCTTCGTCTGCATAAACGCCGCACAACCAAATTTCACATCCAGAATGAGCGCATCCAAACTCTCCGCGAGTTTCTTGGAAAGAATCGAAGCCGTGATCAGTTGGATGCTCGGCACGGTCCCGCTCGCATCCCGCAACGCGTAAATCTTTTTATCCGCCGGCACCATCGTGTCCGTCTGCCCGCAAATGACGCACCCGACCTTCTGTACCAGCTTGCTGATCTCCTTGGCGGGCAAAAGCGTCTTGTATCCCGGAATGGAATCCAGCTTGTCCAGCGTCCCACCCGTGATGCCCAGCCCACGCCCCGAAATCATAGGCACCCGAAACCCCAAGCAGGCCAGCAACGGTGCCAACGGCAGCGAAACCTTGTCCCCGATGCCCCCCGTCGAATGCTTGTCCACCAACGGCCGCTTATCTTTTGGAAACGTCAGCACATCCCCCGAATCCCGCATCGCCAGCGTCAACGCCGTCGTCTCATCGGTATTCAACCCACGAAAAAAGACGGCCATGAGCATGGCCGCCATCTGATAGTCTGGAATCTTACCCGCCGTGAATTCACGGATGAATTCTTGGATTTGCGCCGGCGCGAGGATTTTCCCCTCGCGTTTGTTTTCAATGAGGGGAAGAAAATTCATCGTCGTCGTCGGATTACCCGTTGAACTTCTTCGCCGCGATCGTCGAGTTATGTCCGCCAAACCCGAACGAATTGTTCACGATCGCGTTCACCTTCATCTCGCGCGCGACGTTCGGCACATAGTCCAAGTCACACTCCGGATCGGGCGTCGTGTAATTGATCGTCGGCGGCACGATGCCGTTCTTGATGGCCAGCGCGCACGCCGCCATTTCCACGGCCCCCGCCGCGCCCAGCATGTGCCCGGTCGCGCCTTTGGTGGAGCTCACCGCCAGCTTCTTCGCGTGATCGCCAAAAACCGTCTTGATCGCCTGCGTTTCGCAGACATCCCCGACCGGCGTCGAAGTGCCGTGCGCATTGACATAGCTCACGTCCTCGACATTCAATCCGCCCGTGCGCAAAGCCATCTTCATGCAACGCGCCGCGCCTTCGCCACCCGGCGGCGGCGACGTGATATGGTGCGCGTCCGCCGTGTTTCCGTACCCGGCGATCTCGCAATAAATTTTCGCGCCGCGCGCCTTCGCGTGTTCCAATTCTTCCAGCACGATCACGCCCGCACCTTCACCCATCACAAAACCGTCGCGGTCTTTGTCGAACGGACGCGAAGCGCGCTTCGGATCGTCATTGCGCGTGCTCATGGCCCGCATCGCGCAAAACCCGGCGATACCGATCGGGATCACCGCCGCTTCGGAGCCGCCTGCCAGCATCACTTTCGCATCACCCATCTTGATGGTGCGCCACGCCTCACCGATCGCGTGGTTCGCCGTCGAACACGCGGAACACGTCGCAAAGTTTGGCCCGCGCAAATTGAAATACATCGAGATCAACCCCGAGGCCATGTTGGAGATCAACATCGGGATCGTGAACGGCGAAACCCGCCCCGGCCCGCGCTTGTCCAAAATAAGCACCTGCTCCGTGGTCGTCGCCAGACCGCCGATGCCCGAGCCCAGGAAAACCCCGATTTCGTCCAGATTTTCTTTCTCCAGCTCCAGCCCCGAATCTTTCAAGGCCGACCATCCGGCATAAACGCCAAATTGCGAATACCGGTCCGTCCGGCGGATTTCCTTCGGCGAAGGAAACGCCGGCGTCGGGTCGAAATTCTTCACTTCCCCCGCGATCTTCGTGTCGAACGGCGTCGCGTCGAACGCGGAGATCCTGTCGATCCCGCACTGCCCCGTGATGAGCTGCTGCCAGAACGTGTCCAGATCGTGGCCCAGCGGCGTGACGAGGCCCATGCCCGTGATCACTACGCGACGGTCGGAAGGATGGTTTGACATGATGAAATCAAACGGGGCAGTCCGGGCTGTGTCCAGCCTGAACTGCCCCGGGGTTAAAGTTCAAATTACTTCTGCGACTCCTCGATGTGTTTGATCACATCGCCGACACTTTGGAGCTTTTCTGCCTGTTCATCAGGCACTTCGATGCCAAATTCTTCTTCCAAGGCCATCACCAGCTCGACCGTATCGAGCGAATCCGCACCCAAATCTTCGATAAACTTGGCTTCCGGCGTCACTTGCTCCGGCTTTACGCCGAGCTGTTCGACGATGATGTCTTTTACACGTTGGTCAATAGGTTTGTCTGACATAAATTAGTGCCTGTTTCTAGCTTACTACCGTCATGGGCGTCAAGTCCGGAATCCAAGTTTTTCCGGACTGCAGCTTGGATTTTTCCGGCAGTTCCAAGCCCAAAATTCAAAAATCACATTACCATGCCGCCGTCCACTGTCAAAACCTGCCCGGTCACATACCGCGCGCCCGGCCCGGCCAGGTACAGCGCCGCATCCGCGATATCCGACGCCTGGCCAAACTTGCCCAGCGGAATCTGCCGCAAGATGTTGCCCTTCAATTCCTCGTTCAGTTCCGAGGTCATGTCCGTCTCGATAAAGCCCGGCGCAATGGCATTCACCGTCACCCCGCGACCCGCCAGTTCACGCGCCACCGACTGCGTGAACCCGATCAGCCCCGCCTTGCTCGCCGCGTAATTGCTCTGCCCCGGATTGCCGATCAACCCGATCACCGACGAGATGTTCAAGATACGCCCCGCCCGTTGTTTTGCAAACGACCGGAAAAACGCCCGCGTGAAATGAAAAGCGCCCTTGAGATTCGTGTTCAAGACTGTGTCCCAATCCGCATCGCTCATGCGCATCAGCAGACCGTCCCGCGTCACCCCCGCGTTGTTCACCAGAATGTCCACCTTGCCGCAATCCGCGATGATCTTGTCCGCCGCCGCCGTCACCGCGTTACCATCGGAGACATCCACCGCGAACGCCCAAGCCTTGCGGCCCAGCGCGCGGATCTCCGCCGCGACCTTCTCCGAATTTTCCTGCGTCCGCGAAACGACCACCACATCCGCCCCCTCGGCGGCAAATTTCAAAGCAATGGCGCGACCGATCCCGCGCCCCGCTCCAGTGACAACAGCAATTTGATTGGCAAGTGAACTCATGATGCCAAATGTTAAACCGTGAACCGCCCCAAATGCACCCGAAAAATTAAGCCCGGGTAAACTTGGTTTAAAACATATACAAATCTCATATTCCCCGGTGTCTCTCAGTTAGAGCGTTTGAAGAAAAGTTATCGCCGTTCAGAGCGAGGATTTTTGGGTTTTGGCGAGGCTTTGGCGAAGAAGCAGGTTTGAACAACCCTGTGACTGAGCCGAAACGAAGCCAAAACCCAAAAAGACCGCCA
>DASZCA010000086.1:0-11199 GCA_035943555.1 Verrucomicrobiia bacterium
GTTACATCGAAGCCTTTTACAACCCCAGCCGCCTCCACAGCGCCATCGGTTATCTCTCCCCGGTGGACTTTGAACGCCTCCTACCCTAGCCTAACCATGCAAATCAAACTCTTCACCGTCCGTTACTTCGGGGGAAGTCCAGATTTATGAACCTCACACCCATCTTCACCAAAGCGCTCCCGCCCTTTCGGGAGCGCACTCAAGGACGCTGGCGTGTTTACAATTCGAGGGCGAGCAGGAGGACGAAGACGCCTGAAGCGTCGAAGGGACTTGCGTCCATTAACTTGTGTGCGAACGTTAGTTACGATTTTCGTTGCACGGGCGGCACTTTGGTTTTAGTGTCGCAGTGAAACCCGATTTTACTATGTATTTTGGCGTTGATTACTACCCAGAAGAATGGGTCTTCCCCCACGGCGGTTCTGCCGACAAACCCGAAGCGCAATGGGTGCAAGACGCCCAACTGATGCACGCTGCCGGTTTCAACGTGGCGCGGATCGGCGAATTCACCTGGGGTCTCTGCGAACCGTCAGAAGGCAAATACGATTTTGCATGGTTGCAACGCGTGATGGATATCCTGGGCGAGCATGGCATCAAGACGGTGCTGGGCACACCGACGGCCGCGCCGCCGATCTGGCTGGCGAAGTTGCATCCGGAAATCTTGCCGGTGGATGAGTTTGGCCGTACCAAACGCGAGGGGACGCGCCGGGCGGTGTGCTTCAACAATGATATTTTCTGGAATGCCTCCAAGCGCGTCGTGGAAAACATGGCGCGCGCTCTGGGCCAGCATGAACATCTCATCGGCTGGCAGGTGGACAGCGGCTTGGGCGGGCATCAATCGGAGTGGTCGTTCAATGATGATTCCCGTCTCGAATGGCAGAACTGGCTCAAACTGAAATATGAGACGGTGGAGAACCTGACGAACCGGCTGGGCTTGCGGTACTGGGGCCAGATGGTGACGAGTTTTGAAGATGTGCCGATGCCGCGGCATGCGCCGGCCTCGCACAACCCGGCGTTGTTGCTGGATTGGAACCGTTTTTGCAGCGACACGATCGTGGCTTACGCACGGATGCAGGTGGATGTATTGCATGAGCTTTCCCCGGACCGGCCGGTGACGACGAACTTGCGGGCGTTGCAGCGGAAGTTTGATCACTTCGACATGGCGGATGCACTGGATTTCGTCTCGATCGAGAGCAACGCGGCAATCAAATCAAAGTGTTCCGAGCTGGCGTGCGATATCGACATGTTGCGTTCGCTGAAAAAGAAAGACATCACGACACCGGATGGTGACAACGGTTTCTGGGTAATCGAACAGAAGGCGGGCCAGGTGAACTGGCAGGACGTGAATCCGCTGGTGCGCCCGGGGATCATCCGGCTGTTCACCTACCAACTGATTTCGCGCGGGGCGTGCGGGATCTTGTATTATCGCTGGCGCCAGCCGCGCATCGGCGGCGAAAAATTTTACGGGGCCGTGCTGCCGCATAATCTCGAGGGCAGCCGCCGCACTTACAACGAGATCTCACAGATCGGCGAGGAATTGAAGATGCTGGCACCGGCATTGAAGGACACGAAAGTTTCCGCCGAGGCGTGCATCCTCTATTCTCACGACAATGACTGGGTCCTGCAACAACCGCACCAACCCAACAAGCATTTTAACCTGCGCGAACATATCCAACTGATCTATAACGCGCTGCATGACCGCAATATCGCGGTGGATTTTGCGCGGCCGAACGAGGATCTCTCGAAGTACAAAATCGTGTTCGCGCCGTCGTTACATCTGCTCTCGGGCGGCGAGGCGGACCGCCTGAAATTGTATGTGCAGAACGGCGGCACGTTGGTGGCGACGTTCAACACCGGTCTCGTTGATGAGAACAACATGGCGACGGACTCGGGTTTCCCGCATGACCTGACGGACCTGTTCGGGCTGGAGGTTTTGGAATTCGACGTGCTGGCGCCGAACGAGGAAAACCATCTGACGTTCAAGGGCGTGTTCCCGACAGGGCATCTGCATCCGGCAAAATTGTGGTGCGACATCATCGAACCAAAGGGCTGCCAGGTGCTGGCGAATTTCGCGAAAGATTTTTACGCGGGCAAACCGGCGATGACGATGAATACGTTCGGGCTGGGCAAGGCGATTTATATCGGCACGCAGAGCCACCAGCACTTTTATCATGACCTCGTGCTGTGGCTGCGCCAGACGGTGGGGCTGCAACCTTTGTTGAAGGTGCCGGAAAACATCGAGGTTTCCATGCGACAAAAGGAAGGCTCGCGCATGTACATCGTGCTGAACCATCAGAATTCGCCGGTGCGCATCCAGTTCTACAAACCGATGCACGATTTCCTAACGGGCAACAATATCGTTGGCAATTACGACCTGCCGCCGTATGGGGTGCTGGTGATCGACGAACATCCGGAAGTGAAATCGGCTGGCGCTACGGCCTGATTTCTTGTTTCTTATTGAGCGGTGAGTTTTTTGAACCTAATACTTGGGTTATTCGCAACCTTGAGCTGCGGCCTGGCGCTTTGGCAATGGGCGGCGGCGAGAAGGTTCCCCCTGCACGCGAAGACGACGGACACGAGCTTCACGCCGGCGGTTTCCATCTTGAAGCCATTGAAAGGTTGCGACGAGGCCACGCGCGAATCGTTGCAAAGCTGGTTGCGCCAAAACTACGGCGGACCGGTGCAGATCCTCTTCGGCGTCGCGGACTCGCGCGATCCGGTCTGCGGAATCGTGGAACAGTTGCTCGCGGAGAATCCGGCCGTGGACGCCCAATTGATTGTTTGCGAAACGATCGACGGCATGAACGCGAAGGCGGCCAAGCTGGCGCAACTCGAACAATTGGCGAAGCACGAACTGGTGGTGATCTGCGATGCAGATGTGCGAGTGTCAGCGGATTTTCTCGCCAGTTTTGTCGAGCCGTTGCGGGATGAAAACACTGCGCTGGTGAATTGCTTTTACCGGCTGGCCAATCCCGCGACGATAGCAATGCGCTGGGAGGCGATCGCGATCAACAGCGATTTCTGGAGCCAAGTTTTGCAATCGCAGACGTTGCGTCCGCTGGACTTCGCGCTGGGTGCGGCGATCCTGATCCGACGCAAAGCGCTGGCGGAGATCGGCGGCTACAGGGCGATCGCGGATTGCCTGGCGGATGATTATCAATTGGGTAACCGCATCGCGAAAAAGGGCCATCGCATCGCGCTGTGCCCGATGGTAGTGGAGTGCTGGGATGCGCCGATGGATTGGACGCAGGTCTGGCGGCATCAACTTCGCTGGGCCCGGACAATCCGGGTCTGCCAGCCCCTGCCCTACTTTTTCAGCCTGCTGTCGAACGCTTCGTTGTGGGCGTTGCTGTGGCTGCCGGTGGCATTTGTGACTACGACTACGTTTTGGGCGCCATTGGCGGCATTGGTCTTTCTGCTGGTGAGGATCATCCAAGCGCAGTCACTGCAGAAGCAGTTCACGCCTGAACGACGGTTGGTTTCCCCGCTATGGTTGGTGCCGGTGAAGGATGTGCTGCAAGCGGCATTGTGGCTATCGGCGTTTGCGGGTGATACGGTAGAATGGCGCGGGCGAAAGATGAAATTGCTGCCCAACGGAACACTGGTGGAACAAAATTGAAAATGGTCGGAGCGACAGGAATCGAAGCGACTTTTTTCGGAAGTGCCTTATCCGCCGCCCTGCCCCGCCTAAGTTTTCTTAATTCACTTTGCAGCTCCCGAATCATGGGCACGTTACTGTGCCGGGCGTAAATCCAGCACTGGTTATTTTGGCGGTGTCGCCTGATAGAAAATCCCAGCCCTGACTTACGCCAAGCTCGTACCATTGGGCACCGCCGTTGCCTATGCCGGGAATGATTACCCGATAGCGTTTTGTTCCAAAGGTATCGTTGCTGCATTCGACCACGGCGGGTAAATCAGTGCCTGTTGTATTGTGGATTTGAAGCACACTCCCACGCCCTGTTAAGGCTTTGCGCCAAGTCACCGTGACGGGCAGCTTCATGGCTTTCGCGGCCTGTGGGGCGAGTTTTTCAGCTATCCCCCGTGCTTCGTCGCGCTCCTGTGTCAGCGTGTCTATGCGTGCGTATAATTCGGCGTTGGTTGCTCCGCTCAATGTCTCCGTGGCCACGGCATTCGTTATTTGCTGGCGTAAATCAGCGACCAAGGCGGCATCGTCCTTTAATTCTTTCCGGAGGGTGTCGTTTTGCTGGCGGAGATCGGCGCAGTCGTCGGCACGAGTGGCCAATGTGGAGAGGATGCAAATGCCCAGTACAGCCCAGATTGTTTTCATTTTTACCTTTTTGCTTTGTATGACGCAGGGGGTTGATTTAGTCGGCTAAAGTCAGTTGAGCCCGAAGTTTTATCTCCCACGTTAAATTTCGGTGGGAAATCCAGCTTGCCGCCGTTCTGGCGGACGGCCTCACACGCGGCCTCTAAAATCATAGAGGCTACCTGCTGTCTTGATAAAAGGTTCCCGCCCAGAGTGTCCAATATGTTGGACGAATCCCCGTTCACCCGAATGTGCAGCAACGTGCTTTTCACGCGGGAAAGCATAGCGGGTTCCGTGCCGGTACAGAATGTTACTCTATGTTATTGACTGATACGTCCTGTTACTGGTAGAACTGTCTCACCATGACAGTAATTCAGACACTTCAAACGCTCCGTAAGTCTGGCAAACCGGTGTCCAAGGTGCATCTCTACCGCCTTTTTGCGGTTCTGGACATTAAACCTCTGGGCCGTTCCCGCCCGCAGATTTACCCCGCAGACGCCGCAGACCGCATCAAGGTGCATCTGGGCCTGCCGGTGGACAATCAGCTTTCCCTCCCTGCCCTCACGGCTCCCCGTCAGAAACAACTCGTAACTGTGGCGCAACTCCGCGCCGCTAAACCCTCAAAACGGAAAGGAACAAAATGACCAAGCAATACTGCCCCCAGTGTCAGGACGAGCTTGAGCAGGGCCGCATTTATGCGGGCCTGTGCGGCTGGTGTAACGAATTGGAGAACAATCGCCGCTACCGCCAGCACCACAAGCTTGGAGAGTATGCCCCCGAACCGGATGAACCTGCCGTGACTGATCGTGAGGTGGCAGCATGAAAGTCATCAAATGCACGGGCTGGGGCGCGGGCGCGGCGACGATGGGCGGCATGCTTATTTGTGTGATGCGAGCCACGCCAAAAAAAGATTTTACCTTCCGCGCCATCCATGTGACTGCGCTCCGAAACAACGAAGCGGTTGCCATAATTGGAAATTATAACAGCGGGCGGAAAGTGAAATTGAAAGGAGTGTCCGCATGAAAACCTTCGTCAAAAATCTGCTCTGGCTGGCTGGCGGAATCGCGCTCGGGCAGGTGATTGGAAAACTCATCTGGCTTGGCCTTGTTCACGTTGGCGGTTCCTAATTTTTTTTTGCCCGCGTGTGCGGGTAACACCCCATTGACAACATTATGAATTCAGAACTTCACGGCTATTGGCTCTGCTCAAACCCTGACTGTGACGCCACGGTTGAACTGCGCAAGCCTTACGGGCGGTGGGATGCGCGGAAAGACGTTCAATGCCCCCACTGCCAACAGTTCACCGCGCATTGGATAGACACTACGGCGATGAAAAATGCTGTCACTGACTCAAAGGCGGCGGCGGAATTTGAGAAAATCAAAAAGGCTATCCAATGATTTTAAATTCTGATTTTGCTTTTCACGCATGGCTTTATTTTCCGCGCACTGGCTACTGGCGATGGCTGCGCCGTCGTTATCCTCGCAGGATTGCTCGTGTGCTTGCGGCTATCGACGCTGTGCTTTGGACATGGTTACAAATTGAATCTCAAAAATTAATGATGGCGAAGAGACGAGAAGGGAGCATTTTTCCATGAAGTGCGCGAGGTGCATCAAGCCGCGTCACTCGACGCGGCTGCTCAAGATCGGGGAAGTGGGCGACCACGATCAATTGCAGTGCCCGAACTGCAACGCCAAATTTTTATTCCCCAAAGACACCACGGCAGAGCAACAATCCTTCAACCGTTTGCTGATGCCTAGCGGCGGGAAAAGGATTGTCCTGCCCGACGATGCATTTGACCACTACACGCACGAAGAATTGCAACTCTTGGGGGCGTTGTTGGGAATCGACAAAAAGTGAAAGTCCTCAAAGACATCGCCGCCGCGATGGATTGCCATCCGAAAACCGCCGTGCGGTGGGTTAAAAAACTCGACCGCATCCAGCGCAGGCGTGGCCATCCCCGCGTCTGCGCGGACGTTACAGGCCACGGCCCCAACAAATGGGAGGATGAGACGTTTGACCTGCTCATCGCCCTCTATAAGCAGTTTTACAAGTCAGCCGGTACTACTCCCGAAATAACCCGCCTCAAATATTGTGGGGACCTCATAGACGCACGACAAATCGAATTCTATTTCCATGCCAAACATACACCCAAAATCAGGATTCAGCCCCGCACAGTGGGCAAAACTCACGCCAGCCCAAAAGCGGGATGCGATGGCGAAAAAAAACAAGCCCGTCCTGTCCAAAGTGGCAAAGGACGCGCTACCGCCGCACGATGATGCGTCCGAACGGGCCGCGCTCGGCTGTGTGCTGTTGGAGGCTGACCGCTCTGCCAACGAGCAAGAGGCGTTGTTAGGGCAACTCGGCACGCCGCTCTTCTACGATCAACGGCACCGCGTCATTTTTCCGGCGATGGTCAACATCCGCATGGAGAATCACGCGCTTGACCCTGTGACGCTGGTTTCCTTCCTTAAAGATAAAAAACAGTTGGCGGACGCGGGCGGATTTGAATACGTCTCCAACCTCGTGGAAGCGGCTCCCTCCGTCTGGAATTTTCCCACCTATCTGGCGACGTTGCGCGAAAAGGCTCTACGCCGCTGGATGCTCTCCAAACAAAACCGGCTGACGGAACTGGCACACGCCACGGAAATCACGCCCGAACAGTTACGCGCAGAATTTTCGGAAATTTATGACCAAAGCGAACGCATCGGCGGCACTACCCGTCCCCGCCTTAAAATCTGGCGGGCAAAGGACATTATCAAGCATGAGGTTCCAAAACATCTTGCGCTCGTGGGCGATAATGAAATCTGCATGGGATACGATGGCGTTGTGGTACTCGCTGGCCCCGGCTCATCGGGCAAAAGTCTTTGCACGGCTTCCCTTGCGCTCGCAGGTGCGATTGGAAGCGGCACTTGGATGGGCCGAAAAATCCACCGGAAATTTAAGACGCTCATTATACAGGCAGAGAATGGCATCACGCGTCTCAAAAAAGAGGTTGAGGCGCTCTGCGAAAATCACCCGAAGGTAGACATTCACGGTCACATTTTTTTCAGCGAACCGCCAGAGGGTGGTTTGCCGTTTCACTCACCGGAATTCCGCAACGCGGTAAAACGCGCCATTTCGGAATTGCAGCCCGATTTAGTGGTGGTTGACCCTTGGAGCCAAGTGGCGAGCGAGGACGCCGCCAAAGAAGTTGTAGACAAGCTCGGAGAAATCCGCAGTTGCTTCCCCGCTGGCGACCAATGCCCCGGCCTGCTCATCGTGGCGCACACCAAAAAGCCCAGGGCGGGTGAAGTTCACCGGGGCCGTAGCCTCACGGCGTTGGTATCTGGCTCTGTGGCTCTGCCCAATACGGCGCGTTGCGTCTACGTCCTTTTGCCGTGGAGTGAAGACCCGGAAGATCGGCGAATCTATTGGTGCTGTCCCAAGCTCAACAACGGCGAAATGTATGCCGCCAGTGTTTGGGAACGCCGTTTCGGCACGTTGTTTCAGCATGACGGCCAGACTAACCCTCTCGACTGGGGCAAAGAGATGGAGAACGACGAAGCGCAGGCCATCACGCTGACCGATTTGAAGGCGGCATTTGGCGACCAAGCACATTTGACCCGCGCAGCCCTCACGCGGCGGCTGATGGAGAAAACCGATTGCTCGTCTGCCACGGCGTACCGCGCCATCCAAAAGGGCGGCTATCTGGCGCAGCATATGGAAACCACGGACGAAGGTTGGTTTAAGATCAAGGGCTGACAGTGAACGAACCGGTTCTATCCATCTTCCCCGGCATCGGCCTGCTAGATCGTGGGTTTGAACAGGCTGGCTTTTGGGTGATGCGCGGGCCTGACCCGCTTTTCGGCGGGGACATCCGCCGTTTTTTTCCGCGGACCGGTCACATCGTGGGTTTGATCGGCGGGCCGCCCTGTCAAAATTTCTCCGGCTCCAACCGGGACAAGGATTTTGAGAAGGGCATGGAGCTTGTGCGCGAATATCTGCGCGTCCTCGATCAGTCACAGCCGGAGTGGGCACTGATGGAGAACGTCGCGGGCTCGCCCGTGGTGTCTGCCGCTGGCTATCAGTGCCAGCTTTTCACTTTGAATGCGCGGCACGTTGGCAGCGATCAGCACCGTTTGCGGAAATTCCATTTCTTTCACCGGCCGGGAACGCCCGAACTGACGTTGCAACGCCAGGACCTGTCACAGTTCGAGCCGGAGAACCGGACGTGCATGGCGAGCGAAGGCAAGCGGAGCAATCGCCGGACGTGGGCGGAATTTTGCCGTCTGCAAGGTTTGCCGGAGGGTTTCGACCTGCCCGGATTCACGATGGAGGAAAAATATCGCGCAGTGGGCAACGGCGTGCCGTATCCGCTGGCCTGTGCGCTGGCCAACGCCATCCGCAACCGCGATCGAGGAGTCACACCCCACCGCGTCTGTGAGTGTGGGTGTGGTGAATTTATCACGGGCAAGGAACGGCTGGCCAGCGCGGCCTGCCGGAAGCGCGAGCAACGGAAGCGGGACAGTCTCCGGACTGTCACGCCGGCCGCGTCACAGGTGAGCTTGTTCTGATATGGGCTATCTCGGCTCCAAGGCACAGGCGGGCGTCTATCAGCGCATCATTGGGCAGATGCCCCCGCACTCGGTTTATGTCGAACCTTTTTTCGGCAGCGGTCAAATTTTTTGGCGAAAGCTTCCCGCAGATCGCAACGTCATAATTGACCGGGATGGATCTCTTTTCCGTGCCGCGATCCCCAACACGGAAATAATTTGCGGCAATGCTTTGATTGAACTGCCCCGGCTGGGCCTGCCTGATGACGCCTTGGTCTATTGCGACCCGCCTTATGTGCTTCGCGCCACTTGAAGGGCTGGCGGTGCATCTCGTACCGGACGCGCACGCGGGGCCGGACACTGACAGAATGTCTGTGGCTGAATTATCCGCCGCCGACAGAGTTGCATGACTGGCGATTTTTTGGCGGCACGCACCGGGAGCGCGTCACGATCAAACGCTTTGCGGCCCGCATGGTGAACCGGCTGGAAAAGTATCCGCCATTGAAGCGCAATTTTGTTTTGAATTTGATCAACTCACGCCAGTTCTGACGTTTCGGTCCGCCACGCCAGTTCTGGCGTTCCTCGATCGACAAATCACCGGGCAGGTCACAGCCTGGTCTGTCACATTTTCGCCGGCCCGTCACACTTCCAGCTCTGTCACATTTTATTCTCACTGAAATTCGACCTCTCCGGCGCGCCCGGTCTAGCGCGTTTATCAGTGATAAGGTGAGAAAGTAAGAAAGAGAGTGAGAAAAAATTCTCTCTCTCTCACTTACTAAGGCTTTGAGAGGGTGAGAATTCTCATTCTCACGGACAGGTAGGGGGGGGAGATGAGTGAGAAACGGCTTTTATTGGGGTTTTTGAAGGGTTTGGACGGGCATTTAGAGGGGGTGAGAACGTCAAAAACCCGCTCCGTCATGCTCCGGTGACAGTTTCCACGGCTGCTGACAGCATCGGCACCGTGTCCGTTTAACTGAAACCTGAAACCAACGAACGATTATGCCTGATGAAGTTCCTCCGATTGAAACTCCCACGCCGGTTCCGGCCAACACGCCGCCCCCGGAAAATCTACCGGCCCCGCCCGCGTCAAAACTCGTCCTCGAAGGCGACGTGAGAGGCGAGCATCCGCCCGCGCCCGCACCGGCCCCGGCTCCTGATCCCCGCGAAGCTCGTTTGCGCGATGAAGAAACCCGAATCGCCGAACGCGAGCGGAAATTACAGGAGCGCGAAGACGCGTTGCGGAATGCGCCGGTGAAAAAGGAAAAGCGCAAACGGCATTGGTCTGACCCCGTTTTCGGAAACGAGGAGGATGAAGCGTGAGTGAACAACCTAAAAATTTGGATATGGGAAAGGCGGGCACTGTCGGGACTAAACCCGCCGCCGCCGCCGCTCCTCTTCCTGCCGTTGCTCGCGCTGCAAATTCTCCTGTCACTGGCGGGAATCCGGGTACAACTGGTCCGGCCCCGGCAACTGGTGGCGTCGTTCCTTCGCCAGCGAAACCGGTCAGCGCGTTTGGCGGTCATACAGGCGGCGGAAAGAAACGCGAGGACGGCCTCATTGCGGGCAGCGAAGCGGCGGCAAAGGTTGACCGCGAAAACAACGCCCTCCGCATGTTCATCAACCGGCAGGCGGAAAAACCATCGCCGGATTTCCAGACGGAATTTAATGCCCGCCTGCAAAACATTTTGCCGGTGCATCGGCAAAAGTTTATCGAACGTGCAAAAGAGGTTCTATCGCGCGCGCCGTCACAGCCTTCGCCGCTTCCGAGTGCGGCGGCTACGGCTGGCAACGCACCTGTGGCGGTTCCTGTTGGTCAATCTCCTGTGCTGGGGGCTGTGGTGGATATTGGTGGCAGTCCGGCTCCTGTTCTGGCTCCAACCTTCATCGCATGGACAGAAAAAATGATTGCCCGTCCGGTGAAGCTGTTCACGAAGATTCTGGACAGGTTTCGCGTGGGCAAACTGATGGAGCGCGTCCGCAAATTGGGATTCTCAAAGGACGTTGAAAAAGAAGCGGAGCAAAAATTGGCGTTCAAACAGGCGGCGGTGGATGACTTCAACGCCGCGCTGACAAATTGCGCCGTCATAGAATTGAACAAGCGGCGGGTTCCCGGCGCGGAGCATTCGCACTGGCTTGAATTGGGCATGACGGGCGGTGAATTGCTCAACTGTCACATGGACATGGTGGACTGGCTCGAAGAGAAAATCGCCGAAAAAGCTGTGGCGGAAAATAACCCCGTAAAAAAATGAACAAAGAAACTAAAAAACAGGCGGCGGAATTGGCGGCGGATTATCCCTTCTTGTCTAAATGGACATTGGGACTGATTCAGGCCGGAGTCGTGACACCAAAGGCGCAACTCTGGGCGGCATTGCAAGGCGATGAAGCCATTTACACGAATTAGCT